>JAISWZ010000688.1 GCA_031270945.1 Clostridiales bacterium | reverse complement strand
CAGCTGAAAATTTCCCGGAAATTTAAAATGAATTTAATTTAAGCTCTTAATTTTTGAAAACGCTATAATCATCAGTGTTTTCAAGCATCCGTGAAATTTTTCGTGTTATGCACTAAATATTTGAAGATTTGATTGCACTTTTTCTTGAAATCGGTTTCGCAATAAAACGCTCATCCCTTCACAGCCCCTACAGTCATCCCTTTCACAAAGTACTTCTGAAGGGCGACAAACAGCGCGACAATAGGCAAAGCAGAGATCGCTATAGCCGCGAACGCGGTGCTGTAGTCGCTTGACTGGGCGGAGAACAGAGACTGTATAGCTACAGTCAAGGGTTTTAGATCATTTTTGCTGACGTAAAGGCTGCTCATAAGGTAGTCGTTCCAGATTTGAAATGACTGCATGATAATCAGCGTCGCAAGAGCGGGCTTCAGCAATGGCATGACAATCCGGAAATAGGTGCCGTACACTGAGCAGCCGTCCATTCTGGCTGACTCTTCAAGCTCTATGGGCACAGTGCTCATGAAGCTGGTCAAAAGAAACACCCCAAAGCTGATGTTTGTGGCGACAAACATCAGTATGATCCCTATGCGGGTGTTGACCAGCCCTATCCGGTAGCCTACGACGTAGATGGGAAGAAACAGCGCCTGGGCGGGGATAAGTATGCCTATGATGAAGTAGAGGTATGAAAACTTGAAAAAAGCGCCCTTTGCGCGAGATATCGCCCAAGCGGCCGGGCCGCACACGAGGGCCAGCAATATTACTGAAGAGAGGGTGTACAAGACAGTGTTTGACATTGTAACCCCGATCTTCAGCTTCTCGAAAGCCTTGACAAAGTTCTCTAGGCTCAAGCTCTCAGGCAGGGCTAGCGGGTTGCCGATGTACAGCTCCCGCTTGGTCTTGAAGGCGTAGTTGATTATCATGTAGAGCGGCGCGATGTAGAAGATGGAAGCGATGACGACAGCGAGCTGGGTCAGTAGGGTTCCCAGGGTTTCGGCCTTGAACTTCGCTTTCACATCTGCACCTCCCGACTTCGAAGCGCCGCCGCCTGCAATGCCGCGACTGCCAAAAGAGCGGCGATTAAGCTGATTGAAAGCGCGGATCCGTAACCATATTGGCGGCCGCTTATAGCGGTGTCATATATGTAGTAAATGATGCTCGAAGACGCGCGGCCAGGCCCGCCGCTAGTCGATGAGACCAGCAGGTCGTAGACCTTAAGGGATCCTACAGTGATGCCAACAACGCAAATCGTCACAGCGGGCGCTAACAGCGGAAGCGTTATGCCAAAGAAGGTTCTGGTTTTCCCAGCCCCGTCTATCTTTGCGGCTTCGTACAGATCGCTTGGTATTGACTGGAGCGCCGCCAGGTATATCAAAGCCCAGTAGCCGATCCACTGCCAGTTGTTGGCGATCAGCAGGCCAGCCAGAACTGTGTCACCCCTGCCAAAGAGCATAGCGCTTGACGCCTTTAGCCCAAAGGACTCAAACAGCGCAGGAAGAGCGTTGCCAAATATCTTGAGCCATACAAACCCGACAACTACAGGGCTTATCAAGCAGGGGACAAAAAAGATGGATCTAAAGAGCTTTTTAAGCTTGATCGCGCTGTCCAGCGCCACCGCCAGAGCGATAGCCCCGATGTTTTGGATGACAGTGTTCCACAAAGTGAAGGAGAGCGTGAACTTCCATGCCTCGCCCGCGTACTTGTCTCCAAAGATCCTGGCGTAGTTGCCAAGCCCGACAAACTTCATGCCCGTTGTCATGCCGTTCCAGTCCGTAAGTGAATAGTAGAAGCCTAGGAGCATGGGCACAATGAGAAGCCCGGTGAAGACAGCAAGGGCTGGCAGAACTAGGACTGCGAACTGGAAGTTGAGTTTTTTGCCATAATGCAGCTTCACTCCAAAGCCCCCTTTGCGATTGATTATTTTGCGAGCCTCTAAAGAAGCAAAACCTCCCCAAGCGGCCTGCGGCCGCTTGGGGGAAAACCAAAAAACCTAAGCTTTGCTGTTGGCCCTGCGGGCATCCGAAGCTTTCAGCGCGTCATCGAGGGAGATGTTGCCTTGCAGGTATTCCGCTATGTCCTTGGCGTTCTCTTCTTGGAAGCCGCCCCACTGGAGCTGGTTGTTCCCTAGATTGACGTCCTGGATGCGGCCTTGCGCGGCATACTTGTCAATGTCAGCCTGGCTGGGATTTGGGAATGTCGGGGTTGCGCCCTTGATCATGGGAGCTGTCTTGGTGAAGTCATAAATCTGGACTCCCAGAGCCTTGTCGCCAGTGATGATGTCAAGCACATTGTCAACAGCGCTCAAAGAGGGGCTGGCGGCGCTTGCCATGAAGGTGATGTTGGGCTCAAAGAGAAGCTTGGAGTCTCCTGATTGGTTCGGGAACGGGAAAATGCCAAAGTCAAAGCTTTCATCCACGTCAAGGAAGTTCTGGATTGACCAAGACCCTGAAACTTTCATCGCGGCCTTGCCCTGGACCATGCGGGCGTCGCAGGAGGTTTGCTCAAGGGAGAAGGTTTCGTCTTTCCAGGTGTTGTCAAATATCAGCTTGTTGTACTCGTAGCAAGCGCGGTATCCAGCGGAGTCTATGAAGTTGACCTTGCTCTGCCTGAACTGGTCGCCCCAGTCCGGGGTTTTTGTGAAAACGTCATTGACCGCGAACTGCATTGTAACGTTTCCGATTGACCAGGTGTCAACCATGTGGGATGCGAAAGGCGTTATGCCCTTTGCGTTTGCCGCGTCTATTATCTTTTGGAGATCTGCTATCGTGTCAGGCGCTGTCCACCCGTTTTCCGTGAAAAGCTTGCGGTTGTAGTAGACGCCTTGGTAAAGCGCGTTGTAAGTCACTCCAAGAACTTTTCCTCCAAGCGTCACGCCTGGAATCGAAGCCTCAAGAACCTCGTTCAGATAGGCCTTTCCGGTCAGATCAGCCAGAAGCCCAAGCCCGCCGTATGTAGAAACGTCTTGTGCCTTGCCGATCATTATGTCTGGAAGTCCGGACTGCATGTAGACTTGCATCTTGGGCTGGAAGTCTGTGCCCCAGTCCACGCATTCCCATTCAAGCTTGATGTTGGGGTGCTTTTTGGCAAGAGCCGCATCTATCATGTCTTCAATGCCGCTGTCCGTGGTGGATTGCCCTGCCAGAACGCGAAGCTTTACCTGTTCTGCCGGAGCGGTGGTAGGAGCGGCCGCCGCAGGCGCTTGAGTGGCGGCAGGCTGGGCGCCGCCTCCACATGCGGCAAGCGTTGACAAGCAAATTAACAAGGAAAATCCGACAATTGCCAGGTTTTTCAACTTCATAAATAGCACATCCTCATCTTTGGGGCGTTTTCCAGCTTTGTTTTGGCGGTTCGAAAGATCCGCGTCGAAAAAGAGTTTTTCTCGCCATGCATATGCTTGAAACGCGCCCTTTTTGTTTTCTATTGCATATTACCAAAGAATGAGGTGTTTTGATAGGATTCTTTTGACTTGTTTACTAGGACGATTTTGAAATCCTATATTTGTTGCTGGCTTTGCATTTAATTCATATCCGGAACCCTTGCGAAGGCTATGGCTACGTTTACCGCAGGCTCCAGTGAGCAAAATCGCACTATTTTTCTAACTCAAAGCCCGGTTGTCATCCGCATACCTCAAAAGCTCGCCAAAGACAGTCTCTCCTTCCAGCCATTCTCTGGTCTTAAGCGCTAGCGAGTACTGGAACTGCCAAAGCATTTGGTTGTTTCCCAGGGTCACGTCTGCATGCATCCAAGCCGTGATGTCGCTTCTGAGCTGAGGCAGGCTATCTGACTCTACGCCTTTCAAGAGGGATTCGGTTTGAGTGAAGTCGCAAATGTCCTTTGCCAGCTTCTGGTCTGCCGCGATTGAGCCGACCACTTCTACCGCCAGATCCCGGTTGCCGCCTTGCCCATTTACCATGAAGGTCAGGTTTGGCTCAAACAGGAGCTTTGCAGTGCCCTCTTCGTTGGGGTAGGGGAAAATGCCTACATTCATGTCAGGGCTCATGGATCCAAGCGCTTGCATGAACCAGGATCCTGTGACGCACATGGCCGCCTCGCCGTTGGCAAACCGCCTGGCGCATTCATACTGGTCCACAGTCATGGTGTCAGGCCATGTGTTGTCAAATATCTTTTTCACTTCTTCCAGGCATGCCGGATAGTCGTCGTCTGAAGCGAAAGCCCTTTTTCCCTCCCGGAACTCGCTGCCCCAGGCTGGGTTGGAGTTGAAAACCCGCCCCATGGCTAGCTGCATGGTAACGTTGCCTAGGTACCAGCTCTCCTGCATGTGAGCGGCAAACGGAGTGATTCCGGCCTCTTTGAGATCGGCTATCGCCTGATCCAGGGCGCTTGCTGTTGCTGGAACGGGAATGCCCAGGGATTCCAGCATGTCCTTGTTGTATATCACTCCTTGGTAGCAGGCGTTGTAAGGGAGCCCGTACACTTCTCCATTTACCGAAACGCTGGGGAGCGCCAGGGCGCTTGCCCGTTCTGACAGGCTTTCGGGAAGGCTGCGCAGAAAGCCGTACTCTTCGTAATTGGCCACGTCTTGGGCTTTTCCTATTATCAAGTCCGGGATCTCTCCAGATGCTATCTTCGCACGCATCTCTCTTGAAAAGTAGTCGCCCCAGTCTACGCTTTCCCAGTCGATCATGACTTCCGGGAATTCCGCCCGGATCTTGTCAGTCAGCATGTCTTCGAGGCCAGGATCAGAGTTTGACTGGCCAAACAGGACTGAAAGCACAGTTTGGGGCGGCCTGGACTGAGGCGCCTTGGCGGGGGCGCATGCGGATAGAGCTATAACAGGAACCAAGAGGGCTAACTTAAAAATCAACTTCACGTCATTCACCCCTTTCCCTTGCGGCATAGCTCGTAGGGCTTTCGCCAGCGGTCTTGCGAAACACCCTGCTGAAGTAGGAATAGTCGCCATAGCCTACAAGCGCCGCGATCTCGCTTGAAGAAAGCTTCCCAGCCTTCAGGTAGGCCTTCGCTTTCTCTATTCGGACGCTTGCGATGTACTGCATCAGGTTTTCTCCAACCACTCGCTTGAACTCCCTGGACAGGTATGACGGGTCTATGTGAAATTGGGCAGAAAGGGACGCAAGCGAAAGATCGTCCGCGTAATTCTCGTCAATGTGAGCCTTGGCTAACGCGGCTATCTCCTTCGCGGGAGCGCCATGGGACGTTCCTGCCATAAACCGCAAGGCGATCAGCTCTTCCAAAAGGGCTATGGCTGTGTTAAACAAAAAGGAGTCAACAGCCTTTAGCATTTGGTCTTTCTGTGGCGCCTCGCAGTCCTTTAGCATCCAGCAGACCGTCTCAAAGGCTTGCCTGACGTCCCCGTATGAAAAGCTTTCTATGCTTGCCAAGTTCAGGTTTGCCTCGCGAAACAGCATGTCCTCAAACATGCCCCGCTTTCTTTCGGAAAGCGCATGGGCAAGCCTTTTTTCCATCTCAGGAGAGACAATGGCGTTTCTTGCGGGAGGCCTTGGAGAAGCTAGGCTGTTTTTGTCCCCGCAGGGGCATGAAAGCATTCCCGTACGCGCTTCGCTGTAGGCGGCTTTCAGGGATGAAAACGAGTAGTAATAGCCGCTTCCAGCGGCCAGGACTGGCCGTCCCGCCTCCCGGGACACCAGATCCAGAGCCCGCTCGCAATGAGTAGCAACCGCCTGGGGCTGAGCTTCGGATACCAGCGCGAACTCGCCAACGGCGTTTGAGTTGTGGAATGCGAACGCTTTCTGAAACCCGAACTCCCGCAAAAGCAGATCTTTCACCTGAACCAGCTTCTTTGGAGAAACCCCGGATATAAGCTTTGGGGTGTAGAATAGCGCCAGAGCGAAACCGGAGAACTCCAGCTCATACTCCGCTATTCGAGGAGGAAGCGGGCCAGGCGCCAGAGCTTTTGACAGCTCGCAGTCATCAGCCAGGGATCGCTCAATCCGGATCTGCTCCATGGCGCTTCTGGAATAGCCTATGTTCTCTCTCAGGCTTCTCAGCCTGGAAGACGCGGATCTTAGCGCATTCAGAAGATCAGCCCGGCTCACCGGCTTCAGCAGGTAGTCAACTGTCCCCGCAACCAGGGCCGCGTGGACAAAGCTGAAGTCATTGTATCCGCTTAGCATGATAAACAGGGTGTCAGGGCACTCCTTCTGGCATATCTTCGCCAGCTCTGTTCCAGAGAGGCTTGGCATGTTCACGTCCGCTATCACAATGTCGGGCTTTTCGCTCCGGATCCTGCCAAGAGCCTCCCGCCCGTCGCAAGCTGGCTCCAGGAAGGCGAATCCGTTCGCCTCCCAGTCAATGGCCAGCCTGATGTTCTGCCTTGCCCAGTATTCGTCATCTGCCGCAAGAACCCGAAGGTTGCTTCTTTCCATGGCTGCACCTCATTAGATTGCGCCTCTTTTTGGCTAAGCTCTGAGGCTATATCGTCTGGTCAATCGCCGGTATAGTCAGCGTCACTTTGCTGCCCTTCCCGCTTTCGCTTTCAACTGCAACGCCGTACTCATTTCCGTATAGAAGCTTTATCCGCGCGTTGATGTTTCTTAGTCCAATGGAGCCTTGTGGCGGAGCGTCAGCCGCCTGAAGCGACAGCTCCGCGTTTATCGCGTCCGCGTCCATTCCAGCCCCGTTGTCCTCAACGGATATCGCCAGCTTTCCGCAAGAGAGAATTGCAGTGATGGCCACTTTCTTTGCTCCCTCGCTCTTTATGCGAAAGCCGTGGTTTATCGCGTTTTCCACAAGCGGCTGGATTGACAGCCTTGGCATCTGCGACTTCAAAAGCGCTGGATCCGCTGTGATGTCCAATTGCACGCTCCCGAGAGTCCGCGCGTTCATCACGTACATGTAGTTCTTCAGATGAAGTATCTCTTCTGAAAGCGAAGCCAGCGGAGCGCCGAAGTTCAGGCTGTAGCGGAAGATGTTTGACAAAGCCCGGCAAAGGGTCACTACGTCAGGGCACCCCTGGGACGCCGCGATCCCGCTCATGGCTTCCAGCGTATTGTAAAGGAAGTGCGGGTTCACCTGCGCCTGCAATGCCTTGTATCTGGCATCATTGGCCAATAGCCTGGCGTCGTACTCCCGCTTCAGCAAAAGCGCGGCATTGTCTAGCATCTCGTTGAACTCAGCCGCCAGCTCCCCGATCTCGTCATTGCCCATTTCCTTCATTCTCAAGCCAATGTCGCCGTTCTTAATCGCGTTCATGGTGCGAACCATGTAGGTTAGGGGTTTTGTCAGCGTAGCTGACAAAACCGCAAACATGGCCACGCAGGATAGCGCGATTACAGCCGCCGCCACAAGGGAGTTTGAAAGCAAAGCTTGCTGGTTCATCTCAAGGGCTGATCGCGGAACCAGGGAGTAGACTGACATGTTGTACTTTTGCCCGACAGCCGAGTGCAGCGCGTAGTCCCTTCCTTTCAAAAGTCCGCCGCTTAGCCCCTCCTTTGATTTTATGGATAGTGATGCCGCCTCAAACATGGGAAGCTGGCTCTCGTCAGGCCCACCAAGCATCAGCGCCGGCCTGTCCCCGTCTGGCTGAAGCCATATCGCTTGCCCCTCCGAATACATGGATTTTTCTATCATGCGGGAAAAAGGCTTGGGATCCACATCGCAGATCGCAAAGCCAACACAGCTGTTTCCGTCGTAAAGCTTCAAGACGTAGCGTATGAGAGTCACTTCCCGGCTTTCGTTTGAAACGCTGGTTAAAAGCATCACCCGTTCGCTTGACGCCACGTAGTCCGTTATCATCTCTCGCCGATCCGGCTCAAGAGCCGCCAGCGCATCCTCTGGATAGGAATATTTAGGCGTTTGGGCATGGCGGTAATAACTGAACAGCTGCCCAGAGCCCGCGTATATGTACAAGCTTGTGACGTTCTGCAAAGGCACGAATGCCTTGTGGGCAAGATCGAACGCCGTCTGCCCGTGCGACTCCTTGAGAAGCGCCAAGTCGCCGTCTGCCCCAAGCTCCGCCAGATCCAGTATAAGCCTCTCTTGGTTGTAAAGCTGGATCAGGCTGTTTTCTATGCCTTTGTGAAAAGTGTACAGCTCTTCCTGCAGCTTGTTTAGCGCCGAAACACTGATCTCTTCCGCTTGCTGCCAGATGATGGCTGAAGATGACCGCAAGAACAAAGCGCCTTGCGCCACCAAAGCCGCCACAGCGCACACGGCGGAAAACATCAGCATTCGTGACCTGAGGCTGAGTCGCCTAACCTGCATGGCATCACCTGCTTTAAATTGCTAAAAAGAAGCCCTCAGAGGGATTTGGTTTGATCTTGCAGCAGTGATTGTGTTTTTGCGGTGGATTTTTGACAGCAATCTGATTTTATTATAGCACATGCTTATCGTCAAGTCAGGCGCAAGATATTTCACAAAATGGGATGATCGCGGGAAAGCGAAGCTGATTTAGATCCGGCACTTCGCACAATGCATCATTTCAAATAGGACAATCAATGATAAAAATTGCCAAGATTTTAAATGCGAAATCTCTTGCTTTCTGTGCTCAGTGTTTTATAATTGAACTTGGGGAAATTTGCATATTGAAGGTGAGGAGCGCTTGATGGATTTATGCGCGGCGCTTGTGCCTGATTGAGATTTCCCGCTTGGGTTGGGGGAAAAGCGCTAAGTGAAAGGAAGTGAAAAGAAAAGGACAAGCCATGTTCAGGGCTTTTAATGCTTGCGTATCAGGCATGAACGATGGAACGTATGCGCAACTGGAAAAAATAAATTTTCTTGCATTACATAATTTTTTTGCAGAGCCTTGGGATGCTCGGATTCCCCAGCCTCTCTGGGTTCTAGAAATACATATTTTATCCCCCGACACAAAGCAATGCCGCTAAGCGCAAGCCGTTTTGCCGCATGCCCATGCCCTAAGAGCATATCCCAAAATTAATTTTATGGCTTGCGAAAGTCACGCGTAGAAGCATCGCGATGACTTTCGCTACGCCACTTTTGGAATTTTGGGATATGCACTAAGCAGCCCCTATTTATTGGGAGCGAAACTCGAAACAAATGAATGAATCAAAAACTACATAAGCCTCTTTGACTAAAGACACCATGGAGAACGCAACTAACATAAAACCAGGAGGCCAATCATGAAAAAAGCCAAAAAGATCTTCGCCCTAATTCTCTGCATCGCGCTAACCCTATCCTTGAATGTCAGCGTCTATGCCGACGGCAATGGCAGGGAACCTAACTATTGGGCGTACTACTATGAAGTGGACAGCAGGGGCAATGAGATTGGGAGGATAAACTTTACAGCAAAAGACTTTGACATTACCCAGCCGTTGAAAATCTCTTGCCCTGACGGCAAAGTGCTCACCATGACTGGACTGGAAGGGTACACCGCGAACGTTAACAACCGCAGCGCGTGGTATACCAAGGCGCTAAACAACAACTTGTTCTTTGAACGCTACAATCTTGACGACTGGCTTGCGATGGCGCAGAACGAAAGAGTCATGTTCATTTACTGGAAAGTGCAAGAGGTAGTGTCCACAGCGGAAAACGCAAGTCCGGTAACACAGAAGGGGACTTACACGATCTTGTCATACCCGGTTCCAACGGGATATGTCGCTTACGGCAAGGAACAGATAACCTTCCCGTGCGAGGGAAAGCTGACCGACAGTGTAGGCATGAAGTTTTATGTGCAGAAGATTGGGACAGCGCCCGCGCCGACAGAAATGAAGGTGAACCTGGTCGTCAAAGGCGAAAAGATCCAGCTGGTTAAGCCAGTCCTGAACCTCAGCGACAGGACTTTCTACCCATTCCGGGAATGCATGGGCTACCTTGGCGCCGAGGTGGGCTGGCAAGCGGGAACCAGAACGGCTAGCGGCTTGCTCTCAGGCAAATCCGTCTACTTTACCATAGACGAGAATACCTACATGGCGAACGGGAAGAGCATAAAAATGGATGATGGCGTGACAGCGTTCATCTACAATGACAGCACGTACATCCCTATAAGGTACGCGGCGGAAGCGCTTGGGTACAGCGTTTCATGGGATGCGGCGACGAGCACGATCACTTTGAAATAAAAATATAAAAAAATAAAAAATTAAAAAAATAAAAAATAAAAAAATAAAAAAATAAAAAAATAAAAAACAAAAAACCAAAAACAAAAAACCAAACGCAATGGCCCCCTGCTTACGCAGGGGGCCATTGCTATGCTGGCAAGCGCCCAAAAACGAGTTTGGCTTGCCGCAAATTGCCTTGAAGGCGGTCATTTAGATGATGATAAATAAATAAATTTAAATCTTACCACCCGCTGCCGTTAAGCGCCATGCTGGAAACCCGAAAGTCCATGGGATCTAGCGCGACTTGTCCTGATTCAAGGCTTTTTCTCACATCAATCAGCCTTTGGTTAGTGGAGCCGGTAAAGGCAAGTTCGAGGCTTTTCTTTGTTATGTCAAACCTTCCGTCCGCCAGGGTATCCAGGCAGGGGAGGAGCGCGGAGCGCTCCGGGCTTTCCAGGAGCTCTTCCCAGGTATACCCGGTATAGGCCATTATGGAAAGGCCAAGGCTTTTTATGCTCGTTGCCAGGGCGGTGAGCTTTCCTGCTTGCAGGAAAGGCTCTCCGCCTGTGAAGGTCACTCCGTCAAGGAGCGGATTCCGCTTGATTTCTTCAAGTATTTCCCCGAATGTGACTGAGTAGCCGCCATTCGGATCATGGGTTTGCGGATTGTGGCAACCCGGGCAGTTGTGGGGGCAGCCTTGGAGGAAAACCGCCAAGCGGAGCCCTGGCCCGTCAACTATTGAGTCGCTTTCAATCCCTGCTATCCGTAGGCTTTCTGAGATTGTGGGTCACCCTTTCCCTTACCTCGGCAAGTTTCGCGTCATTGAACCGGTCAAGCGTTCCGACGAGGTAGCCCGTTATCCTCCTGATTCTCTCAAACGGAAGATCTTCCTCCGTCCTGCCGCACTTGGGGCAGACGTCATTGATGATGCCAGAGTAGCCGCAGACAGGATCCCTGTCCACGGGGTGGTTGATCGATCCATAGCCTACGCCGGACTCTTTCATGTAGCGGATGATCTTCTCAAAGGCCAACGGGTTCTTTGAGATGTCTCCGTTAAGCTCAACGTAGGTGATATGGCCAGCGTTTGTCAGCTCATGGTACGGAGCTTCCAATTTTATCTTGTCAAAAGCGGAAATCTGGTAGTGCACCGGCACATGGAAGCTGTTGGTGTAGTAGTCCCTGTCTGTGACTCCAGGGATGACGCCGTGCCTCTTCTTGTCAAGCTCCACAAACCTTCCAGACAGGCCTTCGGCAGGGGTGGCGATCAGGGAGAAGTTCAAGCCGTGGGTTGCGGCGTTCTCATCCATTCTGCGCCTCATGTGGGACACGATCCTAAGCCCCAGCTGCTGGGACTCCTCGCTTTGCCCATGGTGGAATCCAGTGAGAGCGCAGAGGCATTCAGCAAGGCCTATGAAACCGACCGTAAGGGTTCCGTGCTTCAAAACGTCAGCTATTGAGTCTTCAGGCCCCAGGTTCTCAGATCCAAGCCAAACCCCAGCGCCCATAAGGAAGGGGAAGTTCTTGGCCTTCTTTGCTGAGATGACTGCAAGCCTGTCCAAAAGCTGCTTTACGCAAAGATCTATCATCCTGTCCAGAAGCCTGAAGAATTCTTCTATGTCCCTATTTGCCTTGATTCCCAGCCTGGGCAGGTTGATGGATGTAAAGCTTAGGTTTCCGCGTCTGTAGGTAGTCTCGTTCTCTTTGTCATATACGTTGGAGATTACCCTGGTTCTGCATCCCATGTATGAAATTTCAGTATCCGGGCGGCCTGGAACATAGTACTTAATGTTAAACGGCGCGTCCTGGAAGGAGAAGTTGGGGAAGAGCCTTTTTGCGCTTACTCGGCAAGCCAGCTGGAACAAGTCGTAATTTGGCTCGCCTGGGTTGAAGTTCACGCCTTCTTTCACCCTGAAGATATGTATCGGGAAGATGGGCGTTTCGCCATGGCCAAGGCCTGCCTCAAGGGCCAAGAGAATGCTTTCTGTCACAAGCCGGCCCTCCGGCGTCGTGTCTGTGCCGTAGTTGATTGACGAGAATGGCGTTTGCGCGCCAGCCCTTGAGTGCATCGTATTCAGGTTGTGGATCAGGGCCTCCATGGCCTGGAATGAGTCCCGCCTTGTCGCGGCGTGAGCGTTTTTCAGCGAGAACTCCTGGCACTTGGCAAAGTCGCACCCTTCCGGGATGGCGCCTTTTAGGATCTCAGCCTCATGCTCCATGTATTCCCCGGGATCTCCAAGCCTTAGCCTGTGGCCAGCCTCAAGAACCTTTTCCTGCGCTTCCCGCAAAACAGGAAGCATCTCGGCGCCAGACAAAAGCTCTATGGATTTTGAAAGGTTCTCCAGGTAGTGCCTGGCAAATGTCTTCTCGACATACTTGGCCAGCCCGTAATCGAAGTTTGCGATGCTCTGCCCTCCGTGCTGGTCATTCTGGTTTGACTGTATGGCAATGCAGGAGAGCGCTGAAGCGCTCAGAATGCTCTGGGGCTCTCTTAGGACTCCATGCCCTGTGGAAAAGCCGCCGTTAAAAAGGCTTATGAGATCTATCTGGCAGCAGGTGGTTGTCAGCCCATAGAAATCGAGATCGTGAATGTGGATGTCGCCGCTTGCATGCGCCTTGGCCTGTTCTGGATCCAGGAGGAACATTTTGTAGAAATGCTTGGATCCCTCGCAGCCGTACTTGAGCATGACACCCATGGCGGAATCGCCGTTTATGTTGGCGTTCTCGCGCTTGATGTCGCTGAACTTCGCGTCCTGGAATGTCAGGTCCGCGTAGGTTTTCATCAGCTTGCTGTTCATGTCGCGCATCTTGCTTCTTTCGCTTCTGTACAAGATGAAGGCTTTGGCGGCTGAAGCGTGATTGCGCCTGATCAGGATCTCTTCAACTATGTCTTGTATCTGTTCCACGCCAGGCGTTGCCATGCGCCTGAGCCTGAGCTGGATTGCCACCTCGCAGGCTATGGATTTGTAGTACTCCCATGGCCTGGTCTCACCTATGGCCAAGAAAGCCTTTTTCACTGCTTCCGCGATCTTCTCTTCCTTGAACAAGACGGCGCGCCCATCGCGCTTTATGATCTTCTCAAGCGCGGGCGCTTTCTCCAATGTTGGCATCATCTAAAAAGCCCTCTTTCAACTGCGTTGGATTTTCTTGCTAGTCTTTTTTGCGAAAATTCGCCCGAGCCAAGACGCCAAAAAAAGACGCGGCTCGTCGTCATTTGCTTTCCCGGCAAGGGCGGCCCGATGCTTTGAGGCTTGTCCATGTCCGGAATTACTCGCCAAACTCGTGCCAAACTCGAATGCCATTTGCTCATTGCCCCAGCAACATGATTCTCAACGCCAGAAAGCTTGAAAACACAAGGCTTTCCAGCGAACAGGGAACATAAATTCGGGCGCGTGGGCGCTCGAACGTTCGGGCAACCCCTGGTTTTCGGTAGTTAAGGTAAAAATAGTGATGATAATTATGTGCTTCTTAGCATAAAACAAACAAATTGATACGTAACACTTAACAAATGATGATAGAAAATCTGTTATGATTGCTACAGGGATTCCATAACAGTGTTTCCAATTGCTAAATATTATTGACTTACTAATACATGTGAGAGTCATGTTGCCTGTCCAAGTATTCAGTATACACTAACCTGTCTCATTATTAAAGAACTTTTTGCTTCTATTTTCTCTATGAACCCGACAAACTTCTTGCAAAGGGGCTCTAATGCGGGAATGGATTTTAATGGGAGCCTTATTTGCAGCACAGCTGTAACATGCCCGGCCCCCCTTTAAAAAAACCTGCAGCCATAAATAGGCCCTAATCAACCATCGAGCGCCTGCCGATATACTGATTGTCTTGAAAAGGCCGGTTTCAAGCCTGTTTTCGGCGCAAGAAAAGAAAGCGCCAGGATTTCGCCTTAAAAAAATAAGATTATCCCAAAATTTATCATAGGCAAGCCCGCGAGAATTCGCCCGTAAACATTGGGCAAGCATCGCAAATTTTGGGATATGCCATGGGAATGCGCAAACTGAGAGGAGAGCCAAATGAACTATTCTCAAAGGAACAGCTGGCTGGATTGGCTGGCGTCACTTCTTCTTGGGCCTGCGCCTGCAAGAGTTCCTGTCCGAAGCGGGCAGGGGAGGGGCGCAAGGCGATAGGGATAGAAGGATATGCTAAGCGTCATCAAAGACGCGGGAAAGCATAGGCAAAAGCCAGGTTTGCAAGCGAGCGCATGCTCATGCGTGATGGTGCTGGATAAAGCTCGCAGGCGAAAGCTTGCGAGCAACTTTTTGTTTGGGCGAAAAGAGGTTATTAAAACAAGGTCTGCGACTGTGAATGGAATTCTGGCGGGGATAGGAAGGCTGAAAGGGGATCGAAAATAGGTTAAACGCTTAACTTTGGAGTGCGGCATAATGAATGTGTTTTGAGCGCCGCAGCTGAAAGGTTAAACGTTTAACTTGGGGTTGCGGCATAATGGATATGTTTTGAGCGCCGCAACCGGAAGGTTAAACGTTTAACTCAGGGTTGCGGCAGGGACTGCCGCGCATGGACGAGGAAAAGCACTTAGCTGGTGGTGACATGTAACGCAGAGAATTTCAAAACCCTTTCAGGGAAGACATGAGGGGCGCTACCCCGTTTGGCCCGCATGATACTGGGGAGCTTCATGCAAATCGGGGCATCTTAACCTTATCCGTTTGTCCATGCTTTTCAAATTTGCCCCGTCTTTATAGCCAGGCGGGTCGCTTGATTCCATAGCATAGCGAGTCAACCTTCGAGGCAAGCTTACATTTCAAACTCTTTCGAGTGAACAAAGCCGGTTCGCTTAAGATGTTTGGATTTTCATACCTCTTTCGAGAAATCCGGGAGCGCATAATGCGGACTGTTTCATGATATCATAACAAGATTAAAAAGGAAAGAGGTATTTTTTAGAAAATCAAGGGCGGCGATAAGAAATGACAGCTCGCGTGGACAGGCTGTGTGTTTCACTGAAGCTTGAGCTGCGCTGCGAGAAATCCAAGCGTTGAGCGCTTCCCGCCTTTTCCCTGCCCCAAGGCAGAGATCCAGGCAAGTTGAAAAGCTTTGATAAAAGCGGTATAATATCGCTGAGCAACCCTAGCTAACCCTAGCGCCAAAGGGCGTTTGCCGGGGGTCCCAGGCTTTTCAGGCGCGCTCAAAGCAAGCGCAACAGATTTCCAGGATTGGAGAAGTGGTATCATTTGCAAGAACCTCTAACCGAAATGATAAATGGCACTGTCTACAGCATGTCGGAAGGAACTCCAAAGCATTCGCGCGCTTTGGAAAGCTTGCGCCTTTTGCTT
>JAISWZ010000669.1 GCA_031270945.1 Clostridiales bacterium | reverse complement strand
ACGTAAAGGCCTATCACGCCCCGCTTGGCTTCTCCTGTGCGGACTAGCAGAATGTTTGTCTTCCCTGTCTTCGCTCTCGGGTTCTTAAGCCCGTCAACGAACATCTTGTCAGAGGGTATGATTGGAACCCCTCTCCAAGTGATGAAAGTCCCGCCATGGATCACTGCCGTGACAGGAGGCACCCCTCTGTAAGTGCACTCGCGCAAGAACGCTGCTATGGCCTTCGGATGCGCCACGAAGAATGACGGCTCTTTCCATACCTTGCTCAAGAGCTCGTCCAAATCGTCAGGCGTAGGCGCCCCGTTTATGGGCTGAATCCTGTATGCGTCCGAAACGTTCTTCAAAAGTCCGTAGTCGTCATGGTTGATTAGCTGGCTTTCCTGTCTCTCTTTCAAGCTTTCCACAGCCAGAGCTATCTGCTCGTCGATTTGGTTGTAAGGCGCGCTGTAGACGTCTGACACCCTTGTGTCAATGTTTATGATGGTGCTTATGCCAGCCAGCTCGTATTCCCTGGGATTTGTCTGGTAAGGCACATAGCCCTGCGGTATTTCCACCTTCGCAGGATCCTTGCTGCAAAGAACATCCAGCGGCGCCTCTCCCTCGACAACCCTGTTGACGCGGTAGATGCCAGACTCAAGCCCCTTGAACTCCATGAACTTGGGCAGCCACTTTGGCGTGAGCGCTCCGTACTGCGGCCTGGTCTTTTCGACTGAAGCCAGAGCGTAGGCTTCCTGGCGCGTCAGCGTCTTGATCTCGTAAGGTCTTTCGTGAACAGCCATTGCATTACCTCCTGTGATTGCCCCCAAGGACATGAAACCTTGCTTGGTCGCATCCCTAGAACGCTTTAATTCCTGAATTTTTCAAGCCCCGGAATTAAGCTTGGGATGCGCTTTATGCTCGCAAGCCAAGATTTGCTGATTTAACGCCAGCAAGGCTTGCGAGATATATTATTGCCAATTTTGCTCAGGACTAAGAGCATTCTCCAAAAGGCGTCTTTCTCAAGGCTCAAGCCTAATGGCGCGCACTTTGCGGCAGAACCCTGCCATATGGCTTGGATTCTCCAAAGCGGAATCCCCCCGCTGCAGCGGGGAACTCCGCCTCGCATATATTCCAGGCAAAATCAGCAAAACATATATGTCTTATAAATCAGTATAAAGCCTCAAGGGCTGCGAGTCAATACCTTGGCAAACTTTTGTCGACATCTCTTGCCCAGCCGTTTATTCCGTCGGCCAGGTTAAAGATTTTCCCATCGTACCCCGTTTCCCTTAGCGCCCGTATGGCAAAAACACTTCTTGTTCCTATCTTGCAGATGAATACTGTATCTATCGAAGGATCAAACTCGCTTGAGCGCCTTTTCACCTGCCCCAGCGGCATGCTCTTGGCCCCAGGAAATTTGGCAATAGCCTTCTCGTGCGGCTCCCTGATGTCGATTATCTGAAGGGTTTCTCCCGCGTCAAGCCGCGCCTTAAGCTCTAGCGGCTCAATGGTTTCGTATAAAATCTCCTGCGTTTCAGGCTTCAGCCCGCAGAACTGCTCATAGTCTATGAGCTCGTGAATGGTGGGGTTTTTCCCGCAAATTGGGCAATCCGGATCCTTGTCTAGCTTTAGCTCCCTGAACTTCATCCTCCATTGGTCGAACAGCAAAAGCCTTCCTACCAATGTTCCTTTCAGGGATTCCCCAGATATCAGCTTGATCACTTCCCCAGCCTGGATCGTGCCTACTATTCCCGGCAAAACCCCCATTACGCCGCCTTCGGCGCATGAGGGAACAAGTCCTGGCGGAGGCGGGGCCGGATATAGGCACCTGTAGCATGGGCCCTCTTTGGAGTAAAATACGCTGGCCTGCCCTTCGAACTGAAAGATGCTTCCGTATACGTTAGGCTTTCCAAGCAGAACGCAGGCGTCGTTCACCAGGTACCTGGTCTGGTAGTTGTCTGTCCCGTCAGCCACCACGTCGTACTGGGATATGATCTGAAGCGCGTTTGAAGATGTCAGGGCAACGTTGTGCTCAACCACTTTCACCCCGGGGTTTATGCTCCTGATCTTGTCTCTGGCCGAGGCGGTCTTCGGCCTTCCAATATCCCGAACCCCGTGTATGATCTGCCGCTGCAGGTTTGAGGCTTCAACAAAGTCAAAGTCTACAACCCCTATCGTTCCAACTCCGGCGGCCGCCAGATATAGCGCCAAAGGCGCCCCCAGCCCGCCCGTGCCCACGATCAAAACTTTCGAAGCCTTGATCCGCTTCTGGCCTTCCAGCCCTATCTCAGGCAAAAGCAGATGCCTGCTGTACCTGGCTATCTCTTCATGCGAGAGGCTCTCAAGCCTCCCCTCATCAATCAATCCCATTTCCGCCCTCCAGCGATCGCTGGGACAAGCATAACAGAATCAGACTCCTTTACAGGCGTGTCAAGCCCTTGGAGCTTTTTCACGTTCTCGTCCCCTACGTAGACGTTTATAAAAGATCTAAGCTTGCCGCTTTCTTCGTAGAGGTGTTCCTTTATCTCCGGGTGCTTCAAGGCCAAAGCGGCTATCACCTCTCCAGCAGTGCTTCCATCCAGATCCAGTTCCGGCTGCCCTCCCGCGAAGGCTCGGAGTGCCGTAGGTATCAATAAAGTCGCCATATGTCTCTCCTTCTTTAATTCTTGCCGTTTTTAAGTTTTTTTGCACTAGCTTTTTTGGTTTTTGCTTATTTTTTTTATTTTTTTATTTCTTATATTTCTCTCACTTCTTCTTGCTCAAACACGCTCCTGTCGCTCTTTAGCACCCAGCTTTTAATCCCCGCAGAGACTCCCTTTTCCACTGAGACTATCAGGTACGAGTATACAGGCAGCGCATGCAGCCTGTCGTATTCAGACGCGTCTTCCGGGCAGTCGGGGTGTGAATGGTAAAACCCCAACAGCTCCTTCCCGCTTCTTCTCGCTTTCATCTCAGCCCTGAAGAATTCGTCCGGCGATATTTCGAAGCGGCGCTTGCGCTGGCCGTCCTCGAAAGTGTTGGGCACCGGCTCAGCCTCATGAACTTCATGAGAGTTAACGCTTGCCTTGCCAAGCAAAAGTCCGCAGCACTCGTAAGGGTACTCCGCTTCGGCATGCCTTCTGATCTTCTCCAAGTCTTCCTTTGACAGCGCAATCATTTTTTTGCCTCCCAAAAAACGTCAGACGAGTACCTGGCGCCAGTGTCGCAAAGCACTGTAGCCACAAAGGATCCCTCCGGCAACCCCTCTGCCAGCCGCAGAGCGGCCGCGACATTCGCGCCTGAGCTGATGCCGACGAATATGCCAGCCGTCCTGGCAAGCCTCCTTGCCATCTCATACGCCTCTTCCGTCGTCACGTCCACCTGCTGGTCTATCAAGCTTTCATCCAGGTTTCCGGGCTTTATGCTTGAAGCCATGTGCTTTGTCCCCTCTATCCCGTGAAACGGGGACTTGGGCTGTACCGCCACGCACTTGATCCTGGGGTTTTTCTCTTTCAAACGCCTTGCGCATCCAACAAATGTTCCCGCAGAACCCATGCTGGCAATAAAATGGGTGACCTTTCCTCCGGATTGATCCCAGATCTCGTTCCCAGTCCCCAAGTAATGAGCCCGTGGATTAGCCGGGTTGTTGTATTGATCCGGATAGAAAAACAGATCCGGGCTCGCAAGCGCCGCCTCCCTGGCCTTCAAGTACGCGCCGTCTGATCCTTCCATAGGGCTGGTGGCTATGAGCTCAGCTCCATAGCACCTAAGTATCCTCATTCTCTCCGGGCTGAGGTTCTCAGGGGCGTAAAGCCTGACCTTGTACCCCAAAGCCGCCCCTATCATGGCATATGCTATGCCCGTGTTTCCGCTGGTTGCATCAAGTATTGTCTTTCCCTTGCTCAGCAGCCCGCTTTCGATCCCGTCTTCTATCATTGCCAGCGCCGCCCTGTCTTTCACAGACCCGCTGGGGTTCAAGAACTCGGCCTTGGCGAAGAGCTCAATCCCCTTCCTTTCCAGAAGGAAGCTTAAATACAGAAATGGGGTATTTCCCACCATGTCAACAAGCCGCATGCTCGACGCCTCCTCCCGCCCTGTCGCGCGAGACCCGCCCGCGCCAGAGTCTTCCCTCATTTTGCCACAAAGAAGCGGCTTTTGCAATCTTTTTTTCGCCTCGCTTGATTTATGGGATTTCGCGCTTGCTCCCCGCTTTCCGTGCAAGGGATTGGCGTATTTTAGTCTATGCAAGACAGAAGCCTTTCGACAATGACGCTTGATAAAATGACTATTGGCTTTAAGCCACTAGCGCGTTAGACCGATTATCTTTTCACACAAGCTCTCAAATCCCAAGCGCTCCAACTCTCCAGCGCTTCTGATCCTCCGTATTTTCCTCTCCCGCAAATTTTTCATCTCTCAGGATTTTTCCTCACCGGGGATTTTTCCGCAAGCTCCCAGCGCCTATCGATTTTTTCCAAGCAAGTCCTGCGGTTTGCATTAAAGATCCCGAGATTCCGGCCTTCATAAAACTCAAATTCTCGAAAGCCCGTTCTTTTTTTGCCTCAAAGAACATATTCTCTTTAGTGCCAACCCGTTTATAGCCCAAATCTTCATCCAGCATTTGCCTTTTCTGCCGCCAGCTTATAACATCCAAGCAAGGCGCTGGGCGCTCCAAGCGCCCACGCAAAGGGGCGCTTTAGGCAAGAAAAAGCTGGATTTAGCAGATTTTAATGCAAAATAACTCACAATGCGCAAAAAGATAAGGTTAACAATTTGACGGAAGTTCTTAAATACAATTGCTTCCTATAAATATTTCAACGGATCAAGGGGTCATCTCCATAATATTTTTACCCGTAAATGACACAATAATAATCGGTTCATCAACTCATTTCGATACTGTATTTTAGTCATGTTTCAACTGTGTCGTTATTAATCATAATTTATCCATTTGTCAATAATTGCTATATTGCTATATATCTTTAGAAAAAAGCGTTGTGCAAGTCGAATGATCAATGTATACTGTGAGCATATCCCAAAATTCATTAAAAGCATATCCCAAAATTAAATTTGTGGCTCTCAAAGGTCCGCCGTGCAACCTTTCTAGGACCTGGCGATTTGCCCGAAAATTAGGCAAACGCTATCCATCGCACCCGAATTTTGGGATGAGCAACGTTCGTGATCGCTGCCGCGGACTTTTTTACCATTTGGGATACGCTTAGCTCGCGAGGACATGGGTTTTTTCCCGCGAGAACCGCCCCCTGCGAATTCTTTCCCTCGCAGGCACGCAAAAGCCCCCCATTCGACGAAACGCAAACGAGGTGTGCCATGAATGCTGAAGAGATTCTTGATAAGATGGACGAGCTCCGGAAGAGGCTCAACAGAGAGATCGAAAGATGCAACTACGATCTCAACGCCCCCTCCGTGCTAAGGCTCAGCGCAATGCTGGACGAATGCATCGTCCATTACTACCACATGTGCCAAAAGCGGCCTCTCACTAACGCCAGGTGATGTCCCCAAATACATATCAGCCAATTGAGCGAAAAGCCAGCTTTTCACTCACTGGTATAGCAGGGACTAGCCAGCCCCTTTGAAGCCGGGCGGCACAAAATCATACGGCAGCAACAGCGCCAGCAAGCTTCCACTGGGCACTATTCCTTCGCTGATTGCAACAGCGATTGAGCTTGATAAGTACGCGCCAGCCGAATCTAAGCAACAAGTATGGACGGGCTCCATGTCATGTTCGAAAAGCAAAATAGCGCAAGCGATTTTTTGTTTTTCCAGCGTGGTCATGGGCCCGTCCTTTTTGCGCCATTTTGTGAATTTCTTTATCACAGTTCCTCCAATGTTTGCCTTTTTCCGCTTTTTGACGCTACTTACTTCTTTTCCAGGTTTGACACATTAGCGCACAAACCGGAACTCTTTATTGCATTTGGTCATTTTCCCGCGTTTACAGGGATTAGTCAGTTATATTTTTATTTCCAAACCTCCCAGCTGACCTGAGGCGCACTTTTTCAAAATCCTGGCGCTGTCTGGCTAGCGGGTTCTTTTTGCGGTCTCATATCTTTTATCGGTCAGCCTCCGGTCTTTCCTTTATCCTCCACCTTTTCAGCCTCATTTCAAGCTCCAGCCTTTCATTTGCTGCCCTTTCCTTCATCCTCCGCTTACCCTTCATCCTCCGCCTTTCATCATCCCTTCCAGCCTATCCCCGCCTATTCTTTTTCCCTCTTATCCATGCCGACCAGCTGATCATTGACGCACGTCTTGGTTTCAGCGTATACTTATAAAGACAAGGCTTAAGATTTGGCCGCAATCAACCCGTCTGTGCCTCAGTCGGATCATGCCAAATTTCGAAGCATTTCCCAAAATTTATCATTGGCTTGAAAAAGCCGCGCACTAAATCATCGCGCCTTTTTCTGCGCCCGGGATATGCCCTAAGCCACTTCTCCCCCTACTCAGGGGTTCCGAAGCGAGCCCCATGCCCAAGCCCGCGAAGGAGTGCATGAAGCTGAAAAAGAAAACCGTCAACATGGCAATAGCCATAGCATGCCTGGTGTTTATCGCAATATACCGCATATTCATAGGCGTGAGCGAAAATGCCGGGCAGGACGACCCGCCTGAAACCGAGATTGTTCAAGCGACTGACAGCGTTGCCGAAGAGCCGGATCCTGACGCGGATCCCGATTCCGAAGACCCAGACAGCGTTCCCGCCTCCGTTGCCGAGGAAACCGAGGTTCCAAGCGAAGAGCCTGTCTCCGATGTTCCGGACATCGTTCCCCTGCTGAAAGTGACCTTCATCGACATAGGACAAGGGGACAGCGAGCTCATACAGCTGGAGGATCACGCCATACTAATAGATTCAGGAGAATACGAGAAGAGAAACATTGTGATTGACGCGCTAAAGTCCCTTGGTGTAGAGAAGCTGGACTACTGCGTGGCAACACATCCCCACACTGACCACATGGGCTCAATGAGCGCCGTAGTAGACGCCTTTGATGTGGGAAAGATCCTAATGCCAAACGCCTCAGCCACGACAGTGGCCTTCGAGCGGCTCCTCAGGGCGATCCAGAACAAGTCCCTAACCATTGACCGCCCGGTTCCAGGCACCACCATCCAGGCTGGCGGGATAGAGCTTCAGCTATTCGCCCCAAACAACGAAAAGTACGCGGACGTAAACAACTATTCAATAGTCGCAAGGCTGGATTACTACGATACCTCCTTCCTGTTCACAGGAGACGCCGAAGCCTTGTCTGAGAAAGAGATCCAAGCGAAAAACTTTGACCTGGACGTGGATGTCCTAAAGATCGGGCACCACGGAAGCGTCTCAAGCACAAGCGATGACTTCCTAGCCCAGGTCACCCCCGCCATGGCTGTGATCAGCTGCGCGGCTGGCAACAGCTACGGGCACCCCCACAGGGAAACCCTGGCTAAGTTAGATAAAGCTAAAGTTGAGGTTTTCAGGACAGATCTTCTGGGAACAATAACAATAACCTCTGACGGCAAGAAGCTGGTGACTTCTTACAACACGGGGGCAGACCAAGAAGCCGCATCATAGAGCATATCCCAAAATAATATCCGAGGCGCCGGAAAAATCCGGATGTTTGCTCGCAGAAGCCCGAGCAAACTAGTTGAAGCATTCGCCAGGATTTTTCCGGCGCCATTTCGGAATTTTGGGATATGCTCACAATATTTCGACAAGCGAGCGGATGATAAATTTGAGATACGTGCTGGACAGATTCGAAGGCGCCTTCGCTATATGCGAGGACATGGAAACACGGATAACAGTGCCGGTAAACAAGTCTGATCTCCCCAAGGAGGCCAAGCCCGGAGATGTCCTGGACAAAGACGGCGACTCCTACACAATAAATCTAGAGGAGACCTTGACCAGAAAGGAACGGATCCAAAAGCTCTTCGAGTCCCTGTGGAGTTAAACTTACCCCTAGGACAGCCAGAAAAGCCGGCAGCCATGCCGGCTTTTCTGGGTTTTTGGTTTTGGTTTTTTGGGGTTTACGCCCCAGATCCCGCCACGGAGGATCCCTCCCAATCCAGCGCGTCCCAGGTTTTCGGCCCTACTATCCCATTTTCTCCAGTAATGCCTGCGGCCTTCTGGAAGCGCTCGACCGCGTTCTTGGTCATGGAGCTAAACAAGCCGTCCACATCTCCTGTGTAGAACCCGCTCTTGGACAAGGCGTCTTGCAAAAGCTCAACTATCTCGCCCTGATCCCCTTCTCTCAGGACTTGGCGTATGCTTGGGGGAAGAAGGATGATGGCTATGTGCTTGTCAAGGGACTCCCGGGTCTCGTCTCCAACTATTCCGTTTGGATCCAGCTTGCTGGCTGACTGGAACTGCTTTACGGAAAGCTCAGTCTTCGGGCCGAACACCCCGTCCAGCGCTCCAGTGTAAAAGCCCAAGAACGCCAAGACTTTTTGGATCCTGAGGACGTCTATCCCCTCGTCTCCCACTTTTAGCTCTGGGTATATTTCCACAGGCTCCTTGGGTAGCGCAACGCTTTTCCTGATCTCCTCCAGGCAGTTTTCATCCACCGTCCCTGTCGCCAGCCGCCGGTACTGCCTCTGGTACTCTACAACCGCTGTTACCGTGCTTTCGTCATACATATCCGTTGAGGTAACCGGATACTCCAAAGCGGTCAAAAGCGTCTTCAAGTCTCTGACGCTAAGGCCTGAATTGCCAAAAACTAAAACGTCTACTGTCATGGGCGCCTCCTATGATAGAGCAGAACATGGGTCGTCTCGCTCATTTCAAGCGTTTTGCCCTTGCTTCTTGATCTATACTATGGGGTGCCGGAAGATTTGGGCAGTGGCGTGCTTATCAGAGCGAATTTTGCGCTTGCGAAATTTTGGGATATGCTCTTGTGGATTGTGAAATGATATTTGACACTTAAGCAGGCTTTGGAGAAGAAAATGCGTACCTATATTCGGGCGTTCGAGCGAAAGCATTAATCAAGCGCTTTTCCGTTCGGCGCTTACGCCAAAAAAAAAATCTTTAAAAGCCACTTTTGCCTTGCCAGGCGGAGCCTGGCAAGGCCACACTGGAGATGATTGGCATCATGCCCTTTTACGCGGTAGCGATAGGAAAAAAGCCGGGGATATACAAGACCTGGGCTGAATGCAAGGCGCAGGTGCACAAGTGCCCTGGAAGCAAGTTCAAGAAGTTTGACACGGAAGAAGAGGCGAAAGCGTTTGTCCTTGCGCCTGCCAAGGCGGAAAGCTTGCCGGAGGCTGTCGCGTATGTTGACGGAAGCTTTTACAAAGGCAAGGGAGCGTATGGGGTCGTGCTGTTCCATGACGGAGAGGAAACCTCCTTGTCAGGACAGGTGCTGGACAAAAGCCTGAATAGCATGAACAACGTTGGAGGAGAGATCAGCGGAGCTCAGGCGGCGATAGAACACTGCATAAGCCATGGGATCAAAAGTGTGGAGATAGTCCATGACTACCAGGGAGTAAGCAGCTGGGCCAATGGAGATTGGAAGACAAACCTTCCTGGAACCATGGCGTACAAGAAATTTTGCGCTGACTCCAGGGAAAAGGTGGAGATACGGTTCCGGAAGGTGAAGAGCCACTCTGGCGACAAGTTCAACGACAAGGCGGATATGCTGGCGAAGAGGCAGCTGGGGCTATGAATGAGATGAGAAAGAACACGCGGCAGGTCTTTTGGCTGCTGTTCTTGCTCTTTGCCCTGCTCTCGGCTTACCTGGCCAAGTTTTTGGCCGTGGACGCGCCAGCCATTTCGACTTCAAGCCTAAACCCAAGACTTCTGATAGACAGGACCGCAATCGACCGAGGGGATATACTAAGCGCGGACGGGGCTTTCTTGGCGTATTCAGAAAACGGTGAACGGCATTATCCATTGGAGGAGGCGGCGGCGCACATAACAGGGTACGCTGATTACCAGCGGGCGGGATTTGCCGCTGTAGAGGCGAAAGCGAACTTTCGCCTTCAAAAGGCCAGCTTGGAGATGGTGCAGAGGATCACTGGCCTCTTCACCCAGAAGAAGCCAAAGGGAGACAGCGTTGTTCTAACTGTCGACTCAGATCTCCAAACGCTGGCCTACGAAGGGCTTAAGGGCAAGAAAGGGGCGGTAGTGATTGTTGAGCCGTCAACGGGAAAGATCCTGGCCATGGTGTCGGCACCAAGCTTTGACCCAAACGAGGCAAGCGCCAACTGGGCAACGCTTTCGAAGGACGCGGACACAAGCCCGCTGTTAAACCGGGCGGCGCAGGGCCTATACCCGCCGGGCTCGATTTTCAAGATCGCGACGTCAGTCGCGATCCTGGAAAACATCCCGGAGGCCAAAACCACTACTGTCAATTGCGAGGGCACCCAGATCTTCAGCTCAAAAAAACTTAGCTGCTTCAACAAGAATGTCCATGGAACAGTAAACCTGGAAAGCGCGTTCGCGGTTTCCTGCAACATATACTTCGCTTCGATGGGCCTAAAAGTAGGCCCTGCCAAGCTTTCAGAAACCGCCAACAAGCTCATGTTTAACACCGCCATTCCCTTTGACCTGGACGCTAGCATCTCCAGCTTCCAGCTAGACAAGAATTCCCTGGAACGAGACATCCTGGATTCATCCATTGGGCAGGGCAAAACCATGGCCACTCCGCTTCACATGGCATTGCTAGCATCTTCCGTCGCCAACGGCGGAATCATGATGTCCCCTTACATCATTGACCACTACGTTTCCTACAATGGGCAGAGCCATACAAAGCGCATGCCATCCATGCTGTCCACCCCTTTCACCCAAGAAGAATCCAACGTCCTGTCCCAGATGATGAAAAGCGCCGTCGATTACGGCACCGCCACCAAGGCCGCCGTTTCAGGCATAGATATAGCCGCCAAAACCGGATCCGCCGAAACGTCCAACAACCAGACCCACGGTTGGCTTGTCGCCTTCGGCCCCTACGAAAACCCCAAGTGGGCCCTTTGCGCCATAGTGGAAAACGCAGGAGGATCCAGCGCAATACTTCCGATGTGCAAGAAGCTGATAGAAAAGCTTGCGAAGTTATAAAGGGCGGAGCGGTTTGGAAAAGCGCGAAGCGTTTGGAGCGAAGATTTAGAGGCAAAGCTTTATGCCTCTTGCCATACGGGCGGATTGGTGCTATAAATAGAGCATCACCACGCACCAGCCCATAGGGCTGGGGTGCCTAAAGTTACATCACGCACCAGGTTGGAGCCTGGAACAGGCTCCAACCTGGGGTGCATAAAGCATCATCACGCATCAGCCCTCTGGGCTGGGGTGCCTAAAGAACCATCACGCACCAGGTTGCATAAAGCATCACCACGCACCAGCCCTCTGGGCTGGGGTTCATAAAGAATTATCAAGCCACCAAGATGAGCCGCAATCGACTCATCTTGGTGGCCAACCCCCGATAAGTCCAGACTCAGGCTCATCGGCAATCAACGAAAGAGCAATAAATTATAAAGATCTTCAAAGCGCGAGGGTGCGACATGACCAAAACCAAGAAATGCCTCAAGCTATTCCTGCTATCTCTTTCAGTCAGCGGGCTAACCTTGGGCGGAGGGTATGTGATAGTGCCACTGATGAGGAAAAAGCACGTGGAGAAGATGAAGTGGATAGAAGAAGCGGAGATGCTGGACATGATCGCGATAGCGTCGTCCGCCCCAGGCCCAATAGCTGTCAACACGTCCATAATAGCGGGGCATAAGATAGCTGGGCTAGCGGGGGCGCTTGCGTCCCTGGCAGGAACGATTCTTCCTCCGCTTCTCATACTTTCAGTTGTCTATGTATTCTACGAGGCATTTAGATCCAACCGCTATGTGGCTTCAGCCCTCTGGGGCATGAAGTCAGCCGTCGCGGCGCTTCTTGCTGACGCGGTATATACAATGGTTGGAACGGTGGCAAAGGAAAAGGACATTTGGTCATACGTTGTGCTTGCTGCATCTTTCGCGGCTGTGCTATTTCTTAAGCTAAACGCGGCGCTGGCGCTTTTGGCGGCGGCCGCTTTGGGGCTTCTTCGCACCTGGCTAGCCAGGAGGAAGAGCCTATGATCTATCTTCTTTTGTTTTTCAGCTTTCTCCAGGTAGGCCTATTCTCCATAGGAGGAGGGTACGCCATACTTCCCATGATACAAAGCGTAATAGTAGAGGGGAACCACTGGCTGACCCCGTCAGAGTACAATGACCTGATAGCCATTTCTCAGATGACCCCAGGCCCTATCGCAATAAACGCGGCCACTTTTGTGGGGATGAAGATGGCTGGGTTCCCGGGCGCTGTTTGCGCAACTCTGGGTTCTGTCACAGCGCCTAGCTGCATCAGCCTTATATTTGCTGTTATCTACCAAAAGTACAAGAGCCTGAAGTCGGTTGAAGGGATCTTAAAGGGGCTGCGCCCTTGCGTGACAGGTCTTATCGCTTCCGCTGGCGTATCCTATGTTCTGGAAGTCTTTTGGCTAAAAGGCAAGGAGATCCCTGTGGACATTTTTGCTATCGCCCTTTTTGCCATTTGCTTCGCCATGTTCAGGCGCAAAGCCAA
>JAISWZ010000598.1 GCA_031270945.1 Clostridiales bacterium | reverse complement strand
AACCAGGAAACAGCGGAGAAAAAGAGGAAGGAGATGCTTGAAGCGCCAGTCGGCATGCTCGTGTGCAAGCTCGCTGTGCCAACCACCTCGATAATGATGGTTTCAGCGCTGTACAACATGGCGGATACATATTTTGTGAGCTCTTTAGGCAAGAGCGCCACAGGCGCTGTCGGGGTGTCTTTTTCCCTGATGGCGATAATACAGGCCATCGGCTTTTTCTTCGGCCATGGCGCTGGCAATTTCATTTCACGCGCGCTTGGGGCCAAGAAGATAAAAGAGGCGGAGCAGATGGCTTCAACAGGGTTTTTCTCTGCCGTCGTTTGCGGGTTGCTAATCACAATCCTTGGCCTCATATTTATTGAGCCATTTGCGATAGCGCTGGGATCAACAGAGACAATCCTGCCTTACGCCAAGGAGTACCTGCGCTACATCTTTATTGGAGCGCCCTTTATAGTCTCGTCTTTCATGTTGAACAATATCCTGAGGTATCAGGGAAGCGCGTTCTTTGGGATGATAGGCATGATATCCGGGGCGGTCTTGAACATCTGCCTTGATCCCCTTTTCATTTTTGTCTTTGATCTAGGCGTGGCCGGAGCGTCTCTTGCCACGATGCTAAGCCAGGCGGCCAGCTTTGTGCTTCTTATTGCTGTAGGCTGCAGGCGCGGCGGCAACATCAGGATATCTATCAAAAACTTCAACCCGTCCTTGCGCGTGTATTCAGAAACCGCGAAAGGCGGAACTCCCTCGCTGCTGCGCCAGGCTACGGGAAGCCTTGCGACAGTGTTCCTGAACCGCTCAGCCGGAGTGTATGGAGACGCAGTGATAGCAGCCATGGCCATCGCAAGCAGGCTTTTTATGATAGCGGGCGCTGCCATTATCGGATTCGGGCAAAGCTTTCAGCCCATCTGCGGCTTCAACTTTGGCGCCAAGCGCTATGACCGGGTTAAGAAGGCCTTTAAGTTCTGCCTCGTGCTGTCCACATCCATACTTCTGGTTGTAGGAGTGGTCGCGTTCTTCGTTGCCCCCAGCCTCGTAGGCATTTTCAACACAGGGGATCCAGACGTAGTAACAATAGGCGCTCTCGCTGTCAAAGCCCAGTGCCTTAGCATCCCGCTTGTGCCCTATGTTCTACTTGTCAGCTTCTTGCTCCAGTCAATAGGAAGCGCTGTTCCCGCAAGCATCCTGGCCTTTGCAAGACAGGGTTTGTTCTTGATTCCACTTTTGCTTCTCCTTGTGCCAAGCCTAGGCATCTTTGGAATACAAATTGCGACGCCTATAGCTGACGGGCTGACATTCTTGGTAGCCATACCGCTGGCGCTTAGCGCCTTTCGAAACAAGCTGTCCGACCAGCCAAGCCTGAGTGAGGTGAAGGCAGAGGGCACAGAGGCTGTTGCGCATTAAATTAGAGGCCCGTGCTCGCGCGGGCCTACTTTCTTGCCCGTGCTAGCGCGGGCCTACTCCCTTGCCCGCGCTAGCGCGGGCCTACTCCTTGCCCGCGCTCGCGCGGGCTTTTGCCTTGCCCGCGCGAAAGCGCGGGCCTTAACTTGCCCGCGCGTCAAGCGCGAGCCTCTGACGCGCAGAGAAATCCGTCCAAGCATTCAAGAAAGGAGTCCAGGCTTTCAATCCTTTCTCGAACAGGGCCCCTTAAGTATTCGTAGTCTATAGCGTCAACAGTTCTTTGCACCTGCCAGGCGCTCTTTTTGTACGACGTTCCTGCGGCCAGGTAGATTTTGTGAAGAGTCTGCGCAGGGTGAGGCAGGATCTCTGTGCTTTCTGAAAATACATCCATGCCAGCGATGGAATTTACCAGCTCCTTGCCAAGAGCGCTTGATATCTTAAGATAGTGCCGATCCTCGGCTATCATCCAGCTTTCGATCTCTTTGATGGCAAGAAAGATTTGCGCAAAGACGCAGCCACTCTTGGGGAGCCCCTCTTGCAGGCTGTCCCTGAGCCTTTGGGCGTCAGTCAAAGGATAAAGATCCCGCAACCCAATGACGCAGACATACGACTCTCTGACAAGCGCTGGGTAGTTGTCGCGTATGCGGCCCTTGACCGAGTTGTCGCCCCCGCAGTCATTGATAAGCACGTAATGCGTGTCGTTTTCCAGAATGGTCGTGTTGCGCCCTCCGAACAGCTGGTTCCTGATCGCAGGGCGGCTTTGGCGCGAAAGGGTTTCCTCAACCAGCCTGGCGATAAAGATGAGCTCTGTTTGCCCTTCCACGAAAATGGCGATTTTTATCACAGTATGCCTTCCTGACGATCTAAAAAGCCGGACGAAAGGATGTCCACGTTAGCTAGCCCTGTGTAGCGGAACCCTTCGAACAGCTCGCTCGAATTCTTGATGTTGACAGCGTGGCAGTCACCGCCATGCCTGGTCAGTATCTGCCAGTGCTCTAGCGGGATTAGGTTCATGATATAGCGGTCGTTTGTGGACATGACTACCTGGAATGAATCAATGCCGCAAAGAAGCCTTGCTATGCCTTGAGAGCGGTCGCTGTCAAGCCCCTCCCCAATGTCGTCAATTAAAAGGGCGCTTGGCGGGCTCTCTTCAGGGAAGCTGGCAAGCCTGACTGCAAGAGCCAAAGCCCTGTATGCGCCTTGCGAAAGGGCTGGCATTGCAAATTGAAGCGCGTGATCCACAGCGTAAAGCTCGCCTGATTCATCAAGCCCAATCTTAGAGAAGCTCAAGCCTATCGTCTCGCAAATGCGCAAGACCCTGCCCTCCATTTTGCCTGGGTTGGACTTTTCGCCCTCGGCAAACCAAACGCTGGCTTGGCTGCGATCCAAAGCGGCGAAATCCATAAATTTCAAGTCCTGCGCCCAAGCGCGAAGTTTGGCCCAAGGGCTTGCTCCAGCGCCAACAGCCGCTCCGTCAAAGAAAAGCTCTTCGGTGACATCCCCGGCATTGATGGATGACTTGTATTGGTACAAGCCGTCCTGATCCTCAAACTCGGCCTCGAAGCTGATAGGGGACTCGGCGCTTTGCTGAAGCACCGACTTGGACAGCAGGATTATGCGGCTTATGGCGCTTGTCTTTCCGCTGGAGTTCTTTCCGGCAATCAGGTTCAGGCTTCCCAGTTCAAGGCCGACAAGCGACCAGCGCGATTGGTCGCGCGATTCTGTGCAGTTGAGTTTTGTGAGAAGCATGCGTCCCTCCGAAAATTCGTGATATTAGCGCATATACCAAAATTCTGGCGTAGCGAAAGTCATTGCGATGCTTCTACGCGTGACTTTCGCAAGCAATAAATTAATTTTGGGATATGCTCTTATGATAGCCCATTTTAGGGAATAAAGTCAAATGGCAGAATCGCCTGGCTTGTGAGGAGGCAGTCATGCTTGAATGCATCAAAACATGCGGCAAGTGCGGCTTGCGCATGAACCAGCCGCCGCTTTTGGATGACGAGAAAGAGTGCGATGTCTTTTTCGTTGGGCTTTCAGCGAAAAAAGTTGCCAGCGCAGACGAGAAGCCCTTGTCTCCAGGTGCGATCTCAGGAAAAATCTTGCTTGCACTTGAAAGTGAATGCGGGGGTATTACTGCATACAAAACAAATCTGGTAAAGTGCCTTCCCCTAGACGATAGCGGCAAGCTCAGATATCCCAGCAAAATCGAAATGGATGTTTGCGCCCCTAATCTAGCAAAAGAGATCGAAGCGCTGCGTCCCAAAATAGTTTTCCTGCTCGGAAGCAAGGTTGCGGAAGCGGTAGCCCAATTTTTTTCTTTGAAATTTGAAAAATTCGATGGCTTTGAATACAAGGTTTATGAGCGCCAGAACGTAAGCTTTGCGCCTGTACACCACCCTTCTTACGTGCATGTTTATAAGCGAAAAGAGGTCTCCAAATATATTGAAAAATTGGGAGCGATTGTTCAAAATCACTGTTGACATCAGCCACTGATTGATTTATAATAAGGGCATGTCCCCAAGTTTCAAGAAAAGCCTGGCGAACATGTATTTTTATGGCAATCCCAGCTTTGGCTGAACTCGAAAGAGATTTGATATAAAACACTGAATTCCATATCGAAGGACCTAGAAAATCCAGCCAAAGCTGATCTCGAAAGAGATTTGATACAAAACTTTCTATTCCATTTTATCAAAATTAGTAGAAAATCCAGCCAAGGCTGATCTCGAAAGAGATTTGATACAAAACTTTATATTCCATTTTGTCGTAATTATTAGAAAATCCAGCTAAGGCTGAACTCGAAAGAGATTTGATATAAAACCTTCTATTTCATTTTATCAAAGTTAGTAGAAAATCCAGCCGAGGCTGAACTCGAAAGAGATTTGATACGAAACATTCTATTCCATTTTGTCAAAATTAGTTGAAAATCCAGCCAAGGCTGAGCTCGAAAGAGATTTGAAATATAACTTTCTATTTCATTTTATCGTAGTTAGTAGACAATCCAGCCAAGGCTGATCTCGAAAGAGATTTGAAATAAAACTTTCTATTCCATTTTATCGTAGTTAGTTGAAAATCCAGCCAACTTCATGCTCTTTGAAGATTTGGCAAACATTCTCGAAAGAGATTTGGAACATACAGAAGACCCTGTTTTCAAACTTGATGGTAGAGCCTTTTATAGCACTGCACTTAAACATCGAAAGAGGCTTGAAAGCTATATGATTTTAAGCAGGTTTGCTAACCTCGCAAGAGGTTTGAAATTCTATATATAAAGAGAGCAGCCAGAATTAGGCAAACGCTATTCGGCGCTTTAAAATTTCGTGATATGCGCCAAGAAGAGCGTCTATCCTCAAAAGAGGCTTGAAAAGCTTATAACGCTCTAAGAAGCGTTGCCATCATCGAAAGCGCCTTGAAGAATTACGGCTAAAATTTAAGCGCAAAGCGGTCTGCTCACAGCAGGCCGCTTTTGTTCTTTCCAACAAATAGCTTCAAGCAAGCGCTTTTCCAACAGATCCTTCCCGTCAGATTCTTCAGAAGCTTCTTTCCAGCAAATTCTTTTTGAAGTGCTTTCTGCCTACATATCTTCTACAAATTCATCTTTTATAATAAGATTCAAAGAGAGCGCATGCGATGCTTGCGAGCTTAGAATTTTCTTATCGTTATCGGGAGCGGCCCGGCTGGCTTTTAAGGCGGGCGTGATACGAAAATTCGGCATTTTAGCGCTCGTCAGTTGGAACGGAATAGGCTTTTAGCGGATCGGGCTTGCCTGGCTATGGGCTCGCTGGCGCATATCAAAATTTGATTTAGGTTTTGATTTAGATCCATAAAAGAAATTTGCTCGCGCTTGATCGTTAAAGACTGGGTCTGCCTTTTGCTAAGCGGAAGCGGGCCCGCCTGGACTTGAGCGTTGTTGGCATATGCCAGTCAAGGGATTGGAGGATGTGATATTGCATGGATTCAATGAAGACAAGGACTATTGGAATCGGCGGCATGAGTTGCGCCAGCTGTCAAAGCAAGATTGAAAGAAAGCTTCAAAACACAGCCGGGGTTGAGTCGGCGACGGTAAATCTGAGCGCGGCGAGCGCTACAATAGTATTCGACCCTGACATCATAACGCTTGTCGAGATAGAGACCATAATCGACAAGCTTGGGTATGATCCCATTATCAAGCGAGGCAAGGCGCAAACTGCCAACTCGAACGCGGGCGCGATACTTATTCTTGTCGCCAGCGTGTTCCTGCTTATGAACCAAATGGGTCTTGGCCAGCTCTTCAACTTCTTTCCCGAAGCGAAAGCGGGCATGGGCTACCCGATGCTCTTCATCATAGGAATTCTCACTTCTGTCCATTGCGTGGCGATGTGCGGAGGAATAAACCTGTCCCAGTGCATTCCCAAGTCAGCCCGCAAAGGCGATAGCGCCTCAACGCTTCGCCCAAGCCTTCTTTACAACGCAGGACGCGTGGCCTCCTACACAGTAATAGGCGGCGTGGTTGGAGCGCTAGGCTCAGTAGTAACGCCGTCCGGCGCCTTTAGAGGGGCGATTCAGCTTATAGCAGGCGTTTTCATGGTTATCATGGGAGTCAACATGCTAGGGATTTTCCCTTGGCTCCACAAGATTACTCCCAGAATGCCCAAATTTATTACAAGAAAAGTCAATAGGCAAAAGAGAAAGTCTAACAGCCCATTTCTAGTTGGGCTCCTAAATGGGCTTATGCCATGCGGCCCCTTGCAGGCCATGCAGATATACGCGCTTTCAACAGGAAGCGTGGTTTCCGGAGCGCTGTCAATGCTTGCCTTCAGCCTTGGAACTGTTCCCTTGATGTTCGGGCTTGGAGCGCTAACCACTGTTCTTGGAAAGAAGTTTACAAGAAATGTCATGACAGCTGGCGCCGCGCTTGTTGTCCTTCTGGGATTGTCCATGTTCACCCAAGGCTGGACACTGTCGGGCTTCTCTTTGGGATCCATCCCAAGCCTGGCGGCAACAACGGAAGAAGCTACAAACACTAACGTCTCTAACGGAGTTCAAACCGTTAACAGCACACTTCAGTCAGGAAAGTACCCCGCCATAACGGTCTCAGCGGGCGTGCCAGTGAAATGGGTAATTGAGGCGCCGCAAGGAAGCATCAACGGCTGCAACAACCGAATCATAATTCCTGAGTACAATATCGAGCACCAGTTCAAGCTTGGCGAAAACGTAATCGAATTCACCCCGACTACGGCTGGCAAGTTTGCGTATAGCTGCTGGATGGGAATGATCAGAAGCTCCATTACGGTAGTGGATGACCCAAACGCGCCAACGGAAAGCGCTGATTCCGAAAAGCCCGCAGAGTACGCGCAGGCGGGATCATCAAATTCCGAACCCGAAGACTTTTACTACGAGGATGATCCATCCCTCTCTCCGTATGACATATTGCCCGCAAACGTGAAGATAGACGCGTCCGAATTGGGGATTGCCGAGATGGGAACCATTGAGGTCCGCGGACGAGTTATTGATGTTCAAAAAGTCAAAGTGGAATTGACTGATGAAGGCTATAGCCCGGCAGTCATAGTAGTCCAAGAGGGCTTGGACGTGGAGTGGCTGGTCAACAACCAGTCCCAGAGCCCTGACAACTCTTACTTTCTGGTTCCAAACTACAATTCGGCCATTTTGCTTTTGCCAGGCGAGAACCCTCTGTATATTTTGCCTGATCAAGCGTTCGAGTTTTCTAACGGCGACAACACCTTTTATGGATATGTGAAGGTGGTTGAAGATTTGGGATCCATCGATGAAGAGCAGATAAGGGCGGAGGCGGAAGCCTTTGAAACCTTGATCTATCCCCAGGAAACATACAATGGGGCTAGCTGCCATACGGGGGCCCAATAGAAAAGAGGTGTCACATGCAGATTCTTTTGAGCCATTGGCATTGCATCCTTCCCATAGCGGGCGTTTTGGTTGCCATGTTCCTAATGCGCGGCAAGCAAGGGGACAAGGAAAACACCGACGGCCAGATTGGCGAGCAGTACAGGAAATAGGAGAAAGAGCCTGCGGAAACGCGGGCTCTTTTGTTTTGCGTTTTTTTATTTCTTTGTTTTTGTTTGGCAACTGAGTTCTTTCAAAAATTATCAATGTTTCGACACTTGAAGCCGGAGGGGAAGTTGGGAGGAAACCGATGGGTAAGCCGGGAGCGGGACAGCGCAGCCCTTGAAAGCAAAGTTCACGGGCCTTTTTAAATGTCGAAATATTGAATCAACTTGAAGAGCTGGAACCCAAAACTTGCAGCCCCGTAACCCCCCCCCGCAACCCGCCCAAATGGGCATCATCCTTGAAGATTTAGATAAATTCAAATATTATCAATGTTTCGACACTGGCAGCCGGAGGGCGAAACTGTTGCATTTCCAGAGGTTCGCTCGAGAGCGCGGCATCAGCCGCGCCCTTTCACTTTGCAACCTACAAATACTGCCCTTTTGCTTTGCAACCTACAAATACTGCCTTTTCGCCTTTGTCACCTCAGTTATAAACCTCTTGTCCAGCTCTGAGAGCTTGTACCCTTTGCTGTAGATCAGCATGTCACGATAGACCCGCTTCTCCGAAATGCATGGGATCTCCGCCAGCTCATACTTGTCCAGCGTCTCTTGAGGGATAGGGGATACCAGCATGAAGGTGTTTGGCACGTTCTGAAGCAAGTCAAACTGGCTGCCGCGCTCAAAGACAAAGATTCGCTTGTCAATATTCTCTATGTACTCCTCCTCGCGGACTTTGGACAGCGGCAGTGACGGCACGTATGGGTCGGCGTGGGCGATCTCGATGAACCCTGCCAAGTCTGAGAACTGGAGATCGTCCTTGTTGCTGAGGGGGTTGCTTTTCGCCATGACAGCGATGTAGCGGAACTCGCACAAAAGCTCGCAGTTCAGCCCTTTCTTTGTGAGCATGGACTTGAAGCGCTCATCAAACATCTGCTGGTAGCGGATGATGCCAAGCTTGTAGTCGGATTTCAGGATGTTGTCTATGGCCCGCAGAGCGTTTGTCTCTTTGTAAAAAATCTCCACTGGCCTTTCTTTGTCTATGTGCTTGCAGAATTCCACAAACGCGGCCGCTATATATGACGCTCTTGGCACGGAGACGGAAAACCGCTGCTTGCCTTTCACGCTTCCTGTATACAGCGCCTCCACTTCTTCCACTTGGCGAAGGATGCCATTGGCATAGCTCAAGAACTCATCTCCCTGGGGCGTCAGGGAAATCCCTTGCGCTGTCCTGTTGAAGATGACAATGCCCAGGTTGTCCTCAAGCTCCTTGATCGCTCTGGAAAGGTTCGACTGGTTCATAAACATGCTTTCCGCCGCTTTGCTCATGGATCCGGTCTTTGCGATCTCGACGGCGTACTTCAAATGGAGCAGGTTCAAGGATGGGACACCTCCGTTTCTGGCCTTTTCTCTAGTTTATCACGGTTTTGC
>JAISWZ010000568.1 GCA_031270945.1 Clostridiales bacterium | reverse complement strand
TCCACCTTGAAAGAGCCTCTGTTCAAGGATACGGCGGCAGCCTCCGCAGGGGGGGCAGCCAAGCTTCCATCGTTCGAATCCTCGGCCTCCCTCTTTGGGATAACCGTTTTGCAGACTATGTTGTCCGTAGCGTCGCCTCTCTCGAAAGGCAGGCCTCCGTAAACATCAAAGCTGGCGTTCTGATTGAGGATGCACTTCGCCAGCTCAATCCTCATGATTATGTCCATGGGCTCAAAGTCCACGTCATAGCAATGAAAGCATAGCTCAGTGATCTTGACGGCCATCTCCGCTGTTACTTCTTCTTGTGGATGCGGCGGAGATTCCGACTCCAGAGTGTGTTTTCCTGTGCCTGATTTAGCCATGGCAAACCCCATTCCTTAAATTTGAGTTCTTGTAGGCTCCTACAGTTCTTCTATATTGTACATTTATCCGCTTGAAAAAGCAACCAGTTTTTTTTGGGGGGGTGGCCAGGAGCGCCAAGATTGATTCGACAAAATCCGCAGCGCATTAAATTAGTGTTAAATATATAAAGTTTGAGTGCAACATGGATTTTATAATGGCAAATTTTCTTTCAAATTATTTTATACTAATCGATAATCACTTACCCGATAATAGCTTGGTTTCGACATTATCCGCATCAAGCAATCATTTCCTGTAGAAATGATATGAAAATGGTGTTTTTAGGGGATGGTAATAAGATTGCAGGAACTATTATATGCAAAAATATTCTGTACTTAGAAATGAATTTTGATACTGATGATGCAGATCTACCTCAGTTTATTTGTGATATTTATGTAGTGAAAAATGAGGATGGTCAATTTGTGGTTGAGTTTCTCGGATCTCACTATGAAACTAAGATTATTTGCGAGAATGCGGAGATCGTGAAGTTTTAGAGGCGCAGCTCGATATACTGGATCTTGACTGGAGAGCACTCAGCGGAGAAAATCCCCCGGCTACGGCAATACGCAAAGGTCTGCCGCCATACTAATTTCCTATTGCGGAAAATATTGTGGTCATGGAGAAAAACAATGAATGATTTGTTGTGTGAATGGCTCAACAATAATCGTTGTGAGATGAAAGAAAAAGGAATAACAGAAAAACGTTATGATGATATAATCTATGATAGTATTATATATAATAGAGTAGATCATGAGTCTGCAAATAGTTTTGGACAGATTACTGGAAGATTTAGTGAGCTGAATTGGAATATTGATTTAGAAGTATTCTCAATAATTAAAGAAAAAATGATTTTCGAAAGTTATAGTACAGGGAAAGGAAAAATGGATGCACCCAAATTGGAGTGGCTTATTCAAAATTACATTAAGTACTTAAAGTAAGCTTCTTTGAACTCTTGCTTTTTAATTTAAATAATAAACATATGAATATTTGAAACAAATTCCCCGGTTTTGTTCGAAGATCGAGTTTTCCAGTGACAATTTGCTCAAGACTGAAAGGGAGCAAGACCTGAAAAAACAGTCTTGAAGCTTGGATTTTTATCAACTGAGAATGGGCGTTTTGAAAATCATCCGTGATGTTATCCATATAAACCGACTAAATACTGGAAGTGAAATGCCGCATAACTAGGGGGTGAATTTTGGATAATATCTTACATAGATGGTGCTTTGAACATCAAAATTTTTTCGCGAGTTCACATGTTTCAGAGATTAGCATAGAAAACAGTATTAACGAAAGAAATTGCTCTGTTACAAATGTTAAACACAGCTGTTCTAGTAAAAAAGGGTTAATTACTTTGACGTATTCCGATGAAGACTGGAATGTATATTTCTATATAAATGATAATGGAAGCCCGAATTACGAAAGTTACAATTGGGTTGAGGGAGAACTTGAAATGCATGTCTTAAATTTACTAGTTCAGAATTATATTCAATATTTAACTACATGATACGGTAAATACTCTTTCTCAAGTTTGACGAATAACAAGCGTTCGCAGATCATGTTTGCAGACATGGGTTAACTGAAGAGATAGGGGATGAAAATCCAGATAGCTCACAGCCTCCAAGCGATGAGTCTGCGGAGACAGAAGAAGTTGTAGCCATCTGAAGAAGCGTTAGAAGAATCGGTTTCTGAAAACGCTGAATTATCACAAACCGAAAACGCTGAGGGAGCTGAAACAAGCGCTGAGCCTAAGCTTGCTAATGAAAGGTAGAATTCACGAAAGCAAATGCGAGACGACAGCCAGCGGTGGATTGACTTGATAGCGAAATACGAGGACTTGCAGGAGCTTGACGCGCCGATTGTCAACGAGCTATGCGAAAAGATTTGTATGAGTAGCGCCTCAAGGCCCCAAGGAATAACCGCGCCCTCTTGGCGGCTGAGCCTCAGCCCTCTGGCGTATCCGGTGTTTGTCATTTGCGTATGCTCCAAAATAATTCTCCCCCCTTCCGATTGTTGCTTCATTCATAGTTAGCGGGTATAATAAAGGTGGGGAGGTGTTACCATGATTGCTAAAAATAAGCTGATACATGAGATAGAATCGCTTCCGGCGGAGTGCATTGAGGAAGTAATGGATTTTGTTGGGTATATTAAACTGAAATGCTTGAAAAACGTACCGGAAACGATGCTTATTACTGAAAAGGTATTGGCGAAGGATTGGAATACGGCTGAGGAGGACGCGGCGTGGGCAAATTTGTAAAGGTGAGGTCGTTGTCTTCAATTTCCCCTTCTCCGATCTCTCCGGCGCGAAATGCCGTCCGGCTCTCGTGCTTGCCGATTTGGACGGGGATGATATTATTCTCTGCCAGATGGGATATGCACTAAGCAGCGTCATAATGGCACTGCTTTTTAGCGCTCCCAATCCAAGCCGGAGGAATTTACAAGCTCCTGTGCCCGCTCCTTTTTCGCAAGTTTGGACAGGTCGCCGCCCCGCCTTAGAGCATATCCCAAAATTATATCCGAGGCACCGGAAAAATCCGGCGTTGAATCTTTCGCCAGGATTTTTCCGGTGCCATTTCGGAATTTTGGGATATGCTCTTAACTACCGCAGCTTGTTCTCCTCCGCGCGGCTGTAACGGGACAGGAAACCCCGGCGTTTTGCTTCGCTTTTGGCAGATGCTTTTCGGAAGCGTGAAAGGACGCAATTTCCGTCGCCGCGTATACATAGCGGTCAAACTCGCAACGGCAGTCCACGTTGAGGGACAGCAGTTTCCGCGAAAGCCCTTATTTCCGGATTCAAGTCCTCCGGCATAGATTTCATATTTACTTGGTTTAATCCTTTTATAATAGCCAAAACTGGAAACAAGTAGAGGTTGGAAAATGCAATACACTCTTATGCATAAAAATGTTGAAGTGGCTATCATTGAATTAGACGGCCACTCAGGGACGATTCACAAGATAATTGAGACGATAAACTCGGAGCATTTTCCCATTGGCACAAGGATAAATTTTGGGAAAGACGCAGGGAAGCCTCGCATCGATTGGTTCAATGATTGGTGGACAGAGCGAAGCATTCCTGCAAGCCGCGCTGGAATCAAAGGAGCACTCGAAGAAATTGGTTTGGGCTCTACCAGGCTTCTTCTTGAAAGATGTATGGGGTTGAGTCTTTCAGATCAATATTGGATTAGGAAATGTGGCTCTGATCAGAGATGGGAAGATGTCAATTTCTTCACCAATGATTTCAGCAAGGACGTTGGTAACATATTGTTCGGACATAAGTTGCGCAGCAAAGATGTAAATTTGATGTCCCCTGACAATACAACCGTAGGAATACGAATAAAAAGATGGATTATTGCTGATGGGAAGAGATTATTGCTAAAAGGCAGTGAAGGCGTTTACAAACAGGAGCCTCACAATGAGGTTATTGCCAGTGAGATAATGAAGCGCCTAGGCGTTTCGCATGCTGAGTATAGTGTTGTATTCGAGAATGGCAAGCCGTTTAGCATCTGTGAAAATTTTGTAACTCCGCAGACTGAGCTGGTTACAGCTTACCGGGTCATGGAGTCATCAAGACAACGCAATGGTGACAACAGGCTGGCGCATCTCCTTCGTTGTTGCGAAATACTGGGCATTACGGACATATGCATTGAACTATACAAGATGTTAACAGTTGATTATATCATTGCTAACGAAGATAGGCACAACACGAATTATGGCTTCATTCGTGATGTGGAAACGCTTGAATGGCGCGGCTTGGCACCGATTTTTGACTGTGGCGCCTCGTTGTGGTACAACAGTCTTGAAGCGTGTTCTGAGGTCGGTTGCATGCCTTTTCAAAAGACACATGATGCCCAGATAAAGCTGGTGAAAGATTTCTCGTGGTTTAACTCGAGCGGTTTGCAAGACGTAGATGAGTTGGTTATGGGTATCCTCTCTAGCTGCGTTACTGTCGATGAGAACCGACGAGCTGCAGTAGCGAAAGCTGTAAAAGATCGAGTTCATATCATTGAACAACTAGCGCTTGGCAAAAGCTTATACCAGATAAAGGGAAGAAGCTTTAGGCCTAGATAACGTGGGCAATATTGCAACAGGAACTGCAAACGCGGTTGGCAGGAGGAATCCTGCCAACCGCGTTATTGCAAAAGACGTGGATTTAGCTGACTTCCTGATTCTCGCGCATCATACGTGTCATCTTCCTTTTTGTCCACTGCGATATCAAGAGTCTACGGCACAGCCATGACTGATCGCGCGGATAGCCGACAGGAGCTGTCAGACTCTTTGCTGGACTTGGAAGCCTTCATTGCCATGCTTCCGTGCAGGGGCGAGCACGATATGATAAAGAGGGTCTTTGAGCCTTTGGGATACGAGGCGACCTATGA
>JAISWZ010000528.1 GCA_031270945.1 Clostridiales bacterium | reverse complement strand
ATAATCAAAGCGTTGTAGGGCATGCTCGGAAACCTGCTCCTGGCTATTACGTTGTTGGCGCGCTGGGAAAAGCGATTGATGATCTGGGTCTGCCCTTCTTTGGAGGCGCTTTCAAGGTGCTGCAAAAAGGCTTCCATATTGGATTTGACGTTGTAGAACTCGTTGCTGTCGACCAGAGCCGAGATAATGCGGTCGATTTCTTCTAGCTCTTTGCCATGGAGCACTGCGTTCATATGTTGCCTCCGTATCTTTTCTTGAGAGCAAACAGCAATCAATTTTTGGTTCTGCAGAGCGGGCTCGAAAAGGCCGTATAATCAAGCTTTGGTTGAAGCTTGTGAGCGTTTTTAGAGCCTATTTGCACTGGCAGAATCATTCGCTGCTTTCGCTTCAAGAGCCTCAGTTGAGAGCTGAAAACGCTGCTCTTTCAGCTCTCAAATATCCATCAAGCGATATCGCTCCTGAGTCCGGCTCAGGACAAGCGTATTTCACCATAGATACCATTGTACCACGTAACAGGGGCGAAAAGAAGATCTGGAAACAATGTTATGCAAATTTCTGGGTACGAGCATATCCCAAAATTATGGAATTATGGGTTGGGCTTTAGATATTTTCGACTTGGAATCCTCTTGTTTGCTGCTTGTCTGTCTGGGGGTTGCATCGGCGAGCGCTCAAATATGGAGTGTTTATGCCTCGGAAGCCAGTCGAGCGTTCATGATAATGATATGAAATTTTAAATCATACCGCTCGCAAGAATAAAGGGCAGACATGTTTAGACAACCCGTGGCTAGAGTGCGCAAAAGCAGAGGCTGCTGGCCTGGCGGAAAGACTGCTCTGCGGCTGTTTGCTGCAACGGCTGCGTGACGGACAGGATTGCAATGCATGTATAAAAAATAGGGTCAGAGGCTATATCCTAGTTGTCTGTTATCGACATAGACAATGTATGCTTGGCTTCTGAATCGGGAAAAGGTAGAGAAAATCAAGATTTTTGCGCTTGGCGGCAAAGCCCATGCTTGCAACCGGGATCCAACCCTGCGAAAGGGATAAGTCTGGGGCAACAAAAACTTGTGATTCTGTTGAATGGATTTGAAGCCGCGTATGCATGGGCTTTTGGCATAAAAAACTATACAAAAAAAACTGCAAAGGCTAGTGCTTTCCTGCTGGGCCTTTCGAGTTCATGTCAAGTCTTTTCAGCATATTCTCGGCCTTTTTGTGGATATTTTAGTACCGGTTGCTGACCTGGGCGCTGCCAATGAGGTTGTATGCTTCGTTAGGCACGATATACAGACAAGTGCGTAAGGCATTGTGCACAATACACAAACAAGGTCCTGAATATTTGTGAGTTATTTCCGACACTCATGTCATTTACATTTCTTTATAGCGAGTATATAATTAAAGTACAATTCGGGAGGGTTGACTGTATGCTCAAAATAGCAATCGTAGGAACAGGGAACATTTCGCAGCTGCATGCCGACGCGATTCTGGCCATGGGCAGCCGCGCGAAAGTCGTTGCGCTTTGCGACATCTATATCGAGAAGGCTGAGTTTTTGAAAAGCAAGTTTTCCTTTAATGAGGCCAAGACGTTCGCCTCCCACGAAGAAATGCTGGCATCCGGGGTGGAAATCGACCTGGTGCACGTATGCACCCCTCCGTCGTCACATGCGGAAATCGCAATAAACTGCATGAACGCTGGGGTGAACGCGCTGGTCGAGAAGCCCATGGCGCCAAGCTTGGCTGAGTGCGACGCGATGCTTGAAGCTGAGAGGAAAAGCGGAGCTGTCCTTGCCATGATTGCGCAGAACCGTTTCCGCGACGACAACTGGAGGCTGAAGAAGCTCGTTGACAGCGGAGCTGCTGGCAGGGTTTTGGTGGCGCACATAGACAGCTATTGGTATCGCGGGCGCCCGTACTATGACTTGTGGTGGCGGGGCACATGGGAGAAGGAAGGCGGAGGCCCGACTCTCAACCACGCGGTTCATCAGATAGACATGCTCAACTGGATCAAGGGCGAGCTGCCCGTGGAAGTTTCATCGATGCTAGCGAATGTGGCGCATGACAACTCAGAGGTTGAAGACATATCGTTTTCAGCGGCAAAATACAAAGACGGCACAATAGCCGAGATCACTGGATCCGTTGTTCACCACGGCGAAGGCCAGAGCGTGACCCTGCAGTGCGAAAAGGCGAAGATCCAAGCCCCGTGGAGCATGGTTGCTGAAAGCCCCAATCCCGACGGCGGATTTCCGTCCGGCAAGAAGAACGAGGAAGTACAGAACGCTCTCAACGAGGCTTACGAGGCTGTGCCCGAGCTGAAGTTCACCGGTCACGCAGGCGAGATCGACAACGTTTACGCCGCCTTGGAGAACGGAACAAGGCCCTTGATAACAGGCGTTGACGGCAAGCGGACAGTGGAGCTTATTACGGCCATTTACAAAGCAGGATTTGAGAAAAGAACCGTTTCTCTTCCCATAACCCCGGAAGACGAGTACTACCGCCAAGAGGGCATCTTGAAAAACGCCATCCATTTTTATGAGAAAACGTCCAGCGTTGAAAATTTCGGCTCGATAGACATATCGACTGGAAATTACAAGAGGTGAGCGCTTTGGAGAATGCGGGCATAAATTACGCTCCAAAAGAAAAGCCTAAACCTGCGGTCAAGCCTGGCGAGTTTGTTTTTTCGGCTGTCGGATTGGATCACGGCCATATCTATGGCATGAGCGGCGGCTTGCTGGAAGCGGGCGCTACACTTAAGTGGGTGTACGATCCCGATCCTGAAAAGTCAGCCAAGTTTGCTGAGACCTTCAAAGAGTCAGGGGTCAGGATAGCGTCGTCTGAAGAAGAGGTGTTCCAAGACGAAGAGGTGTCGCTTATCGCTGGCGCGTGTGTCACCAGCCAACGCGCCGCCCTTGGCATCCGCGCCATAAACGCGGGCAAGGACTTCTTTGTTGACAAAGCGCCCTTTACAACGCTGGGACAGCTTGCTGATATTAAAGAGGCAATCCAAAGGACAGGCAAAAAGTACTTCGTATGCTACAGCGAACGACTTCAGTCCGAAGCCGCCATATACGCAGGGCAGCTGATCGAGGCGGGGGTAATCGGCAAAGTGGTGCAAACCCTTGGAATGGGGCCGCACCGCCTGAACGCGCCATATCGCCCGGACTGGTTCTTCATAAAGGAATTCTACGGCGGCGCCCTTTGCGACATAGGCTCCCACCAGATAGAGCAGTTCATGTTCTACACAGGCAATGAGGACGCAACGATAGTAAATAGCCAATTCGGGAACTTCTGCCATCCTCAGTACCCTGAGCTGGATGATTTCGCGGACGCAAACCTAGTAGGCGCCAACGGCGCAACCGGATATTTCCGAGTGGACTGGCTAACCCCGCAAGGCTTGAACGGCTGGGGTGACGGCAGGACTTTTATTTTAGGAACAGACGGATACATCGAGTGCCGCAAAGGCCTTGATGTTGCAAAGAATTCGCTGGGTGAACACGTGTTCTTCGCCGACAAGGTGGGAGAGCACTACTTCGAGGCAACCGGCAAGGTCGGATTCCCGTTTTTTGGCGAATTTATCTTGGATTGCATAAACAGAACCGAATACGCCATGACTCAGGAACACGCGCTAAAGGCGGCTGAGTTAAGCGTCAAGGCGCAAATGCTGGCAAGAAAAGTAAAATAAATATAATAAATAAAATAAATAAAGTAAAGCTGCTTCAAGCAGTTGCGGTTAGCTAACAATTCGTAGTTCCTTGTGGCTTATTAAATTTTGGGTTTTGGTTTATTGGCTTTTGCTTTTTATTTTTTTATCATAAGCAACTTTTGTTTTGGCTTTTGCTTTATATATTTATATCATAAGCAGCCCGGCTGGCATTCTTGCGGGTTTCAGGCATTCGTCAGCACAGCTGCCCGCAAGGAGGAGGAAACGTTGGAAAAGACAACGATCAAGAGGTTCGGGCTGTACATGCGCCAAAACTGGACGCTGTACGTTATGCTTTCGCTTCCAATCACCTTCTTTATAGTGTTCCGCTACATACCAATGACCTATATACAAATCGCCTTCAAGAAGTTCAACTTGTTCAAAAGCGTCTGGGAAATGGAAGCGGCAGGGAACTACGGGTTCGAGTTTTTCATCAAGGCGTTCTCCAACCGGGACTTTTTCTATGCCTTGCGCAATACCCTGCTCCTCAACCTGCTTGACCTTGTGGTTGGCTTTCCCGCGCCAATAATCCTCGCCCTATTGCTCAACGAGCTGGCGTTTAAGATGTTCAAGCGCGTAACCCAGACTGTAGTGTACATGCCGCACTTCCTGTCTTGGATCATAATCTCCGGCCTTGCGCTTCAGCTGTTTGCGCCGACTACAGGCCTTGTGAACATAGTGCTCCAAAAGATGGGTTTTGAGGCAGTTCCGTTTTTGAATGAGCCAACTCACTGGGTTGTCACATATATTTTTCTAGGTGTCTGGCAAAGCGTTGGCTGGAACACCATCATCTACCTGGCGGCAATCACTGGCATCAGCCCCGAGCTGTACGAGGCGGCCAGCGTTGACGGCGCTGGCAGGCTGCGCCGAATATGGCACATAACGTTGCCTGGAATAAAGCCTACCATCATAGTCTTGCTGATCATGGCCCTTGGCAGGATCCTTGGAAGCGAGTTTGACCGGCCTTACGCCCTGGGCAACAACCTAGTCAAAGGCGTCTCGAACGTCATATCAACCTTTGTTTACACTGTAGGCATCAGGGGCAGCCAATTCTCGCTCACTACCGCTGTGGGATTGTTCCAGTCAGTCATTTGCGTCATTTTCTTGGCTGGCGCCAATACGATAGCGGAAAAGAACGGCGAGCGCGGCATTTTCTAAAGGAGGCGCAAGCATGATAAAAAGTCGCGGAGCAAAGATTGCCGATTGGATCATTGTCTTTATCTGTGTGATTATCATTTTTGTATGCCTGCTCCCCATTGTCAACATAGCGGCAAGGTCATTGTCCAGCGCTGACGCCTTGATGCGGAGCAAGGTCATTTTGTGGCCAGTTGAGTTCAACGTGGACGCCTACGCCAAGATCCTAAGCGACGTCAAGTACACCCGCTCCCTAGGCTGGACGGCCATTCTGACTGTGATATGCACGGCCCTTTCAATGTTCATGACAATAATGTGCGCGTTCCCGCTGATCTACAACAACCTGAAGGGCAAAAGGGTTTTCAACGCCATGATCATCTTTACAATGTACTTCAGCGCGGGCACCATTCCCAACTACCTGTTGCTAAAAGATCTGGGGTTGCTCGAAAACGCGCTGGTGATGATAATCCCCAACTGCCTCTCGGTCTTCAACATGATCATCCTCCGAAGCTTCTTTTACGGCATTCCAGAAAGCCTTAAAGAGGCGGCCGAGCTTGAGGGGTGCGGGCCCTTCAGGACGCTTATCAATGTCTACCTCCCGCTCTCAACGCCGACCTTGGCCACTCTTTCGCTATTCTACGCCGTTGGCCGCTGGAACGGGTTCTCTGACGCTCTCATGTACATCACCCGCACGAAGGAGCTCTTTCCAATACAGCTCCTGCTCTACAACCTTCTGCAAAACATGATGAGCATAGACATCGCAACGCAAGAAGGCTTCACCATGCCCGGTGTGACAGAAGGCGTAAAGGCCGCTACAGTTATGTTTGCCATCGTGCCCATTTTGATTGTTTATCCGTTGCTGCAAAGGTACTTCATAGCGGGCGTGACGCTGGGCGGCGTAAAAGGCTGAGTTTGATTTAAAGTTTACTTTCTTTACTTTGTGTTCCAGCTTTACTTTTGTGTACCAAGGCATATCCCATAGCAATCTATGGGATATGCCTATAAATACGCTTTAAACGCTCTTAATAAAAAGGGAGGCAATCGCTTATGAAACGAATTGCTCGCGTATTGGCAGCAGTGTTGGTTTTGGCGCTATTGGCGGCATGCTCCAACAATGCGGCAGCGCCCGCCCCGGCAGCGTCAACAGCCCCGGCAGCGCCGGCAGCCACAAAAGCTCCAGATACGGCAGCCGCTCCAGCGGCGGACACGCCAGCGGCCCCAGCCGGCGCACATGCTGACATCGGGCTTGACGGAGTAAAGTTTACTGACACCCGCCACATCACAGTGGAGATTTTCGACAGAAACAATGACGGCGGCACGACGCCAGCGGACAACTACTACACTGATTTCATCAAGCAGGGCGTACTTGAAACGCACAATATCGAGGTGGAGTTTATACCGGTCCCACGTTGGACTGAAGGCGACGACATCAACAACATGTTGGCGGCAGGCACCGCGCCTGACATCTGCGTAACCTATAGCGCTCCCACCATCCAGCTTTATGCCGCAATGGGCGGCGTTCATGAGCTTACCCCTTACCTGGACGAGACCAAGGACGTGCTGCCAAACCTGTTTGAGTTCCTTGGCGATACAGGCATCTATTGGTCGAAGGATCCCGATACGGGAGAATTGTACTCAGTAGAAGGAAAAAGAGCAAACGTAGCAAAGCAGACAACTTTTATCAGAAACGATTGGCTTGAGACCCTTGGCTTGGCCGTGCCGAACTCAGAAGAAGAATTCTACAACGCGCTCATAGCCTTCAGGGACAATGCAGCGACTCTTCTTCCGAACGAGCCAGACAAAATGATCCCGCTTCTGATGACCTATGACGTGGGCTGGATGGCAGCTCCGTTGATCAATGCCTATATCCCGGACGCGCTTACTGACAAAGAGCTCTACACATTGGGATTCGATGACAGGTTCCTTCTGTATCCAGGATACAAGGATGCCATTCGCAAGCTTAACCAGTGGTATAACGAAGGGCTCATCTGGAAAGATTTCGCTCTTTATGGAGCAGGCGACACCACAAACGAGCTGCTCTCAAAGGCTGGCTACGTAGGCGCTCAGATGCAGAACTGGGATTCCTTGTACCGCAATGGCGAAGACAGCGTTATCACTAACATCCGCCGCGCTACCGGAAACGACAAGGCCGGCTATGTCGCTCTTAATCCGTTCCCAAATGATTCAGGAAAAGTGCGCACATTCCCTTATGCTCCAGTAGGGTCTGACAGAAAAGTGTTCTTCCCAGCTTCAAATGACGAAGTGTACGCATCGCTCCTGTACCTTGACTGGATATCTGACGCAACCAACAGGCAGTACCTCCAGATCGGCGACGAAGGCGTAACTCATTCCGTAGAGCCAGACGGAGGCATAAGGACCATCGCTGTAACAGGCGAGAAGATCATGAACTCCTTGAACAACATCGACTATACAATCACCTGCAATGGCTTGTCTTTCGAAGATCCTGAAGTCACCATGAAGTCAATCGCTCTTGGCTATGCCGGAGTAGAGGCTGAGCTGGTTATCCAGGCCTACGAATTGTCACAGGTTAACTCCAGGTTCAATAACGCAGGCACATTGGGCACCATAGCGGCAGAAGAAGGCAAAGGCACTGAGCTTTCCTCGAAGCGCGACGTGTTCCTTGACCAGGCGGTTGTTGCAACGCCAGACAAGTTTGATTCAGTTTTTGACGGTGGCTTGAATGACTATCTCGCTTCTGGCGGGCAGGCCATCATTGATGAGAGAACCCAAGTATGGGAGAAGTATTTCGGAAGCAGCATAAATCTTGACAAGTAAGTTTTAGCAAAGCAGGGCTGGAGCGGCGCAAGCCGCTCCAGCCCTGCTTTTTTATATTTTTATTTTTATTTTTTTTATTTTTATTATTTTTTTTATTTTTTTTATTTTTATTTTTAAAATACCTAAATCCGCCTATCATATATAAAAGCCAAAATATTGGAACTACAGGGTTTTGGCTTCTTGTGATCTTTTTAATTTCTATTTACTGCGTCAACGCCTCTTTCTTGGCCCGTTTGCTCAGCAAGATCACCGCAAGCGCAACAGGAAATGCCGTTCCTGCCAAGATCCCCATTCTCAGGTTGTCGCTTGTTGCAGCGGATACCAGCCCTACGACAGCTGGCCCTGATGAGCAGCCCAGATCGCCAGCAAGCGCCAGAAACGCGAAGAGGGCCGTGCCGCCTCTTTTTAAGGATGCGGACGCCATGCTAAATGTGCCAGGCCACATGATGCCAACAGAAAGCCCGCATAGCCCGCAGCCGATAAGGCCTAAGACAGGGGTGGGAGAAAGGGAGGCGACGAGGTAAGAGAATATGCATAAAACAGTCCCAGCGAGCATGAACTTCTTTAAATCTATCTTGTCCCCAAATTTTCCGTAATAAAGCCTTGACAGCCCCATCATGATCGCAAAAAGCATAGGCCCAGCCAGATCTCCGACTGTTTTGCTCACTTTAAGCCCTTGCTCGGCAAAGGTGGAAGCCCATTGGCTCACGGCCTGCTCACTGGCGCCTGAGCAAAGCATCATAATCATGAAAAGCCAAAAAACCTTTTGCTTGAAGAGCTCCTTTATTCCGAACTTTTGATCTTCCTCCACAAAATGCGAAACCAGCGGCGCTTTGGCAAAGGCAAAGGTATTGGCAATCGGTATCAAAGCCCAGAGCAACGCTAGAAATTTCCAGTTGCGAATTCCGATTGTTACAAAAAATAGGGTAGACAGCAAGACTACGCCTACATGGCCCCAGCAATAGAAAGAATGCAGAAGGCTCATCGCCTTTTCCTTGTTGTCAGTAGGGCATGACTCTACTATAGGGCTTATAAGAACCTCAAGCAAGCCTCCTCCTACTGCGTAGATCATGACAGAGATTAATAGCCCAACAAAGGGATCTGGAAGCAGTTCAGGCAAAAAGGCCAGGGAAATGAGGCCTGCGGCAGATGTCACATGCGCGGCCAGAACCGATGCCCGGTACCCCAACTTGTCAATAAACCCGGCGGAAAGCAAGTCAATGAGAAGCTGGAGGCAAAAGTTTATAGAGACCAGCGCAGTGATCTTGGATAGCGAAATGCCGTAAGAGCTCTGAAATGTCAAAAACAAGAGCGGCGCAAAGTTATTGATGATGGCCTGCACGATATAGCCGACAAAACAAGCGTAGATGGTTTGTTTGTAGTTCGGCTTCATTTAAGTTTCACCTCTATTTGCCTGATCGGCGGGATTTCATAATACAAGGCTAGAAACCTAGGTTTCTAGCCTTGGAGCTTATCATTCAGGTGTTTAGCCTTAGCGTTTATAATCTAGGTATTTAGCCTAACCATTCATCCTAAGTTTACCGATAAAAATCTTGTTTGGGCGTTTCCAATATAACACAGCGTGAGAATGCTGTCAAGGATACGCAAGACGCTTTACATGGCGAACCAGATGTGATAAGCTATACGTGCGAGCGATATTAACGGCATTTTCGCTCGAACTGAAGTTGATCATTAGTCGAAAAACCCAATAAGAGCATGTCCCGAAATCAGTTTTATGGCCCTGAAAGCCTCTGCAGAAATTTTGGCCTATGCTCTAAGACATAGCATGCAAGATAAATCTATAAGAGAAAGAAGGTTTGATGCGTTTGGATCTCTTTGACTTTGAAGATGACCTGGATGAAGACATTATTGATGAGGCGGAGACGTTAGAGCTAGATGAAGTCCGCTGCGCATCGGATGGATGGACAGCCAAAGTCGGCCAATACAGAACTAGCTTGAAAGTGGATCCGGAACAGGAGGTAATCTATGATGTAACATGCAAATGCGGCTCAGATATGGCGATTTGCGAGCATGTCGCGGCTTTGGCTATGAGAGTGAGAAAACACTATAAAGTTGGAATGATTCTTGATGAGGACTTGGAAGGCGATGTTGACTTTGACATAGCCAAAAGAGTGCTCAAAAAGCTTAACAAGAAAGAGTTGCTGGAAATAGCGACAGAGTACGTTGAGTATGGCGACATTCTCGCAAGGAACCTGACTGTCAGGTATTTGAAGAACGATGGCGATCCATTGAAGTACGCGATGACCTTTTGCACTGCGATAATGAATACGATAAAGGTGGACTTGACGGTTTCGGAAAGCCAGGTGCGAGACACAAAGGTTGGCTTTGCCGCAATCAGGGTTCTTGGAGACCAAGCGCTTGAAGTGGGGCGGAAATATGAGTCGGTAAAGCTTCAGTCGATATGCCTTGAGTACTTGGCGCAAGCCGACCTGGCCACTTCAAGCCCGTATACAGAAGCTGAGATCGAACTTGTCCTTGAAAGGTTTGAAAGATTTCTGGAAATGGGAGAAGAGAATGAGGATCTGCTCAATGCTGTGTTTAAAGGGGTAGTTCAGCCAAGCAAGTATTTCAGGGAAGACTCGCCTCAGCTTGTCCAGCTTATAAGAATGCTGTTTCCGTTTTGCGGAGATGAAAAGTATGCGTTTGCTGTGTCGTCTATCATATTGCATGCAAATAGCCTTACCGAAGGCGCAGAGCTTTTGGAAGAGGTTGAAGAGATATCAGGTTTGGA
>JAISWZ010000470.1 GCA_031270945.1 Clostridiales bacterium | reverse complement strand
CCTCCGACCTTTGTTATCATTTCCAGCCTGCCCTCCATGGATCTGTTCCTGTTCCTGTCCCAGTAGGTGTCCTGGGTGTTGCCCATGCCTGCTATGGATCCAAGGCCCTGGGAGCTCTTCTTCTGAAGAAGGATAGAGGCTACAAGCCCAAGGCAAGTAAGGATGAACAGGATGCTAAGCACGATATACAATACGGACATGTTTAGGTCTCCTTGCTATTTGAGGTTGAAGAAAGCCTCAATGCCGGGGTATTCGGCGGCTTCGTCCAGCTCTTCCTCGATGCGCAGAAGCTGGTTGTACTTGGCTACGCGGTCGCTTCTGGCTGGGGCGCCGGTCTTGATCTGGCCAGCGTTTGCTGCTACAGCTATGTCGGCGATGATGGAATCCTCTGTCTCTCCAGAGCGGTGCGAGACAACGGCGGTCATTCCGCTTCTGTTAGCCATGGCGATGGCATTGAAGGTTTCGGTCAAGGTGCCGATCTGGTTTACCTTGACTAGTATGGAGTTGGCTACTCCAAGCTTGATGCCTTTTTTCAGCCTTTCGGTGTTTGTGACGAACAGGTCGTCTCCCACCAGCTGAATCTTCTTCCCAAGTCTGTCGTTCAGGAGCTTCCAGCCCTCCCAATCGTCCTCGGCAAGGCCGTCTTCGATCGAGATGATCGGGTACTTTTCTACAAGGCTCTCGTAGACTGCTATGAGCTCTTCTGAAGTGCGGACGACGTCCTCGTTTTTCATGCGGGACTCGCCAGGGAAGTGGTACTTGCCGTCCTTTTCGTCGTAGAGCTCTGTCGAGGCCACGTCAAGCGCGATCCTGATGTCATCGCCAGGCACGTAGCCGGCTTTCTTGACAGCTTCAAGGATCAGCTCTATGACTTCCTCAGGGGTGGCAAGGTCTGGCGCGAATCCGCCTTCATCGCCTACGGCTGTGGCAAGGCCTCTGGCCTTGAGGACTTTCTTGAGGTTGTGGTAAACCTCCGCGCACATGCGAAGCCCTTCCTTGAAGTTGAAAGCGCCTACCGGCATGATCATGAACTCTTGGAAGTCCACTGTGTTGTCAGCGTGCTTTCCGCCATTAAGGATGTTCATCATGGGCACTGGGAGCTGTTTGGCGTTGAACCCGCCAAGGTACTGGTAAAGCGGGATGTCGAGAGCGTCTGCGGCAGCTTTTGCGCAAGCCATTGAGATGCCAAGGATGGCGTTTGCTCCGAACTTCGCTTTGTTGGGGGTTCCATCCAGCTCGATGAGCTTCCGGTCAATGGCTACCTGGTCGAACACGTTCATGCCGGTGATCTCGCCCGCAAGCTCATCGTTGACGTTTCTGACAGCGGTTTCCACTCCGCTCCCAAGGTACCTGTCTCCTCCGTCCCTAAGCTCGACGGCCTCGAAAGCGCCAGTTGACGCGCCTGACGGCACGGCTGCCCTTCCAATGTACTGGCCCTTTTCGTCCCCGACAACAACCTCAACCTCAACTGTCGGGTTTCCGCGCGAGTCAAGTATCTCGCGAGCAAAAACATCAAGAATTTCTATGGCACCCTTCATTGCATATACCCCTTTTCTGTAGCGGGCCTTCCCGCTTGTCGTCAGCATTTTTGGCATTGTGCGATATAAAAGTTCAAAGCGCTCCTTGCAAGGCATGAACGGATTTTCCAAAACCCTGGGACATGCCTTGTAGAAGCATATCCCGTGTTCTTTAGGGATATGCCCTTCTTACTTTATCAACAGGCTTTCGCCTGTCATCTGCGGAGGCTTGGGAACGTCCATCATGTCAAGGATTGTAGGCGTGATGTCGCAGAGCTTGCCGCCCTTTTTGATTCCTTTCGCCTTGCCGCAGTTATATATGACAAAGGGAACCGGGTTCGTTGTGTGCGCCGTGAAAGGCTCGCCAGTTACCTCATCTATCATTTTATCCGAATTTCCATGGTCAGCGCAAAGGAACATTTGCCCACCGACCTTTTTCAAGGACTCAAGGGCTCTTCCCACGCAAGCGTCAACCGCTTCAACAGCGGCTATCGCCGCTGGCAAGACGCCTGTGTGGCCTACCATGTCGGAGTTGGCAAAGTTTGTTATGATCACGTCATACTTCTGGCTCTCGATGGCTTCAACCAGCGCGTCAGCAACCAGGTAGGCGCTCATCTCCGGCTGGAGATCATACGTGGCAACTTTCGGAGACGGGATCAGGATCCTGTCTTCTCCAGGCTTCGGGGTTTCCACCCCTCCGTTGAAGAAGAAGGTTACGTGCGCGTACTTCTCTGTTTCCGCAAGCCTAAGCTGCTTAAGCCCTATGGACGAGATGTACTCGCCAAAGGTGTTTTCAAGGGACTGGCCCTTGAACGCGACTGTCTTGTTGGGTATTGTCTTGTCGTACTCAGTGAAGGCTACATAGGTCAGAGGGAAGAAGCCTCCAGGCCTTTCAAAGCCCGAAAAGTCAGGATCGCAGAACGCCCTGCTGATCTCCCTCGCCCGGTCTGGGCGGAAGTTGAAGAATATCACAGAGTCGTTCGCCTTGATCTTTGCCCTGGGCTCACCGTTTTCAAGTATTACCGTAGGCAAGACGAACTCGTCATTGACGTTTTCGGCATAGGATTCATCCATGCACTGGCTTGCGCTTTGGGCTGTCTTGCCTTCGCCCTGGGTAAGCGCGCTGTAAGCCTGGACAACCCTTTCCCATCGGTTGTCACGGTCCATGGCGTAATAGCGGCCTGAGATCGTAGCAACTTTTCCAACGCCTATCTCGTCCATCTTGGCTTCCAGCTCTTCCAAGTACCCTTTGCCCGATGTTGGAGGCGTGTCTCTGCCGTCAAGGAAGGCATGGACAAAAACGCGATCCAGCCCTTTTCTCTTTGCCAGCTCAATGAGAGCGTACAGGTGCGTATTGTGGCTGTGGACTCCGCCATCAGACAAAAGCCCCAGGAGGTGCAAAGATCCTCCATTTTCCAGACAGTTGTCGATGGCCTTGTTTAGCTCTATATTCTCAAAAAAGTCCCCATCCCCAATTTCTTTCGTTATCCTGGTAAGCTCCTGGTACACAACGCGGCCAGCGCCCATGTTCAGGTGGCCAACCTCGGAGTTGCCCATTTGCCCGTCTGGCAAGCCAACAGCCAGGCCGCTGGCGTAGCCTTTCTCAAATGGCCAATCCTTGAGAAGCTTGTCAATGTTGGGCGTCTTCGCCTGGGCGATGGCGTTGCCTTCATATTCGTCCGACAATCCGAACCCGTCTAGAATGATAAGAACTGCAGGTTTCTGTGCCATGAATTGCCTCCCAGGCGCAAGCCCGCTGCGCGGGCTGCCAGCCCGGGGTTCCCCCGGGCGCTTTAGCGAAGAAAAAATTTATATTTAAAGCTTGTTATAAAAAACTTAAAACATAAAACCTAAAACCAAAACCTAAGAGCTTGTGATTTGGTTAAAAGCAAAACCAAAACCAAAGAACCTATTGCTTTGGCTTAAAACCCAAAACCCAAACCCTAAAAGTTAACGATCTTCTCGAAGTCTGGCTTAAGGCTTGCGCCGCCTACCAGGCCTCCGTCGATGTCTGGCATCTTGAAGAGCTCAGAGGCGTTTGAGGCTGTGACGCTTCCGCCGTACTGGATCCGGATCTCATCTGATACGGCAGTTCCGTAGATTTCTCCAAGGACGTCGCGGATTGCCTTGCAGGCTTCCTCCGCTTGATCGCTTGAAGCTGTGAGCCCTGTGCCTATAGCCCAGATGGGCTCGTAGGCAACGACGCACTTTTTGGCATCGCCTTCTGGGATATCCAAGAAGGCTATCCTGGTCTGAAGCCTGACTATATCAATGGTTACGCCCTGCTTCCTCTGATCCAGGCTTTCGCCTACGCAGATGATTGGGACGAGGCCTTTTGCTAGGGATTTCTTTGCCTTGGCGTTAACTCCAAGGTCTGTTTCGCCAAAGTACTGTCTTCTCTCAGAGTGGCCGATCACTACGTGAGTGACACCTATCTCTACAAGCATATCGGCAGAAATTTCACCGGTGAACGCTCCTTTGTCCTCTTGGTGGATATTTTGGGCCCCGATCTTGATGTCAGTGCCTTTCACGGCTTCAAGCGCGGTTGCCAGATCCACGTAGGGGACGCAGAATACGACTTCATGGGGGGTGCCTGAGACTTTATCCTTGATAGCGTCTATGAAAGCTTTTGTTTCCTTTGGCGTATAGTTCATCTTCCAGTTGCCAGCGATTATCTTTTTGCGCATAGCCGCCTCCGTTTCTTGTATAGGGCAGGAACGCCCTAAGAGGTTAAGCCAGGATTAGCCCCAACCCTCTATTTGTCTTGGACAGCGGCCACTCCTGGAAGCTCCTTGCCCTCAAGGAACTCAAGGGAAGCTCCGCCTCCGGTGGAAATGTGGCTCATTTTGTCTGCGAAGCCAAGCTGGATCACAGCTGCGGCTGAGTCGCCGCCGCCTATGATGGTTGTGCCCTCGATAGTGGAGAGTGCCTGGGCAACAGCTATTGTGCCTTTTGCGAAATTTTCGAACTCGAAAACTCCCATTGGGCCGTTCCAGACTACGGTTTTGGCGTTTTTCAGGGCGTTCGCGAAGATCTCGCGGGTTTTCTCGCCGATGTCAACGCCTAGCCATTCGTCGCCTATCTCGCTTGAATCCACCGTCTTGAATTCCGTGTCGTTCTTGAACTCCTGGACTACAACAGTGTCAACAGGAAGCAGGAACTGCACGCCTTTCTCCTTGGCCTTCTCTATCATTTCCTTGGCGTATTCGACCTTGTCCTCCTCCAGGAGGCTCTTGCCAACCCCATAGCCTTGGGCTTTGAGGAAGGTGTAGGCCATGCCTCCGCCAATTATGAGAATGTCAACTTTCTCTAGCAGGTTGTTGATGACGTCGATCTTGTCCGATACCTTAGCGCCGCCAAGGACTGCGGCAAACGGCCTGGTTGGGTTGTTCACGGCGTTGCCCAGGAAGCGGATCTCCTTTTCCATGAGGTATCCTACAGCGGACTCTGATACGTAGTCCACGACGCCTACGGTTGAACAGTGCGCCCTGTGGGACGATCCAAAGGCGTCATCCACGTACACGTCAGCCAGGCTTGCTAGATCCTTGGAAAAGCTTTCGACGTTCTTTGTCTCTTCCTTGCGGAAGCGTGTATTCTCAAGGAGGACAACCTGTCCTTCTTTGAGGTCCGCGACCGCTTGCTTCGCGTTTGGTCCAACTACCTCGTCATCAGCGGCAAAGACCACTTCTTGTCCCAGATGCTCGGAGAGCCTTTTGGCGACAGGCGCCAACGTGGCTTTCGGGTCTGGCCCTTTTGGCTTGCCCAAGTGGGAGCAGAGCACAAGCTTGCCTCCATCGGCAATGAGCTTGCGCAAAGTCGGCAAAGCGGCTGTAATCCTGTTGTCATCCGTGATTTCCCCGTCTTTCAAGGGAACGTTGAAGTCGCACCTGACCAGGACCCTTTTGCCTTTTACGTTCAGGTCATCTACAGTTTTCTTTGCAAGCATTAGTAAGCTCCTTTCATGTGCTTATCCCAAATTTCCAGAAGAGGCGCGGTAAAAGGCATGCGATGAACGCGTGGCTTTTGCCGAGCAATTAAATTTGGGATGTGCGCTATGTCCTCTCCTGCGGGGCCCCGCTGGCTGCGTCCCTAGAGCTCTTTTTATGGCTATCTACGAGCGTTCTTGGGCGCAGCGCTGGAGAGGCTTCGACGCGGCATTTCGAAGCCGCGTGTTGACTGTTTTTTGGGAGCTTTAGCCCCATCATGATGCACGTTCAATTGTATCATGCTGAAATAAGGAAAACAAGGCTCTACAAGAATTTTAAGCTGAAGCGGCAACCGCTGCCTTTAAGGGGTGGGGATGTGGATTTGACGGGGTTTGGTGAGTCGCGAATGGCGGCGAAAGGCGGAAATATAAGATCTAAGCGGGATTGGCAGGGTGGGTGGGGATGCCAGCATGTCTAAAAAGGCGATGGTTTCAAGGAATTTGGAGTTTGATATCCGTAAAAGTCCTAGGAAATTTTAAGGGTTTGGAGAAACCGGGAAGCTTGACTTATTGAAATGCAGGGGTTTTTGGAAGCTGTTCATTGAGCAATGTACCCAAGCTGAACGCGCGGGATATTTTTTAGCGATTAATGTTTAATAGTCTTTTGTTTGCCATTTGTTATATTTTCATGAAAACCACCAAATCTAGTTTTATATTTGAGGGGCAGATAAGATTTTCGTGGTTTTAAAATGGGAAGGAAACGTTAAAAGGATGAGTATAGGGGAAGGACAGGAGTAGGGGAAAGGCAAGAGCAAGGATTAAAGCAAAGGCGAGGAGAGAGTCTGAATATAAGGGATTTTGGACAAGGCAATGAATTGGGGTAATGAAAAAGGGTGAAGGCAAGGGATTAAAGCAATATCAGAGAGAAAGTGTAAAGAGGAGAGATTAAGAGCATATCACAAAATTATATCCGAGGCAGCGGAAAAATCCGGCGTTGAAGCGTTCGCCAGGATTTTTCCGCTGCCATTTCGGAATTTTGGGATATGCACTAAAGCAATGGCAAAGAGAAAGGGTAAAGACAAAGGAACAAATCAAATACATAGAATAGGCCAAAACCAAAGACCAAAGCAAAAACTTAAGAACAAGACCAAAGCCAAAGACCAAAAACCAAAACCACCACACCCGCTGCCAGCGGGTATGGTTATGCTCGCTCAGCCAAGCGCCAAATTTCAACCTCCTATAAGTGCCAAGGCTTGAGCCTTGCGGGCTGGGGCTGGGATCTTGGGGTTGGCGCCCGGGGCAGCCCGTATATATATTACCCAGTTTTTTATTTTGCATATGAGGGTTGGAACAAAATTTTATACTGACGAACGCTCAAATGTGGAATTTTCTTATCATTGCCCGCCTCAGAACCCAGTCGGGCCGCTCACGCTAACAATAAGAAAATTTAAATCATACCATTCGCCAGTATTGTTAGCCGTTAAAGAGGCGGGAATGGGGGTAGGGGAGCGGGGCTTTATCTTTTGCTTGCCACAAATTTCAAATATCCTCAATTGCTAAATCAGTTGATCATTTGTCAGATTTAAGGTATGCTTATGTATGCTGACGAGTGAGATCTCAAATTGCTGTACATATATAGATTTTTGCTATTAGCGTAGGCTTCAAAATCTCGATTTTTTATAGACATAATCCACAACCCGGGGGATATCCGCCAAAGTGGCGATAGCTCTTGATAAAACGTCTTAAATTAGGCAAAAAAAGGCCGTCCTCTCGGACGGCCTTGGCGTTATCTTTGTTTTCCGTACAGCGTTACGTTAACAACTCTGTCGTTGTACGAGAGGGTCATATAAACTTTGGAAGACGTGTTGTTCTGCCACTTGAAATCCAAGGATCCGTAGCTGACAGTCGCGTCTCTTCCCTTGGGCACATAGCCAACGGAAGCTGAATGCGGGTGCCTTTCGGTAACCTTCATGCCTGCTTCTAGAACCGCGTTGTACATGGTGCTTGACACTTGGCAGATGCCTCCGCCAATGCCAGAGCTGGGCTTTCCATTGACCAGGATGCCGGCAACCTTGTATCCCTTTTCAGGAGTTGTGTTGCCAAGACTGCCGTTGTATGAAAACTCTTCTCCTGGAACTAGTGTCCTGTTTGTCAGGGCTTCTGTAGCCACTCTTATGTTGGTGTTTCGGTTTACCACGTTAGTGGTATGCGTAGTGTATGTACCAATTACTCCATAGTTGTCTAGTACAGGTGCGACTGAATATACCGGATCCGTTTTCAAGTCAAGGGAAGCTGTATGGTTGGCGCTTGTGAAAATGGCTTCGTTGACTGCTGACTCCGCTTCGGCAAGGAAATCTTCGTAAGAAACCGAATAGCCAATCACTGCCGGAACGAATCCTGCTGATGTGAACGTTCTGGTTTCAAAGCTAAAAACCGGTTCGCCCTTTGCTTCCTCTCTGGTGTCAACTGGAATGGTGCACACCTCATTATAGAGCTTATTGGCAATTGCTTCTAGCTTTTCTGAACTGTAGGAATAGGTTGAGGAGTATTCTGTGTCAGTAGAGTACCCTTCAGTCTGAGCAATCCAGATTTGCTGAAGCCTTTCCAGGGTGTTCGCCTTGAAGTCGATGTCTTCTGAATTCACAACGACTGTCTTGCCGTTCAATGCCAGCTTAACTTCATAGTCTTCCAGCAGCTTTTGGTTCTCCAAGTTGAACTTCATGTAGGCTACAGGGTATGTGTAACCAGAGAGCTCAACCCCGTCAAGCGCGAGATTTGAGGAGAACCGCTTCGGCACCAATGTGCCCAGCCCCATCGTTCCGGCGTACGCCGAGGACGGGATAACGATGATCGTCAGCGCAATCGCCACTAGCATTGCTGTTATTCTTTTCATTTTGTCCTCCCTTTTTGCGCGGCCAAGCCCGCAAATCCTATATAGCCCCCAGGATTCATAGAGCGTTCGCAATGGTTGCGAATACGCGTTTAGCGAGCGTTTATCGGCTTGGCATGAGCCAGCGACCCTGCTTGGCTCAAGTTAGCGGCTGTTATAAGAGCCGCATTTTGCGCATAAGCGCATATCCCGTGGATTCATGCTGATGCTCGCTCAAATGTTGAATTTTCTTACCGTTGCCCGCCTCAGAACCCAGTCGGGCCGCTCTCGCTAACGATAAGAAAATTCTAAATCATACCGATCATCAGCTGGCTGGATGCTTGGCATCAAATTTCGCCCAGTCATTGTTTTGCCAGCGCTAAATCCGATATATCCTAAAAATTTGGATATGCGTTTAAAGCTGCGCTTATATCAATGCATATCCCATATGCGCGCGGTTTACTTTGAAACAAATAGCTCTGGCATGCGCTATTGTTCGCGAGCGTTAAAGAATCCGCGCACCTCTGGGATATGCACTTCAGTCTTGCTTAGGCGTAACCATGCGTTAGGGCAAACCCCCACGCTAAAGAAAAGCTGGCGTTCCATTTTGGGCGAGCTTTTCGCTCACGCTCTCAAGTAAATCCCTATTCGTTTAATACTATATTCTAACCTTGCTTTTTCGTTCTTGCGAAATAGTTCCTTATTTTAATGGCGTCATCGATCTCCAGATCTTTTTCTCCCGCAAGAGACTCCCAGTGATGGGTCAGCTCATGCTTGAGAGTGCTTCCTAGCAGCCCTTTCATTCTTTGTGTCGTCGTTTCCCCGTACACCGCCAAGAACGAGCCATAAAACAGCACGACTGTGCGCCCCAGGCTATTTACTTGGTATTCTCCCAGGATGTACAGATTTCCGTCAGGATCTACGCTATTCTTCTTGGTGTCGGGAATGAACGAAATCCCGCCGTTCAACTTTGCGTATATTTCTCGCGGCAACTCGTTTGCCGCCTCATCCAGAAGCGCTGAAGCTTCATCAAAGCTGACCATTCCAGCCCCACCTGTTCATCTAGGAGCGTATCACAAAATTCCAAAGCGCAGAATGGCGTTTGCCCAATGATCAGGCGAAGTCTTGCGAAGGCCCATAGGATAAATTTGTGTCGGGCGCAGCCCGCTATCCTAAATTTAACATAAAAGCAATCAAACCAACGTACGAGGTTTAAGCGGGTTTTGTCTGTCTTGCCAATTTAACGACGATCCTTCTCGGATAAAAGTTTCTGCGCGATCCGCGATTAGAATACGAGGCATGTCCCAGACAGAAGACACAATATTATAATACACAATCTGCAAGCCCTTGTCTATAGCATGGAAACTTTGAATTTGCCCGCAAAATCCCTTATTATCAGCATTTCATTGCTGCGTTCCAAACTGCAGCTAAAATGTAATATGCTGTATCATATTTTCGATGAAATATAATAATATACGATCATTTTAACGGATTTTGCGCAAGATGCGCCAAACGCTCACTTACAGCAAATCACTTTACTGGCTTATGCATGCAGTTCTGCTAGCCAAAAAGCTGCTTCCTTGTGATTTTGGTCTCTTATGCATTATTTTCTCACAACAATCGACTTAGAGCATATCCCAAAATTCTATCAGTGGCGCAGTGAAAGTCATCGCGATGCTTTAACGCGTGACTTTCACAAGCCATAAAATTAATTTTGGGATATGCTTTTAATGCGATAAAAACGGAGGCATATTTATTTGCTTTGGGCACATCCAAGTTTCAGGCATATCCAATTAGTTGGCTCCGCCAACGTCGGCCCGGCTCACATTGCTAGCGTACAATAAAGCAATGAATTTTAAGCAGAGCTTGCGCTTATTCGTTATTATATTGTATGATTTAATGATAAAGGGATTTGCGCCCGGCGTCAAGTCTTTTGGAAATATCACTTGGGCATGTCCAAAAATTGATTTTATGGCATTAGCGAGGATTTGCTCAATTTCTTAACGGCATTGCCCTAATAAATATGACTAAACTTGCAGCAGCAACCGTCTTATATGCATAAGCCAGTCGCGCTTGAGATATAGGCAAGCGCTTAAATTTCTTGGCGGCCCAGCCGCCCCCATACATAAGCGCCTGTGAGCAGGCACAGAACCAAGCGGGTTGCCCCGTGAGCGCCAGCGCTGGCACAAGCCAGCAAGCCTTTCGAATCCATGGGCGCTTCGCCCTGCCTAGGATTCGAGTACATAATATAGAAAGAAGGATGCAAATGTTCCTTGTCAGCACCAAAACGCATTGCATGAACTGCAACGCACTAATGAGCAAGGGCACGGATACTTGCCCTGAATGCGGGTTCCACAACGTAAACCCGGCCCGAGTGAAGCGAAGGATGCTAAATATTCCCTTGGTTCCGTTTTTGGTTTTCGTTGCGACGGCGGCGCTTACGCTGATAACGATTGTTGTTGCGGTTACAAGCATATCTCCGCCACAAAGCGAGGCGTTCGCCCATCCCACGAAAGCGCCTAAAGAAACAAAGTCTCCGGATGCGCCGGAGGCTGAAGAGCTGGACTATGTTTCTGAATTGTCCGCTCAAAACTGCAACATCTACCGGGTGGACTCCTCCAACTATCCAGATGTAGACATCTACTTTGACCTTAGGGATGAGTATGGAAACCTGGATAGCGACATTAACATGGACGGGTTCGAGATCGTGGCTGACAGCATTGGGGGGCTGGTGACCTCGAAGCCTAGCGTATCAAACCTTAAGCTTGGCGTTCCTACCTCTGTGATATTTGTGGACACATCGGAAAGCGCAGACTTGGTAGGGTCAAAGCAGGGGATTGAGGGGTTCTATGCAGACCAGGCAAACAGCTCCAAGTACGTGGAAATCTACTACATGGCCAAAGAAGTCGTTCCCAGGAGCCTGGTTTCCTCTGCGAAAAGCAAGCCGTTGCCGCTCAGGGCGCAAGACGTTATCGAGCCGCTTTATGATTCCTTGTATATAGCCTTGCTGCAGGCTTCCTTCACGGCTGGCCCAAAGACGTTTACCGCTATCATATCAACCCCGGACACACGAAGCGTAAAGGGAATATCAGACTTGACAGCGCTATCTAAAGAGGTAGGGATACCGATCAACCTCATAATATCAGGAACTGCAGACAAAATGTCCTTAGGAGATCTGGCGCATAACACTGGAGGTCTTATTCATTCTGGAAACGCTGACATCCCTGAGACGCTCAAGGCGTTTCAATCAGTTTTTGACGACGCGCTCCGGGCTTCGTTTCGCATTGAGGACAGCTGGTTCGACAGTCCCATACTGTTCAGGTACATTAACGGAGAGACAAAAATCGAAAGGGAGTTTAACTTCCTTGGCATTACGGCCATAAACGCTATCGCTTCCAGCACTCGCGAGCCCGTGGAGGATATTGACTACGATCCGACAAATGTCATAGACAGAGACAGCAGCACCGCTTGGATCGAAGGCGCGAAGGGCTCTGGCGAAGGGGAATGGATATCGGTCAAATTTAGGCACCCCGAGAAGATAGGCTCTGTTTTGATTCAAAACGGCTATTGGAAGAATTCTTTGACCCTAGCCAACAACGTCAGGATGTACCGGGTGGAGATCGAATTCGAGGACGGAATAGAAGTGGTAACACTTGAGGATCCGGCGCTTGACCCGACCTGTTTTTCAAAACCCAAGGGTTATGAGTACAAGCTGGAGAAAACCCATTACTCTGATTACGCCACGATAACCATCAAAGGCGTTCACCCAGATCGCCAGTATTTGGAGACTTGCTTGTCTTATGTAGGGTTTTACAGGTAAGATTTAGGGTTTGCAGAAAATTGCTTTACAGATGATGATTTTACAAAAAACAAGTTATTTTTGGGTTTTTAGGCATTGACGCAAATCTCCAGAAAGGTTGTGCTTTAGGATTTTTGAGGCAAAATTTCTTGAGATCAGTTCTTTAGATATAAAAACCGCTGCATTTAAGGCTTTACTGGCGTTCGGGCCCTAGATATCACAAAGCGGTCAAGTAGGGGATAGGGGTTTAAAAAGGCAATCAAAAGCAAAGAGTAGGAAATAGAAAAACAAAAAGAACGAGATGAAAAAAAGAACGAGATAAAAATTAGAAGCGCTAGCGCGCGTCCAAGGAGTTATGACAACATGCTGAATGTAATAAAGAGCAAATCAAACACCATAGGCATTCTTTTGATTATGCTGTCATTCATGATGGCGGCCATGTACGGCATAGCAAACGCGAACGCGATACGGGCCAGCTCCATAGGGGAGCGCCTGGGTAAGCTCGGGATAAGCTGCGACTCCGTAAGCTTGGATGAAAAAGTGCTCAAAGTAGAACTTTTGTCTGAGGGGATAGACAAATGCACCCTCGATGACCTCAAGGCCTTGCAGACTGTCTACTCAACCGTTCACGGAAAAGATTACTTAGACAAGATCGACGATCTGCACATAAACTTCGTAAGCCAGGAGCGCGAATCCATATACGGCTTCTACTTGTCTTCAGTCACTGCCAAGGCTGAGGACGCAGTGAGCCTATCCTACAGCAACTCAATAATAGAGCCGGAGCAAGCCAGGTCTGATCTTTTGGCAATCCTGGATTCACGCGAGCTAATGGCTGAGAGCGTTGAAATATCTAAGGCCATAGGCGTGTCAGGGCAACGGGCGGACGTTGTTCTGAGCTCGAAAGGGGTTAGCGGCTACTCCGATCTGGAGTCCCTGTACAACGCAATAAGAAAGCACTTCCTGAGAACCGGCGCTTTGGCGCAATGCTCCCTTGTCCTGAAAGATGAATACGGCAACTTACTTAGCTACATGGC
>JAISWZ010000367.1 GCA_031270945.1 Clostridiales bacterium | reverse complement strand
TTGGGGCGAATGTTTACAACTGAAACTTCTGGGTAATCCGGGCTTTTGTCGCTTCCATAGAAGTCATTGCCTGGAGGGGAGCTCACGATCTCAAGGCGCCCTCCGCCATTTTCGATAATACCCCGCCATATCTCTTCCAAGTTTTCCTTTTGGGTTCCATCAAACGCTTCCTGCGGCTCATGCACGTCGTGCATCTGGCACCAGATAACCTTGATCCCGCTTAAATCAGGCAAGTTCTTGTCTTTTTGCAAAATGGAAACAATAGATTCAGGGCTCGTGTACAAGTAGCCTTCATTTTCGGCAAAGTTAAGCAAGCCTGCAGTGCTGAGCCCTGTTCCAAGCACAATGATCTCTTTGACCTCAGCGTCAACGTCTTTGAGGTACCTTGCCGCTGTATCAATCGCTTCTAGCGCGTCTGTTTCAGATGTTAGGGGTTTTTGCATCTTCAGGTAATCTTTGATGGCTTTCTCTCTTTGATCTAGCTTATCAGTATTGCTAAGAAAGTTTATAAGCTTCGTGCCTGCGCTAGGCGCTTCGAGTGAAGTGGTAGAAGCTTGCTGAGTTGGACTGCCGTCTGCTACAATCACGGTGTATTTTCCGTATGATATGGCAAGCCGCTCAATCGATTTTGATATGACCTCATTGTCAAAATTTATGGTTTTGCTGTTTTTGTGCGCCTTGATTACAAATACCGTAGCGTATGATTTGATTGGCTCCTGGCCGAACGCGAAAACACCTGACGCAAAGAGTATCCAGCAAGCCACACCCAAGAAAACAAGTATTAAAATTGCAGAAAGCACATAGTTTCTCACTTGATCGATATCTAGGTAAGATGTCTTTTTCCAATTTCTCCTTTTGCTCACGCTTACACACCTCACTTTATTTTTCGGAAATATCTATTATTATTTTTTATCCCAGTCAAGCTTTTATAGCATAAGCGCATATCCCAAAATTGATTTTATGAGGCGATAAAAGCCACACGTGAAAGCTTTCATGCCTTTTACCCGCGCCTTATTTGGAATTTTGGGATATGCACTAAACATTTTCCAGGACCCGTGGAATTCCTTATATTCCTTAGCTAATTTTTTCCATTATCCTCCTTGTGCTTGCATTGACAAACTCCTGCCAGTTTTGATACTCCTTGCTTCCGATTAATTTTGCTTTTTCAAACTTGCTCTTGCCGGTTGTCTTTATGTCATCTACCTTGCGCAGGACGTCTTCCCTTATTTTTGTTCTAGCCCTTCCGCAAACGCGGTCCTCTTCCTCTTTGGCGTTTGTGATTAATTTTTCATATTTAGTAGAGAAATAATTTGTTATTCGATTGCCAATTGCGGTTACACTAGATGAAAGGTTGTCAAGTATGGCATTTGCTTCATCCAACCTGATAATGTCTTCTTGCTTGTGTTTGATCTCTATCTTTTTTTTCTCTATTTCCTTCTTGCATTTTTTGATCTCATCATCCACAAGTTTGTCACCCAAAGTGCTAAAATTTAAAAGACAAGAAGCAACAGTTGTAGCAATTGGCAATATCCCACAGATGAATGCTAACAGTTTGGTGTTTCCCACAAATTCGCCCAATCCTGATACAGTGATATTTTCTGCGACTTGTGCAAACCTTTCAGGGTTATTGATGCTCATTGTAAAAAACAAAGCCATCATTATAAAGAATAATGCAATGCCGCCTCTAACTATAAAAGTCTTCTCTCTATAATTTTTGTTATCAACTTCCGGACTTACCAGGCCTTTCATTTTTCTAGCAATATCAGGCGTAATTGAATAGACTGGAAGCACATCGAGTATCACCATAAAGGCGCAAGCGCTAAAATATGTCATTAATCCTGCCTTTGTGCCGTTCATCATGTTTTCGAACAAGTTGACAATCACTAACCAATCAATAGCCATGAATGTTATTGCAACAACATGGACAAGTACTCTTTTAGGCGTCAATCATCTTCACTCCTTCAAAAATCGACAAGTTTCCAAGTGAAAAATGTTTCGTCTGGAAACCTCGCGTCATGCTCATTCATTTAAGATCATATCCCAAATTAATTCCGAGGCACCGAAAAAATCCGGGTATTTGCTCGCAGAAGCCTTAGCAAACTAATTGAAGCATTCGCCAGGATTTTTTCGGTGTCATTACGGAATTTTGGGATATGCTCTAAGCTGCTTTTGCTCCTTTTTGAAATTCACTCTTCCATGCAAATCCAAGCATCAAGCCGAAAATCAACGGAATCACTGCTACACCCAAGGACATAACCAGCTTATTTCCAAATTCGAAGCGTTGCATAGAATCATAGCTCAATAAGATTACAAACCCTGCTAAAGCTGCAGATATACACGACCCTAGAACAATCTTCAGCTTCGATTTCTCTATTATGTGCTTAGCGACATAGATAGGCAAAATGGCGTTTGCCACGCACAAAAATCCTAAAAACAGAAAAAACATGCCCATATCAGGAATCTGATCTTTAAGGATATTGTAATAGCAACTCATGCTAACAAAGAACAACATGATAGTTACCCAAAACATCGGCTTTTTAGCCTGCACAGACAAGAATTCGCTTAACAAATTCCATGATGATCCAACCATCTCTTTTAAAAATATCCCTATCTTTCCATGTTCATCGGTCGCTTCAACCTTTGGCTCTTTGGGCTTCGGCTTGCCATCAGGGGCGAGGCTCTTAAGATCTTCAAAATTCTTTATCTTAGTTTTCAGCTTTTCAATTTCTATTGTGGTGATTTCCTCAATCTCTTCTTCAACTATTTTCTTGCTTGCGACATTGTCCGCCTTCTTTTTCTTAATCTTTTCTTCTAAAATCGTAGTATCTTTAAGCCGGCCATACCAGAACTGCACTCTTTCGAAAAAGTCATTGATAAGCTCAGTATTTCTTTCAAGAATTCCATCAGCGCCTCCTAGCGCTTCGTTGTATATCGAGACCAACTCTTTTATATAAGCATCCATATCGCAGGTTTCCGTGGTGCTTCTTATATAGTTGTCCGCAAACGCGTCGAGGTATGAATTTTGGACGTCTCTCACATGGATGTCATAAGGTATCTTTTTCTGCGCCGGGATACCGTCTTCGCCCCAGGTTTTTTCCATAAGTACATCGTGGATAAACAGATCCTTGAAGTCAAGTTCAGCCATGAGCTCATCATACTGTTCTTTGTGCCTTTCGAAATGCTCAAACATTGACTTGACCTGCTCCAAAATTGGCTCGCACAAAAATTCATTCACTTTTTGCTGGGAAAAGGTTAACTCCCTTTTTTGCTGGGAATCCTCTTGCTGGGGTTTTGATTTCTGCAATGGGATTCCTCCTTTCTTTTAGAATTATGAGCGCGCTAGCGCAAGCTAGACTGCTGCTGTCTCGGCAGGCCGCCCTCGGAAGAAAAGCCTGTCTTCAGTGATGTCGATTTCAAAATTCTTCATTGCCAAATCTATTTCCTCGTCGAATATTATCATCTGAATGAATTCCCTTTGTGTTCTGTCTGCGTCAAAGCGGATCGCCGTGCGTATGGGATTGCATATGCCGTCAAGCGAGGTTTTGCTCTTTTTTTCCACGACCTTTTGGGTAATATTCAAAACCTCTTCATAGAAAGCGCTTAGGGCTCTTCTCTGTTCTACCGCGTCAAGGATCCTTCTCCTTATTGCTTCAGCGATCTCGGTTCCGGCCCCGTACTCCTGGTCAATCAGTTCCGTATACTTGTTTGCGTTGTCAAGGATTTTCATGGTATCATTGTAATGCTTTATCTCGTTATCGGCCTCCGGAGAGTCAGGCCCATACGTTCGCGCAGCTTTTTGTATGCTTTCTATAAGGTCGTCAGACGAATTTTTAAGAGTGGCTCTCCTTCCAACAATCTTGTTGACATTTCTCATGTTGCCTACATGGTTTTGCAAATCCCTTCTCAGGTTCCTGGTGATTATCCTGCTATTCGCCCTGTAGGCAATCAGCATTCCATTGATGCATGCTTTTGCTGTGACAGGATCCAACAGAAAGGCTTTGGTAGTTGTGTTGATGTCTCTCGGCCTTAGGTACCACCCAGTCAACGAAACATACCTGGGAGCGCTTATCTTTGCGGGGCATCTTGCCAAGCGTCCCCTTGTTATCACGATATCTCTGTTTTTCCTGTCCCTTCCTCGAAAGGTCAACCTGAAGCATCTCGCCATTAAAAATCCTCCCTTAAGCGGTTCTTGCTTAATCCTTAAAGCGCAGGCCAGGCAAGCGAAAATGGCTTCTTTTCACTTGCCTACCCCCAGATTTTTACTTAGTGCATATCCCAAAATTCCAACAGTGGCCGCTTCAACGCGTGACTTTCGCGAGCCATAAAATTAATTTTGGGATATGCTCTTCCTGTTATCAAGCTTAGATATTCGCTTGCGAAGAAATTAGCATTCCCCCTTTTCATTGTCTCACATCTCTAAAGTCACTCTGTAAAGTTGATACCAATGCCCGTTCATCCTATTATTAATCCTGTTTTTAGCCTATTTCTCAACCTATCTCATTAGTTGACATTTTATAACTCTACCCTAATTAGACCTATCTTTCTCTCCGGCAAGCTTTTTGCTATTTTCCGAAATTACTAGAATGAACATGGCAAGCGTTGTGAGCAAAGGCCAAATTCCAAAAAGGATAGAAATGACAAATGAATTGTTAGCAAGCATAAATCTTTCACTATAGGTAATTGTTAAGATAAAATATATCACAAATGCCGCAACAAACAAAATCGTGCCGACAACTGCTGTCATCATTTTTTCTCGATGCTCTTCAGGATTAGCGCTTTTGATTGATGCCCCAATCATCTCCGATATGGTAGGCGCCACAACAAATACGGGAACTACGTTAAGAAAACCGATGAGCGTCACATTGACAAACAATACCAGCGGGCCCATGCCTGCAAGTGCCACGGACATGCATTCTTCGATGACAAAGTAATCGCTAAGCAGAAGCAGCGTTATCATCATGTAGATCAAAGTCTTTCTTGCCATTCCCATGTCTCTCTCTCCTTTTTATTCATGATACCATATTGCCTTTTCGCTTCTGTAAATCTGGTTAACTTACGAGCAATCATATGCGTAAACTTCTTATCGTTGCCCGCATTGAAGCCAGTCGGGCCGCTCCCGCTCGTTAAGAGCTGAGGTGCCAGAAAAGTCCGGCGTTGAAGCATTCGCCAGGACTTTTCCGCCACCAATACGGAATTTTGCAAAATTATCCGAGCGTCTCTGCCCTAA
>JAISWZ010000313.1 GCA_031270945.1 Clostridiales bacterium | reverse complement strand
CTGCATTAACAACAACGTCCGTTTCATCAGTCCAGGGGCCATCAGACGCAGTAGTGCTGTACTGTATTTCAGCGCCAGCAGTTGCAGTGGCAAATACGATTTTCGTTCCTGCCTCAATGTTGCCGCTAGCAGGATTCGCTGTTGGCGTCGCACATTTGGTTTCCGGAGCTGCTGGAACAATTGGGGAATCACTGTCGCGAGGCTCTGGCGTAGCAGTTTTGAAATCAACGCCGTTATCATTAGTGTCAACACCAGTAGTTTTTCTGACAACAGCAGTTGCGGCATTTGGAGCCGGAGCGGCGTTATTACCTTCATACGCAGAAGCAGTTCCTGCTCCGAGGAAATCAACTACGTCCGGATCTTTTAAGCCAGTAGCAGCGTCTCCGTTACTTACCAACGCAATTTTGAAAGCAGAGGCACCCATCTTGATATCACCTGTGCAATCAGGTCCTGGAAGATCGACTGTGCCACCATCGCCTGCCGCTTCCTGTATCAGGTAAAATCCGCGAGCTTTTATTTCAGTTTTATCTGGAATTTTTGTTATAAATTCGCCAAACGCTCCTTTTGCTGATGCATACTGAACCGTCCAGCCTGACATGTCAACAGGAGAGTCAGTTGGGTTGAAGAGCTCAATGAAGTCGTTTTTGTATAACGCTCCGCTGTTTCCTCCCCCGCCATACGCTTGGTTTATGACCACATGCGGCTCGACTGTAGCCGCAAAAACATTGACTTGCACACATGCGATTAGCATAGCCATTGAAATGATAATGGCAATCACACGCTTAAAGGGTTTGTTGCCCATTTTCTTTGTGCCCCTTTCAATTGCGCTTCTGTAGCGCTTCGGCTCAAAAGCCTTTGAAAGAGCAGGTTAGCCTTCAAAAGGCTTTTGGGCGACTTGTGCTTGAAGGCGAAGCTTGAAATCTTTAGCTTTTGCTAAATTTTGTTTATCGCCTTCGCCTTCTTGCCTTATGAGCAACATCTTCTTTTGAGCTCTTGCAATAGAAAGAGCTGAGAGCCGCGACCAGTGGAACTGTGAGAACTATTCCCAAAGAGCCCGCGAAGCCGCTAATGACCTCGATGGTCATCAAATCGCTGTTGAATAGCTGGATGTAAGGGTAATCAAACATCCTAAAAAGGATGAGCATGTTTAATGACGTTCCTGCGAACGCCAAAATGAGAGTATTTGCCATGGTACCCATGGCATCTCTTCCAATATTTATTCCCGACTTAAAAAGTTCTGCCCGATCCAAGCGCGGGTTTCTTTCGTGCAGCTCAAACACCGCCGATGACAGGGTCATTGCGACATCCATTACAGCGCCTAATGACGCTATCAGGATCCCTGACACTAGCAGCCCCTTTATCTTCATGCCAGAGTCCAAAGATCTAATTACCAGCTCTTCCGCTTCTGGCATGTTGAACCCACTTATCGGAGTCGCAACGCCTACAAGCCAAGCGGCCAGTCCTGATATAGCAACGCCTCCAACACAGCCAGCGGCTGCGCAGAAGGTCTTTCTTGAGTACCCGTTCAGCAGCAAAAGAGAAACAAGGGTTGTGACAGCCGAAAGTAGCAGAGCTCCTCCTATCGGTGGAAATCCTCTCCTGAGAAGAGGGATAAGAAAAAGCCATATGCTTATGACAGTAAAAGCCAGTCCCGCCAGCGCCGATATTCCCTTCCTTCCGCCTATGATAGCCAAAGCCGCCATAAACGCGAGAACCAGCGCGATCAGCGCCCCCGTCCTGTCATAGTTGGCAACGGACGCTATGTAGGGGTTTCCCTGCTCGTCATAGTCCAGCCTGACTATCACTCCTGTTCCCACAGACAAGTCTATGTTTGAGTACGCGCTCAGATAGTTGACAGCGTTTAGCGTCTTTCCCTTGAGCGGCCCGCTTAGGATTGAAAAGCTAGCCTCCTGGGATCCGAGCTTCAGCCCTTCAGTCCATGTGTCAGGTGAAGCGTTGTCTTCAAGCATCTTAACCACTTTGGCGCGGGCAAACATGAACTTGCTGGCCGCTGTCGGGGCTTGTCCAGGCAGCGGTTTGTTTAGCGCGTAATTCACGGCAAAGAAGCAGCCGATGAACGCTATGGCGATAACCGCCTTTTGAACCTTTCTCGTTAAATCCATTTGGCACAACCGCCCTACCCTTTGGCTAATATTGCCGCAGGCTTATGCGGCTGGTGGCAACACTTTGTGTGCAAGCCATTTTCGTATTTAGCGCATATCCAAGCCAATCGCTATATCCCTTGAATTGGAAATGTGCGCTCATATGCTTTTGAATACCCGAGCCTCTCTGAGCGCTATTGCGATTAGCTGCCTATTCGCCGCATGCCCGATTTGCCAAAGCGCATTGCCTTTGGCTTTTGTCCAAGCAATAGGTTTCAAGCCCTCCACAGCCAATCAAAACGCGCCCTTTATCCTGCCCTCCTTGTTTTATGCGCTTGCCTTTTCCCATCGAACATTTGGCCTATAAAAGTTTGTACAGGCATAATGCTCTTAGGAACTGCGCTTAGAGCCAGCCTTAAGCGACTTTACAAACTCTGTGCAACTCGCCCAATGGCTTGGAATCATTTGCTAAGGCAAGCATCGTTTTATGATCAGCCCGGTTATTCAACACATTTATTATAGCAAGATCGCTCGGCCAGCGCAACTATTAGTTGAAATTTTTTATTTCCTTTTTCATTTGTAGAGTAAGTTGATATGTTTTCACCGAACAATAGAGGCACTCTAATGTTGTACCAATATATACTTTGTGAATTTAGCGACAATCGAGCAACAAATTTAACCACTTGTCCATGAATTAACAAGCGCGTCGCAAATCGCACCATGTTTCAGGACAAAGTTTCCAGCTGTTTCGTGAGAATATCCTAACCCCGGGATAGCTTTCTCTTTTGCCAGTTTGTCGGAAAATCTTGCTTTTATCTATGAAGCGCAAAAGGGGGGCTGACGGGCGCTTCAACGCGCGATTTATGATTTATTGGCGCTCGTGAGCAACCAAGGCCTATAAGAAAAAATGCTGGCGTAATGAAATGGGGGCAAAAGACTCAGGAGCAGGCTTTAAAAGCATCAGCCTCGATTATGAGCTCGTGAAGCGCCGCCGTACTCCTTCAAGGCAAAGCAAGCAGCTCCCAACAGCGCCCAAGCTTCATTCGCGCCTCTAGCGCTGCCTATTCCCGCATTTCCTAGCTCCGCCAGCCCTGCGCCGTCTTGCCATCCCCTAAAAACCAAAAAAGGAATGCAGAAAAACTCTGCATTCCTAACATTCAAGTGGAGCTGCTAACCAGATTTGAACTGGTGACCTCGTCCTTACCAAGGACGCGCTCTGCCGACTGAGCTATAGCAGCAAGGTTGTGATGCGCTCTCGCGCAAGCAGTTAATATCTTAACAGAGAAGCGGCGGCTTGTCAATAGGTTTTTCAAAAAAAAAGCAAGTAAATTTTGGAGAACAGGGCTGACGGTCAGTCCAGGTTCCTTCTCATCCTTTCCAAGAGCTCCGCAGTCCGCTTGTCGACCCTGTCTATAAGCGGACTTTTCTTGGCGGAAGCCTCGGATGTGTACTGTGGCAGCTTTTCAGCCTTTATCGTCTCTATCTCACGCTCGAACTCGGCGGCTGAAACCCTGATCGCGCCATGCCCGATCACGATTATCTGCTCCAGGTAGTCTGATGTGACTACCCTGACAAACACTTTCTTTGAAAGCGTCGCAGCCGCCCGCTCGATGTAGTTGTCTGCTGTTTCAGAGTTCCTTGTATAGACAACAAAAATGTTGCAATGCTTCTCAGGCTCTCCTGAGCCGTTGGCGTGATGGGCGTCAAAGACGCAGATAACCGTGTTTTGCACGAAGCCCTGGTAATCGCACAATATGTCAAGCAGCTTTATCCTCGCGTCCTCAAGGGAAGAGTCCGCGAGCTTCTTCAGGTGTTTCCAGGCAAATATGACATTGTACCCGTCAACGAACAGGAACTCTTGAGAGCGAGTCAACGGGGCTCACCGTCATGTCGCCTTCGCGCCGCCTCGTATATGATGATGCCAGCCGCGACAGACGCGTTAAGCGAGGCTATTTTGCCGTACATGGGTATCCTGACTTGAAAATCCGACTTTTCGGAGACAAGCCGGCTGACGCCAGACCCTTCTCCGCCTATTACTATAGCCAGGGGGCCAGAAAGATCCGCTTCCTTGAGGTCCTTTCCGCCCATGTCCGCGCAAGCGACCCATAGACCCAGCTTTTGAAGCTTTTTGATGGTATCGGTCATATTGGTCACTTGGGCTATGAGCATATGCTCTATAGCGCCTGATGATGTCTTGGCTACCACAGAGTTCAGGCCGCATGCCCGTCTTTTCGGGATCACCACTCCGTGTGCTCCCGCCCCTTCAGCGGTCCTTATTATCGCTCCCAGGTTGTGCGGATCCGTTATCCCCTCAAGCAAAACCAAAAGCGGGTCTTCGCCTTTGCTCTTAGCCAGCTCAAGCATGTCCTCCAATTCGACGTAAGGAACGGCGGGCCTTGCCGCCACGACACCTTGATGGTTTCCGGAGTTTGACATCTCGTCCAGCTTGGACTTGTCTACCTCGGATACAGGAATGCCTTTCTCTTTGGCCTTGGCGGCTATCACCTTCAAGCTGCCTTCTATCTGGCCTTTCTTGATGTAAATCTTGTCCAATTGCTTGTCGCGGTTCAAGGCTTCCAATACAGGGTTTCTGCCTATTAGCAATGTTTCGCTTTCCACAGTGTTTGACATCTCTAAATCTCCTCAGCGCGGCTGGGAGGCATTTTTACGGCTTTTGGGTTTTTTGCGCCGACGAACTCGTCAGTTTTATACACACTAAGCCTCGCCCTGCTGCTCATTGGCTGCCACGCAAATCTCAAATATTTCATCCAGGCGCTTGGTGTCGCCTTTAAGGTACAAGTAGCCAAAAAGGGCCTCAAGGCCAGTCGCGTGCTTGTAGTCTGACATGCTGGCGCTTCTGGCCCATGAGCTAGGCTTGCTGTTGCGCCCTCTCCTTAGGACGCTTTTCTCGTCGTCATCCAGGAATTCATCCAGCTTGAAGTACATGCGGCTTTGGTTCTTGGCGCTGACAAACCCTTCGGCCTTCTGCCTCAGGTCATGCACTGTTCCAGGCGACTGAACAACCATGCTCCTGACCCTAAGCTCAAAAACCGCGTCTCCCAGGTACGCTAATACATGTGGAGACATTTCGCAAAGATTCATCTCCAGCTCCATCTAGGCCCTTGGGGAGTGTCCGACAAGAGAACCCCAAGCGCTTCTATCTCATGCCGTATCTCGTCAGCGGTCTTGTAGTCCTTGGCCTTGCGGGCTTCCTGCCGTTTTGCGATCAATGCCTCAACCTGCGATTCCGCGCTTGCCTCTTTCTTCTCTTCTGTCTCCAAGCCAAGCGTCTGGCAGAGATCGCCAAGCGCAGCGAAATAAGATTGGGCCGCCTTTTTGGATGTGGCGCTTCGGAGCGCCGCGTTAATGTGCGACACCAAATCAAAAATAGCAGTCAAAGCGTCAGCCGTATTGAAGTCATCCTCCATGCTCTCGTCAAACCGCGCAACAAAGTCTTTGGTCTTCTCTATCTTAGCAACTTCTCCGTCCAAAAGCTCTTCATGCGCTGACGTCTCGATTGCATGCCTAAGCGCCGCCACGCAGTTCCTTATTCTCTCAAGCCCGTTCTTCGCGGCTTCAAGCAGCTCAATGCTGAAGTTTATAGGGCTCCTGTAATGGGAGCTCAGGATATAGAACCTGATCGCGGCGTAGCTCACCTGGGTTGCCGCGTCTCTTATCGTCAAAAAGTTGTGCTCTGACTTTGACATCTTCCTGCCGTTAAGCATGACATTCCTAACATGCATCCAGTACCTGGCGAATGTTTTGCCGTTTGCGGCTTCCGATTGCGCTATCTCATTCTCGTGGTGCGGGAATATCAGATCCTCGCCCCCTGCGTGGATGTCAAAGGTGTCTCCCAGGTACTTCTTGGACATGACGGAGCATTCAATGTGCCAGCCTGGCCTGCCTTCGCTCCACGGGGACTCCCATTTTGGCTCCCCCGGCTTCGCAGGCTTCCAAAGCACGAAATCCATCTGGTTCGCCTTGTCAGGATTGGCCTCAACCCTCGCGCCAGCCACGAGATCTTCCTGGTTTTTGCCTGAAAGGCAGCCATACTTGTGAAACTTGCCTGTGCTGTAGAAGACGCTTCCGTTTTTCTCGTATGCGTATCCCTTGTCGATTAGCGTCTGCACCATGGCCTTTATGCCTTCCATCTCCTGCGTTACCCTGGGTGTTACAGTAGGAGGCATGCAGCCCAGCCCGTTCATGTCAGTAATCGCTTCGACAACGAACCTGTCAGCCACAGCTGACGGCTCCGAATTGTCGTGCGCCGCCCTATTGATGATCTTGTCGTCCACGTCTGTGAAGTTCTGGACGTACTTGACGTTGTACCCTTTTCTCAGGAAATATCGGCGGACCGTGTCAAAGGTGACAATCGGCCTGGCGTTTCCAACATGCATGTAGTCGTATACTGTAGGCCCGCAAACATATATGCCGACAGTGTTTGCCACCAGCGGAGCGAATACCTCTTTCTCACCGCTCATAGTGTTGTATATTCTCATTCCCGGCTTCCTCTCGTTTTTGGCCTCCTTTTCGCGGATGCCGCGCTTTGCCGCCGCCTCCATCTCAGAGAGCCTTTTTTCCATGTCTGCCATCTGGCTTCTCAGCCTGTGGATTTCCATCATCATAGGATCAGGGAACTTGATCTGATCCAAGCTGTTCTCCTCGCTTCGCCCCCGCCGGTTCACCACCCTGGCCGGAACGCCAACGACAGTGGAATCGCTTGGCACTTCCCTAAGCACTACAGATCCAGCGCCTATTCTGGAGTTGTCTCCTACCTTGAACGGGCCCAAGATCTTGACCCCTGATCCAATCATTACGTTGTTTCCAATCGTGGGATGCCTCTTTCCCAGATCCTTGCCCGTCCCCCCCAGGGTAGCCCCTTGGTAGATCAAGACGTCATCGCCTATCTCGCAGGTCTCTCCTATTACGACGCCCATTCCGTGGTCTATGAAAAAGCCCTTGCCTATTGACGCGCCAGGGTGTATCTCAATGCCGGTGAGGCTCCGGCTGACCTGAGACACAAAACGCGCCAAAACATATCTTTTCTTGGTGTAGAGCCAATGGCCTACCCGATGGAAGCCTATTGACCAAAAGCTGGGGTATAGCACTATCTCCAGCGGCGATTTGAATGCGGGATCCCTTTTCCGTATTGTCTCAAGCTGATCCTTGAACCCCATTGCAACCTCCCTCAAGCCGTCCAAAATGCATGGCGCTTGCCCTATTGCATATCCCAAAGGGGCGAACTTTCAGCCCTTGATTAAATATGGGACATGCTCTTAACCTCTCAGGCCAGAGCGCTCCGGCATATCTATACAAGATACGCGACAGTTGCTTCATGCGGCTATCAGCTTCAACATCGCCCCCCGCTCTCCAACAGGCATACGCACGTTGCGGCTATGCCCAACCCCGCTCCAGTGAAGCCCATTCCTTCCTCGGTCGTGGCCTTTACGTTGACCTGCCACGCGTCCAATCCCAAGATCTTTGAGACGTGGCCCCTCATAGCGCTTATGTAGGGCCCAATCTTTGGCGCCTGCGCAATCACGACGCTGTCTATGTTTATGACGGAAAATCCGGCTTCTTTTATCAGCTCTCCCACCTTTGCCAGCAAATCGAGAGAGTCGGCGCCCTCCAGCGCGGGATCCGAGTCGGGAAAGTGCACCCCGATGTCCCTAAGCCCCGCCGCTCCAAGAAGAGCGTCCATTATGGCATGGACAAGCACGTCAGCGTCTGAGTGCCCTACCAGCCCCTTCTCGTATGGTATCTCCACGCCGCCAATGACCAAGCGCCTTCCTGCAGCCAGGCGATGCGCGTCGTAACCGTTCCCTATCCTGATGCCTATGGCAACCACCGCCTCCTGTGACGAGTTGTCTTCTCAAGGGCATATCCCAAAACCTATCGGCCTTAAAAAGCTCGATGCAAGCAAGTTTTTCGAAACGCTTCCCGCGCCGCATTAAATTTTGGGACACGCTCTTTCTTTTGCCTCTAATCATATCATATGCTCGCAATTCCCACAAGACAGCGCTTTGGAGCATATCCCAAAATTTCTTCAGAGGCGAGGGGAAAAGGCATGCAATGCTTCGACATAAAATTAATTTTGGGATATGCCCTAAATGCGAGAAAAGACCGCAACATAAGCTGCGGTCTTCCAGGCTTGCGAAACGCAGGCTCATATCCGAGCCGCAAATCCTATGAAACAGCATTTAAATTGCGATACGGCCTTTAAACTTGCGATACGGCCTTGAATTACGATACGGCCTTCCTGACGATGTCTCCGACTATCTTCATGTCAGCCCGCCCTTTTAACGCAGGGCCTACGGCAGCCATGACCTTGCCCATGTCCTTTATTGAGGACGCGCCAGTCTCGTCGATAGCCTTCTTGACTATATCCAAAACCTCTTCCGGTGAGAGTTGAGGCGGAAGGTATGACTTAATTATCACTATCTGCGCTTCAAGCTCGGTGATGCGATCCTGGCGTCCGCTTTTCACGAAGTCAGGCATCACGTCCACGCGCTTTTTGAGTTCCTTGGATATGACATCCACTATCGAGGTGTCGTCTAGCGTTTTGCCTGTATCCTTCTCCACCTGAAGCACTGCCGCCCTCAATATCTGGATTGTGTCTTTCCTAAGCGTGTCCTTGCTCTTGAGCGCCTCTTTCAGGTCTTGCAGCAGCGTAGCCTTCAAATCCATAAGACACACCTTTTCCTTTGAGCGAAACCACTGCCCGCAATAAGCGCTTGCGTTTGCGCTTGAAAAAAAGCCTTTGGCCAAGCGCTTGGCGCGTTTCCCAAAAAAACAAGTTTAGGCTTCAAAAGCCAGGCAAGATCGCCATGGCTTTTGCAAGCCTTTTTGGGATATGCGCTCAGTTGTACCTGCGCTTTCTTGCGGCCTCAGATTTTTTCTTGCGCTTCACGCTGGGCTTGTCGTAATGCTCTCTTTTGCGTACCTCTCCCATTATCCCAGCCTTCGCGCAGCTTCTTTTGAAGCGGCGAAGAGCGCTGTCCAAAGTTTCATTCTCTTTAACTTTGACTTCTGACATGAATCTCCCTCCCTCCGGTTGCCAAATTGCATTTGCTTCAATTCGCATT
>JAISWZ010000166.1 GCA_031270945.1 Clostridiales bacterium | reverse complement strand
CTGCCCAATGCTGCCAGATTTCGCTAATGCCAGCAAACATACCAGTATTGACACTTAAGGCTCTGTCTAGTAAAATAAAGAATGCGCAAAAAACGCATATCAAGAGGGCTCAGCCCCCTGGAAGAGAGGTGCCGGAATGGCTGCTTTTTCATTCAACCAGAAAACCAACCTGCTGGAGAGAACAGACACTATATACCAGCTCCAGGACGTGAAGGTGCCCAACCTGAACCGCAGCTTGTTCTCCTATGACGAGATACCAAAGGTCGCGTTCAACCACAGGATAGTCCCAATTGACATGCCGGAGGAAATCTGGCTGACAGACACCACCTTCCGGGATGGGCAGCAGTCCCGCGAGCCTTTCACCACTGGGCAGATCGTGGACATCTACAGGATGATCCACAGGCTGGGAGGCCCAAAGGGCCTGATAAGGCAGTGCGAGTTCTTTCTGTACACGAAGAAGGATCAAGAGGCGGCCTACAAGTGCCTGGAGATGGGGCATCAGTTCCCGGAGATCACCAGCTGGATAAGAGCCTCGAAGAAAGACTTTGAATTGGTCAAGGCCATGGGGGTCAAAGAGACAGGAATACTGGTCAGCTGCTCTGACTACCACATTTTCCTTAAAATGAACATGACCCGCCGCCAGGCCATAGACCATTACCTTTCAGTTGTCAGGGAATGCATAGAGCACGGAATCAGGCCCAGGTGCCACTTCGAGGACATTACAAGGGCTGATTTTTACGGCTTTGTGGTCCCCTTTGCCTCAGAGCTCATGAGCCTGATGGAAGAAACCGGAGTTCCAATCAAGATAAGGGCCTGCGACACCATGGGCTATGGGATAACATTTCCTGGAACAGTCATGCCTAGGAGCGTCCAAGGCTTGATATACGGCTTGCACCATCACGGCGGCGTGCCGCACGAGCTGCTGGAGTGGCATGGCCACAACGACTTTTACCGCGCGGTGTCAAACGCGTCCTACGCCTGGCTATATGGCTGCAGCGCAATAAACTGCTCCCTCTTTGGCATTGGGGAAAGAACCGGCAACACCCCTTTGGAAGCCATGGTCATGGAATACGCCCAGCTAAGGGGCACCTTGGACGGGATGGACACCTCTGTCATAACAGAACTGGCTGACTATTTCGAATCTGAAGTCGGCTACCGGATCCCTCCCATGACTCCATTCGCGGGCAGAAATTTCAACGTCACAAGAGCTGGCATCCATGCTGACGGAATTCTCAAAAACGAAGAGATCTACAACATTTTCAACACAGAAAAGTTCCTGGGACGCCCCGCTTCCGTCGCAGTCTCAAGCACTTCCGGCTTGGCTGGCATAGCCCACTGGGTCAACGGCCGCTACCATTTCACGGGCTCTGACGCGCTGGACAAGAAGCATCCGCTGATTGTCGCCATGAAGGAATGGGTCGACTTGCAATACGCGACAGGCCGCGTTACCTCGATCTCAGACACGGAGCTGGAGAAGCTGGCTAATGATGAGATAGAGAGGCTGAAAGAAGCGGAGCAAGGATAGTTAAAGATCTAACAAGGCGGAGCAGGAATAGTTAAAGTTCTAACAAGACGGAGCAGGTTTGTAAGAGAGCAAGTGATATGTAAGAGAGTGGAAGCAAAACAAGCATGATATAGAAAAGAAGTATGATATAGAAGAGCGAGCATGATTAAATAGCAACAAGAAGCAAAAGCTACCAGGGGTAGATCTTAAAGATCAAAAACCTCATCCGGCTCGCCTGGCGGCGAGCCAACCCCTGCGGGGTTTTTATTCTGGTCCGCTTATATAGGCGGTTCTCTTTATAGGGCTGGTTCTTGCGTCACATTTTGGGTTTGGAAGTTCTTTCTGCACATTTAGGCGAGCTCGAAGGGCTTTCCCTTGAAACTCAGAAGAACGCTTAAGTCTTTGCCCAAGCAACTCAGATGAACGCTAAGGTCTTTGCCAAAACAACGGCCTTATTGAAATACTCCAGGCGCACTGCGCCTATCACAAAAAGGGTGGCGACAATGACGGAACTGGCAAAAGAGAAGTTCATGCGGCTGCTAAGCGAGCAGCTGGATCGGGTCGAAAGGCTCAAGCTTGAAAAAGACTTTGTGAAATACAAGGCTTTGCCGCAGATCATAATAGGAGTAGTAGGCGGAGACGGAATAGGGCCAGCAATAACAGGGCAAGCCCAGGTCATATTGGAGAGTTTGCTGAAAGACGAGATCGAGTCAGGGAAAGTGGTCTTGCGCACTATCGATGGGCTTACAATAGAGCGGAGGGCGGCTGAGGGGAAAGCGATACCGGATTCTGTCCTGGAAGAGTTGAAAAAGTGCCATGTCATTTTGAAAGGGCCGACCACGACGCCGCAGGCTGGATCGCCTTGGCCAAACATTGAAAGCGCTAACGTGGCGATGCGAAAAGAGCTGGATCTATTCGCTAACGTTAGGCCGATCCGGGTTCCCAGCCAGGGGATAGACTGGACATTCTTCAGGGAGAACACAGAAGGGGCGTACGCGGTTGGGTCAAAGGGCTTTGATGTGACAGACGATCTGTCCATTGACTTTACGATCACGACAACCCAGGGAACGAAGAGAATAGTTGAAGCCGCATTCGAGTATGCCAAGGCAAACGGGAAGACCAGGGTCACGGCAGTGACAAAGGCAAACGTAATAAAAACAACAGACGGAAAGTTTCTCAGGATCGCGCGGGAGATCGCGAGGCAATACCCTTCTATCACCTTGGATGAGTGGTACATAGACATCATGACAGCCAAGCTGGTAGACGAAAAGAGAAGAACCCAATTTCAGGTTCTGGTTCTCCCCAATCTGTACGGGGACATTCTCACTGACGAGGCGGCGGAGTTCCAAGGCGGGGTAGGCACTGCCGGAAGCGCAAACATCGGAAAGCGGTACGCCATGTTTGAAGCGATACACGGATCCGCGCCACGGATGGTTGAAGAAGGCAGGGCTGATTACGCAGATCCTTCAAGCATAATCCGCGCCGCCGCCATGCTATTGGGCCACATCGGGTTTACTGACAAGGAAGCTATCCTTACCAACGCGCTGGACACTGCGCAGAGGGAAAAAAAGGTTATTGTTACAGGCCGGACAGATGGGGCCACCTCGGCTGAGCTTTCCGCTTATTTGTTGGAGATAATGGGGTTTTAGGGGTTGAGGGTTTTAGGGATTGAGGGTTTAGCGGTATAGGACTTTAGAGTTTTAAAATTTTAAAGTTTTAGGCAAGGCAAAAAGGGCATTCGGCGAATGCCCTTTTTGCTTTAGTTCTGGCGTAAGAGTCTTGATTCAGCTGGCCAAGCGGATATCACGGTCGGGATCATCCAAAGGCGAGGGAGTTGATTCAACTTTCTCATTCGCCTTGGAGAAATGGCCTCCCTATCCTCTATCCTCTATCCCTATCCTCTCCGCTATCAGCAGCCGATTCAAGTCATCGACCAGCTTAGCGGTGGTTTCCAGCAACAGCTCGAAGTTAAAGTTTGTTTTCTCATGATCCAGCGTATAATTGAAGGCTTCAAGCGCGCTTTCCCTTCCCGTAAACCAGCTCTCGGAATCAGGAGCATCCAAAAGTGGAGGGGGAGGAACCAAAAGAGCGCTCTCAGAGTCCGGAGCGTCAGAAAGTAGAGGGAGTTGATTCAACTTTCTCATTCGCCTGGAGGCTTGAAGCCGCGACTTTTTGTCTATCCTCTGCCTTATGCACCAGGTGGCCGCTTGCATGTCGCCTATGGCACTCTCTATCAACTCTGGATTGACAGCGCTTTCGATTAGGCACAGGCACTTCTTCATGCAAAACGATATGCCGAAATGCATGGCTTTGGCACCATAATCCGAGAGCGCCAGATCCTTTTCGGCACCCCTTTCCCTGATCCGCATTACGCCTTGGAGCGCGTCCGCAAGCATGTACAGCAAGACATATGACTTCTTTAGCTCAAGAGCGGCGGTCTTGCTGCTTTTATTGGCGAGAGTTATGAAAGTCTCGCCTGTTCCGGTTATCTCGCCGTCATTCATAAGGCCAAGCAATAACAAGTTGCAAGCGTGCTTTGGGGGATTTTCAGAGCTTGATTGGGTAGTGAAAAAGCCGCTCAGGGCGTTCTGGATCGTTTCTGTGTCAGCGTTCCAAATCGAGCTTACTACCTTGGCGGACAGATCTTCTGGGGCGCGTTCCTTGACCCAGGCAAGCGCTGTTTTGATGAACTCTGCCTTGACCTCTTTGTTGGGGATTCGGTATTCATTCCCAGCTGGACTGCACGGGGTCAAGTAGCCGGAGTGAACCATGAGGCTTAGAATAGATGAAAGATTGGGGAAGTCTCCTGGTGAGATGCTGTTTTGCAGAGCAATTCTCACAGGCTGTGCAAAGACAAGCCTTTCTAGATCAGTCAGCGCGTTTTCGCTCTCGGCCTTGCTGAACGCGTCAAAGAGAATGTCGCTGCCGCTGGTGTTGGCCCAGTAGCATTTAGGTACCGCTGTCGGGTTGGATAAAAGAGCGTTGCAATAGCTCATGACTGACCAAGTATTGTAGATCCGCTTGCCTCCGATGAGATAGGCGCCGTACCACTCCTGAAAGGCGGGCAGGTTGTGCGAGAGGCCCAGGGCTTCAAGAACCTTCGCAAGCTCATCCTCAGTCAACCCAAAGCTGTCCGCGTACCTGGGATGGGAAACCGTTGAGGCAATCTCGTTGTTTGCGCTGTTGGCAATCCACAGGCAACCTGTCAGGACAACGAATTCCACTTGCCTGTTGCCTTTGAAGATCGGGGCAAAAAGGCCGGACAGAAAGTCTTGGATCCGTTTCTTGAGCTCAAGCGGCACTGCGTGAGCTATCATGGAGTCGTAATCGTCAATGAGAATGACCACAGGCTTGCCGTAATGCTCATAAAACATAGCGGTCACGGCCTTCAGCGACATAATGAGAAAAGCCTCATTGGGTACGCTTGGAGGGTTTGTGAATATTTCGAGGCGGGCTCTGCTGATTTTTCCGAGCCTGCTAGAGCTGGCCAAGAAGCTTAAGTTTTGGGCAAAAAGATCTTGGAGGGTGAAAGAAAAGCGCTTCAGGCATTGGTCAAAAGTTGAGAAGTCATCCGAGGCCAGGCTTACGCGCAAAACCGGATATTTGCCAAAGTGCTTGTCATGAAGCTCCTTCTCCTGCTGTATTGCAAGCCCGTCGAACAGCACAGGATTAGCCCCGATCTCCAGGTAGGACTTCAGCATGCTCAGGTTTAGGCTTTTGCCGAAGCCTCTTGGGCGGGTGATCACGTTGACTTGGCCAGGGTTTCGCAGGAAGTCACGGATGAACAGGGACTTGTCAATATAATGGTAGCCGCCTCTTATTAGATCGGAGAATGCGTTTGCTCCCAGGTTGATGGAGATTTTCTTTTTCATGGATTTGCCTCTTTGAATTCAGGGTTGGCGTTTTCTGAAAATGCTTGCGTTGAGGCTTGCAGGGACGCTATCCGCTATTGGGGCATAGTGTCCCGCTTCTTGGGATATTGCGGCATGATCGCACGATCCCAGAAATGGCGGTTGTGTCAGCAAGCCTGAAGAACTGATGTTTCCGCCAAGCTTGCAAGCCTTGGGACAACATGCTAAGATA
>JAISWZ010000060.1 GCA_031270945.1 Clostridiales bacterium | reverse complement strand
CGTTTCTCTTTACTCTGTTTTTTTCGGCTTTAGCTCTTATCTTTATTCTGTTTATTACGGCATTATTCCAAGTAGCCGTTTATCTCATTTCAACTGCCGTAGAAAGCATTTTGGCGTCCTGCTTGGATTCTGACAGGTCTAAGCTAATAGCTTTCCGGGATTCATGCTTTGGGAATATCGAAAAAGAGAAATTTCTCTGTTCCTTAAAAGGCCTTCTCATAGCAGTTCTTTTTCAAATCGCGTTATTCATTTGCACCCATTATATTTATGAGCAAGTCCCCTCGCTCTCGCTTTTGTTTGTCTTGATGTTTGGGCTTTCATTAGCAGCTATTTTTAACAAGATCAAGATCAGGAATTGGATATTGTCAATAGCTTTCTACTTTGTTTTGTCAGAAAGCGTTAGAGGTTTTGATATCGGCAGGTTGTTCTTTCGCGACTCCGGATACGGCTCCCTGGTAGTTGCTGAATTTTCAATAATATTTGTGTTTTTCATAGCGAGATTTACAATAAACTACCGAAAAGCAACATTGGCAAGAGACACAGGCTTGTATTCGGAGCCGATGGAGCTGGTTGAGCCAATCAGAGAGAATTAGTGCATATTTCAGTTGCAAGCATTAAGATCAACAAATGCAAATATGTTGATCGATGGTTCGACAATGAGCTTTGGCTTGTATCTACATATAACGGAGGCTATTCTATGTCAAAAAAAGTGTTGAGCATTATTCCAGCAGCGCTATTCATTTTTCTTATTTTCGTTTTTACTGTAGTATCTGCAATTTTTGTTTTACAGGGGATTAATTTTTACCATTATCTGCCTATCAAAATGTTTGCGATTGCAATATTTTTAACCGCAATAGTTTCCTTATTATCGTTCCTTAAGCTGCGCTATTGGTTTCCATCCCTGCCTTTATATATTTTTTTCTCAACATATATTTCTGTTCAAAACCTATATTTATCGAACTTTATAAAATCCTACTTGCTTATTTTGTTTTTTACGGCATTATTCCAAGGCTCCGTTTATCTCGTTTCAATTGCCGTAGATATCATTTTAGCTTTCGACTCAGATTTTGACAAGTTCAAGCTAGGAGCTATCTTGGATTCTTGCTTTGGGGATCTCGAAAAAAAGAAATTTCTCTGTTCCTTAAAAGGCTTTCTTGTGGCCATTCTTTTTCAAATCGCGTTATTCATTTGCACCCATTTTATTTATGAGCTAGTCCCGTCTTTCTCGCTTTTGTTTGTCTTGCTGCTTGGGCTTTCTATAGCAGCTATTGTTAACAAGATCAAGATCAGGAATTGGATATTGTCAATGTCTTTCTACTTTGTTCTGTCAGAAAGCCTTTACAGTTTCGGGATTGGCAAGTGGTTCTTTCGCAACTCCGTATACAGGTCCCTGGTAGTTGCTGAATTTTCAATAATATTTGCATTTTTCGTTTTGAGGTTTTTAATAAACTATCGGAAAGCAAAATTGGCAAGAGACAGAGGTGTGTATGTGGAGCCGGTTGAATTGAGTCGAGAGAACTAAAAGATTAGAGTGTGATCACAATGACGCAAAAAGAAATCTCTGAGTTTTGAGGTTTCTTTTTTTTGCAAATCCTATAGCTCCTCTGCGCAACCTTAAAGTGACGGGAGTTTGCGCACAAGTCAATACTAAGCTATAATGATTCAGAGGGCATGCCCGTCTTGAGCGTCTTGAGCAAGAATTTTCAGACCTACGTCCCAAGTCGCTTTTAGGGAAGCTAATCCAAGTGACATCTGCTTGATGTAAATAGACCACAATAACTCAGACAAGATCTTGAAGCGATAGCGTTTTTGATTCTTTCAGTAGACTAATCAAGAAATAAGGTGAGTGCGTATTGTCAATGGATCTAACCGGAATTACCAATCATAACGAGTACTTTACCAACCACTACTTAACCTCCATTTTTGAGGAAAACGCCAAGGAAACGATATCTGCCTGGAGGGACGCTTCCAGGTCTAGCGCTGAAGGCGAGCTGGCGGATGATGACTTTGATCTCTCAGAGACAGATCGCGATGACTACGACAACGAAGTCGATGCAAAGAAAGACGATAAAGCAAAGACTCCATGGTCACTCATGCGCAATAGCGGAAGGCTTTTCGTATCTGTTCAAAAAAGGCAAGCGTTCTCTCGCACTGATTCCCAGAACATGTCCTTGATCAAAGAGCTGGCGGACAGCTACCTCAACTCATTGGGGTACCCTGAAGCGGAGCCGCTGGTGGTGCAACAAAGTGACACATTGTCAGTTCCCATCTACCTTGAAATGAAGAAGGCTTCTGGCGCACCGGCGTTGTGGGTGCTGCTCTGCTTTACCAAGGAACAGGACTGCAGCATGATGGATGAGAAGGCTTTTGACAGTTCGGAATTGGACAAGGATGCCTTGAACACGCCTTTTGTATCAGAGCTATCCAACGAAGATCTTGCGACCAAGATATTCTTTGGCGCGAGCGAGCCGCCCAGATGGCTGCTTTTCATAGGCCTTGATGGAATAGCTCTGGTAGATCGCCTTAAGTGGAACGAGAAGCGCTACCTTCACTTTGACTTGGAAACGATCTTCAGCCGCAAGGAAGAGAGCACTTTGCAAGCCGTATCGGTTTTCTTGCACAGGGAGTCCTTGTGTCCAGATGAGGGGTTTTCCCTCATGGACAAGCTGACCGACAGCTCTCACCGGCATGCTAATGGCGTATCCCAAAACCTGAAATACGCCTTGCGGGAAGCGATAGAGCTCCTGGGCAATGAAGTGTTGCACGACCTGGAGTACAACAAGCATATTGATCTTGAAGCGAATCCAGTCGACACCGATCAGCTGACTATGGAGTGCCTTCGCTACATGTACCGGATGCTGTTTGTCTTATTCATAGAATCAAGGCCTGAGTTGGGCTATGCCCCTATAAAGGCCCGATCCTACATGACAGGCTATTCCTTGGAGCACTTGCGGGAAATCGCTGACGAAGCGAGAGAAGATGTTTCTGAGATCGGGGAAGGCTACTACATTCAGGAGACCCTCTCCAAGCAGTTTGACATGATCTACAATGGCTATCCTGACGAAGACAAGAAAGAGCTTGGCAGGGTTTCATTGAAGGAAGCCTTTATTGTTGAGCCTTTGAAAGCTCACATATTTGACCCGAAGTACACGAAGTTGATCGGCGAGGCTAAGCTTAGAAATAAGGTCATGCTTAAGATCATCACACTGATGAGCATTTCAAGGGGAAAGGGCAAAAAGTCCACCAGAGGCCGAATATCTTACTCCACGCTTGGCATCAACCAAATGGGCGCGGTTTACGAGGCTTTGCTCTCATATCGCGGTTTCATTGCCACCGAGACGCTTTACGAGGTCAAAAACAAGAAAGATGAGTTTGACGAGCTCAAAGTCGGATACTTCGTTCCTGAAAGGGAACTGGAGAATTACGACGAGGATGAGCGGGTACGTTACGACTCAGGAGAGATGAAAGGAATGCTCAGAAAGTACGAAAAGGGAGAGTACATCTATCGCTTGGCTGGTCGCGAGCGCGAAAAGTCAGCTTCGTACTACACCCCTGAAGTATTGACTCAGTGCCTGGTGAAGTACGCTCTCAAAGAGCTTTTGAAGGACAAGACTTCTGATGACATCCTTAAACTTGCCATTTGCGAGCCCGCCATGGGCAGCGCCGCTTTCTTGAATGAAGCGGTGAACCAGCTGGCTGAAGCCTATATTGAGCTAAAGCAAAAAGAGTCTGGGGTTTTAGTCTCCCATGAGGATCGACCGCAGGAACTGCAAAAGGTTAAGATGTTCCTGGCTGACAGATGCGTTTACGGGATTGACCTGAATCCCGTTGCTGTAGAATTGGCTGAGGTTTCCCTTTGGCTTAACACCATTTACAAAGGCGCATTTGTTCCCTGGTTTATGGCTCAGCTCTTTAACGGAAACTCACTGATTGGCGCTCGTAGGCAAGTCTATCCCATTGTTCAGCTACAAGCAACAAAAACACCCGACAGATGGTGGGAAAACGCTCCGGTTCGCGTGAAGCCTGGAAAAGCCGGTGCGCCTAAAAATCATGTATATCACTTTCTGACTGGCGACCCTGGCATGGCCAGCTACCCTGACAAAGTGATTAAGGGGCTTGCGCCCGACGAGATCAAAGAGCTGAAGGCCTGGAACAAGGACTTCAACAAGCCTTACACAACCAGCGAAGTCGAAACCCTGACCCGAATAACAAGCGTCATTGACAAGCTCTGGCGAAAGCAGATCAACCACCTTCGAAGCGTCCGAGGAAGAACAACTGACGCCCTTTCGATATACGGACGCACTGAAGATGTCGCAGAAGCTTCTACCTCGATCCGTGAAAAGGACGATATCTTTGACCAGCTCTACAGAACGGTAGGCGGCGACAACGCCTCACCGTATGCGAGATTGAAGTTTGCGATGGACTATTGGTGCTCCCTCTGGTTTTGGCCTATTCGAGACGCTGAGCTCCTTCCATCAAGAAGCGAGTTTTTCTTTGACATGGACTTGATCCTCGAAGGAACGGTAGAATCGGTGAGCTCCGCTCAAATGACCATGTTTGAAGTAACCGAGTTAGACCTTATGGCGGACGAGATACGGGACACCTATTCAGGTTATGCGTGGAACGACATCGGGAAAGTAAACCTAAATGACATGTGCAGGTTGAATCCAAGACTCGCTATGTCTAGGCAGATAGCGCAACAGCAACACTTCTTTCACTGGGAGTTGGAGTTTGCTGATATATTTGCTGACAAGGGCGGGTTTGATTTGATCTTGGGGAATCCCCCTTGGATAAAGATGAGCTGGAACGAGCAAGCTGTACTTTCTGACAAGAAGCCAATGTTTTCAGTGAAGGATTTGACGGCAACACAGACTTCTCTTCAAAGAGCCGAGACATTGAAAGACAGGGCAACAGAAACCTTGTATTTTGCGGAATACGAATCCATGGTTGGCATTAAGAATTTTTTGAACGCTCAGCAAAATTACTATGACTTGAAGGGCCAACAACCTAATTTATATAAATGTTTCTTACCGCAAGCATGGAGTTTCGATAACCCGAAAGGGGTTATCGCATTCTTGCATCCTGAAGGCATATATGACGATCCAGGAGGAGAACTACTACGTAAAAGCGTTATCTCACGACTACGATTTCACTTTCAATTCGTTAATGAAAAGATGTTATTTCCAGAAGTAAATGATCGTTCAAAATTTAGCATTAACGTTTACAGTTATTCACAGCAATCCGACTTCGATTCTATAAGCAATCTCTATGATCCAATTACTATCGACGAATGCTATGATAATTCAATCATCGGAAATATCCCAGGAATTAAGGATGATAAAGGTGATTGGAATATCAATGGTCATCCTAGCAGAGTCATTCACATGGCAAAAAAAGAACTTATGGTATTTGCCAAATTACTTGATGGAAGTAGCGAATGGTCAGAAGCTCGCTTGCCAGCAATACACACGCAAGAAATGATCGATGTGTTAAAGGTATTTGCATCACAGCAAACATATATTGGTAACAAAGAAATCAAAGTTTTCTACACCGTTATGTGGGATGAATCAAATGCTCAAAAAAGCAACGTCATCGCACGTAATGTAAACTTCCCTGATTCCTTAAACAAAGCGATTCTTTCTGGGCCTCATATAAATGTTGGAAATCCAATGTTTAAATGCCCACGTTCTAAATGCGAATTGAAAAGCGACTTTGACTGCATCGATCTCACTAATATTCCTGATGATTATTTGCAAAGATGCAATTACCAGCCAGCCACCTCACTGGATGAATATGTCAAAAACGTTCCAATAACATCTTGGGGTTCAAAATATACCTCAGAATATAGAATATTCCAGAGAAAAATGGTAAATTCAAATAATGAACGTTCTTTGTTTTCAGCAATAGCTCCGCCTGGAGTGTGTCATATTGATGGTATTTTTTCACTTTGCATTCCAAAATCAACAGGGTATTTGTCCACTGTTGCCAACTTAAGAAAAACGATTTGTGAAACATGCACAAAGGCAAGAAATCAAGCTCAAGTTAACAACTTCGCATTTCTGTACTAGTGACTTTTTGAGTTCTGGATTTTGAT
>JAISWZ010000027.1 GCA_031270945.1 Clostridiales bacterium | reverse complement strand
CTGGCGGAGAAGGAGCGGAAATAAAAATCCTCACAAGCGAATGCTATTCCTATGAGCCGGATACAACGCTGATGTTTCCTGCTCCTCTAAAAGGTGACAGGACTGACTCAAAGAATGGAGCGCTTAGAGGCTATACCGACACCTATCTGGCTGGGGGCTTTGGCGCTTCAGACGAACCGGAAACTTACGAGACCTTTTGGTTCCGAGCTTTCAGGTATGTCAAAGTGAAAATTGATGTTAAAGAGCAGCCGCTGCAAATCCTCCGATTTGATTACAGGGAGACAGGATATCCCCTGGATGCGAAAACATTTGTCAAGACATCTGATGAGAGCCTAAATGCTGTATGGGACATCAGCCTTCGCTCGCTTAAGCGGTGCATGCATGAAACCTATGAAGACTGCCCGTTTTACGAGCAGCTGCAATACGCCATGGATACCCGAGCCCAAATCCTGTTTACGTACAGTGTCTCGGCAGATGATAGGATGGCTAGAAGAGCGATAGACGACTTCCATCGCTCGCTCCGCTATGACGGGCTTACCCCTGCATGCTACCCAAGCATGGTTTCAAATGTCATCATAGGCTTCCCAGCTTACTATATCCTTATGATTCATGATCACATGCGCTACTTTGGAGACAAAGAGCTGGTTAAGAAATATATGCCTACCGTAGATGCGATACTTGCGTTCTATTGTAGAAACGTCAACGGAAAAGGCCTGCTTGGCAACGCGGGTGGAATGATAATGAGGGATCGCTTCTGGTCATTCATCGATTGGTCTTGGGAAAAGACAACTGGAGTGCCTGAAGCCTTCTTGTCTGGCGAAATCACAATGGAAAGCCTCATCTACATCAGCGCTCTGCAAGCCGCTTCAGCTCTTGCTGCTTTTCTTGACCGAAGCGAGCAAGCGGCAGACTACGCATGGCAAGCGACAGCTGTTCAAAGCGCCGTGAACATGTATTGCGTGGATGATAAAGGCCTGTATCAGGACGGGCCAGGCGTTGAAAAGTATAGCCAGCACTGCCAAGTGTGGGCAGTGCTTACTGAGACCGCCCCCAAAGAGAGCTGGCCAACCCTGATCGAGGAAGCGCTCTCAAATGAATCCTTTGCGAAATGCACTGTAGCCATGGGCTTCTACTTGTTCCGAGCGGTTGAAAAGGCCGACTTGTATCACAAAACCCGTGAGCTTTGGGAACCCTGGCGAGAAATGGTCAAAAACAATCTGACAACCTGCCAGGAATCCACGATCTCGCCTCGCAGTGATTGCCATGCCTGGGGAGCGCTTGCGCTTTATGAACTGCCAGCAGTAGTTCTGGGTGTCACCCCAGCAAAGCCGAATTATGAGGCGGTTTATGTGCGGCCCAACCCAGCCTATTTCGACTGGGCCCAAGGCGAGGTCTGGACTCCGAAAGGAAGCATCAGTGTCCAGTGGAGAAGGGAAGAAGATGGAACGCTCCAGCTAGAGGTAAACGCGCCTCCGGATGTGGAGATTGTTTATTAGGCAGGGCGAATTTCTAGAAACCCAAAGCCTATCTTGTCGGAAATCTCAGCGAAAAGCAGCAAATTCCATGGTAAATAGTGAGCGGTTGGAGCTTCGTGGGCTATCCATGTGTACAGAGTTTCAAAAAAGGACAAGGCTCTTATGCCTTGTCCTTTTTCACATTGAGCGTCTGCGAGAATCTATGAAGGAAAAAACGCCTTGCAATAGCAAGGCGTTATGATTATTCATCAGAAAACGTCTTGGAAGACGTAATCAGGAACTCCTTCCACACATGGTGGATGAGCTGGCCTTGCGGTTGCATGTGAGGCAAAAAAACTGTTGCATCAGAAAACGTCTTGGAAGACGTAATCAGGAACTCCTTCCACACATGGTGGATGAGCTGGCCTTGCAGTTGCATGTGAGGCAAATCAAATGGTAATTTATAGAAAGCTGGCGCTGAAAGAACCGAATAGCGCTCTTCTTCGAAAAGCAAGCTTATCCGAGTTTTGTTTGAACGGGATTTTTCTTCCCATACCTTAATTCCTTCGCAATTGCAGCATTGCGATGGATCACATTGATAATTCTCCAAAAAGCTCCTAACCCAGCGTATTCTCTCGCATCGGCGAAAATCCGGACTTCGATTTCCGTCTTTCAGATAGTCTTGACAAGTCAAGTGGTAATAGGCCTCTTTTTTGTCGAATTCCATCGGGTGTTTTCTAATGTAAATGTGTTTACCTTGGAATACCGGTTTGGAATCAATAAAATCAGTTTTAAAAATTTCATAAAGTGCTTTTTCATAGTCGAGCCATACGTTGTTAAAAGCGCTGAATAATACCAAGCTGGGTAGCCAGCAATTATTTGACACAGCATCACCTCACTTTCCAGAAAAACATATTCAACTTCTCTTCACGCAGCAATGTGCTCTTATCCATCGAATAGCCAGAGCGTTTCTTTATAAGATCAACGTTCCTTGCTTTGGCAATGCTTTTTTCGTGATTCTCGGAAAACGCTCGGCTGTTGTAGCCAAGCGCTCCAATGAGAATATCAAGGATCTGCATGACTTGGATCTCGCCAGAGCGGACGGGTTGCACCTTATTGATAACATGGGGAGAAAACTCAAACGTTGAATTGAGGCATGCTTCATGCAACTTCTTTGCGCTTTCATTGGCATGGGTGTCTGTGACATTGAGGTAAATATCATAGGCGTCCAAAGGCGATAATATTGGGTAAAGCATTTCGAAGCGCCACAAATCATGCGATTGGCCAAATGCTTCGTGGGAAAGGCAGGACTTGTCACAGATAACCAAACCGCGAAAGCGCAAGTCTTTCTCGTCAAAGAAGTAATTGATGAGATCTTGAAAAAGCTGATTTTTTGAGGGGCTTGCCTTGCCCCATTTCATTTCGGCAGTCTCAGCGACACTGTTTCTTGCTTTAATAAGGCGTATCTGGTCGCTTATCTTCTTGACTGAATCTT
>JAISWZ010000683.1 GCA_031270945.1 Clostridiales bacterium | reverse complement strand
TGTTCTCAAAGCCTGTTATTATGGGAATCTCTGGGACGACAGGCGCCTCGATTGTGATCTTCAGCTCAGCCGCGTCCAGATCCTGGCTAACAGAATAAAAAGACTGCGCTTCCAACTCGGCATAGAGGGTATACTCACCAGTAACATTTGGTTCATAGTCTCCTAGCCACTGAGCCACTATGAGCTCTACGGCAGTTTCGTCTTCCAAGTAGGCGGTGACGGTCTTCACGGCTTCGAGAATAGCAGAAACATCAGGATACGTGGCGTTTCCAGCAACGCCTCCGGCAAGCTCGATGTTCTCAAAGCTTGTTATTATGGGAAGAGCTGGGACGACAGGTGCCTCGATTGTGATCTTCAACTCAGCCGCGTCCAGATCCTCGCTAACAGAATACAGAGACTGCGCTTCCAACTCGGCTTTGAGGGTATACTCACCAGGAACATTGGCGTCGTCGTCTCCTATCCACTGAGCCACTATGAGCTCTACGGCAGTTTCGTCTTCCAAGTAGGCGGTGACAGTGCCAAAGGCCGCAAGAATGGCGTCTAAATCAGGATATGTCGCTTCTCCTGCAACCCCTCCAGGAACTTCCCTGTCAAGAAAACTGGATATCAGCGGCTTTTCTTTGATCACGACCTTAAGCTTTGGCTCAACGCCTAGACTATAGGAACTCTGTTCCTCAAGGATGCCTGTGAGGATGTATTCGCCTGGCGTTTCTGGATCATAGTCTCCGTCCCATTGGGCAACCTCAAGCTCTACCGGGGTGCCGTCTTCAAGAAGGCCAGTTACGGAACTTACTTCATCTAGGATCGCTTCCAGGTCGGCATACAAAGCCGCTCCAGCAAAACCTCCGTCTAGATCCGGAATGTCAAATTGGGTGATGGTGGGAAGAACAATATCAGAGGCCTTGGTCGTTTGGTTTATGCTTTGGCTAAAGAGGGAGTCTTCGCTGGCAATGGCTTTTGCCCTGATGTTGTAAGCGGTTCCAGGATTGAGCGAAGAAATCGCAACAGTCGTGCCTGTCTCGCTTATGGATGTCCATTCATCGCTTCCTTGCTCCTGGTACTGGATCTCATAGCCTGTGGCATTGCTTGAAGCGTTCCAAGCGATCACTACTTCGCTGTCGCTGAAAGAAAGAACGCGAAGATCAAGGGGAGAAGAGGTTTGAACCGGGGGCTGCCCGCTTGTGATAAAGTCCACTGCCTCTTCTATGCCAGTGATGCTTTCTGAAAGAATGTTCAGAACGTCATATTCACCGACAAAGGCGGAGTTGACGTAGCTCAAGCCCCAGCTGCCAGTGATCTCGGGAAGGAGGTACCCTCTCGCCTGATCCAGAAGCAGGGCGTTTGTCTTGTCTGTGCCTAGCAGAATTAGATCAGAGCTTACAGTTGACCATCTGGGATAGTAGTTTGGCAAGTTGTAAAGGCCGATTCCTGTGACTATTCCAAGCTCTTCGGTAAAAGGTGCCGCTTTGGCGATGGTCGCCGATCTTCCTTTGGAATTGTAAAATGCTTGCAGCTTTTGGGCTTGGGCAAGAAAGGCGGAGTCAGAATACTGGGCTTCAGTGAGGGCTATGGTCAAAGGCTTGTCTCTTAGGGAAAAATTGGCGATGTCAGCGTCTCGCGGCAAAGATGGAGAAGAGGAGGATGCTGCGATTACTTTTTCCGTTTGTCCAGTCAATCCGGACAAAAGCTCTTTTACAGCAATGGTGTATGTTCCTGGCTGGTCTGTCAGCGCCAAGGGCAGGAGCGCGTCCTGGCCGGTGGCGGCATAGACGGTCGCTGTTGAGCCATTGCCTGATACCGTTATCTCAATAGGTATGCCGGTTAGGGTTTCGCCATCAGAAAGTATAGTGACATGAGCTTCGAAAAAGCCTTTCTTGGTCTCTGATTCATGGACAGTGACAACAGGAGCGACCACTTTTGCCTTTGTAAGAGCGTAATACTGGAAACCATTTTGGGTAAGGTCAACCTGGTCTGGAAGGCTGTCGAGCTCTTTGGCTGCTCGCACGTCATAAACAAACTTATCGTCAGCTTTTTCTGAATTGACTATAAGTGGCGCAACCTGCCCAGTGAGCTCGTTGGCGCCGTTAGTGTGCTTGGCGTTGATTACAGTTAAATATTTCGTGTTTCCAGCGATAGAGGGAACCGCCCAAGCGTCCAGAAGTCCTGTTGTGGCCAAGGGCTCTTCAGCGTCTTTAAGCGCTTCATTAAATTTGGAGATGTTGTCCAGGTTTCTGTTTATGATAAGGCTGGTTTGATCCTCATTGCTTTGCCCTACGAACGATGCGAGATCGATTGTTGTGGCTGTGGATTTCACAGGAGAGGCGCTTTCCTCATCCATCACAATAAGTCCGCCATTGTCCACAAAATCTTGGAGCTCAGCTTCAATGCCTTCGTACCAGCTCCATGTGCCGTCAGTCTCGCCCAGCCCTGTCAGGAAGATGGTTTTCAGGCTGTCGGGCAGTCCGCGCTTCAGCTCTTCAGGAGTAATGATCTTGGCGGGCCAACCTGCGGCGTGAAGCATGAGCAAAGCCTCTGTGGTCTTGCCTTCATGGGATCCCTCATATAGCTTGTCAAATGGGCCGTTGACAGAATGAACGACAGGCAGCAGCACGGCTTGCTCAAAGACATAGAGTATGCCAACTGATGGCTCGGGCTCTGTTAGGGCGAAAGTTCCTCCGTACTTATGGGCCCATTCGTTGACGGAAGAGAGGATATCCAGCTTTTCTGAATTGGCCTTTAGTCCTGCATCGTTTGCGATCATGTTTGTGCCAATGCCGTCCAGGCCTCTGGTCAGAGCGAAGGCCCAGTCCGCCTCCCGCTGGTTCTTGGCAGAGTGAAGGTCGAAATCGTCAAGGATCGACCAGGCTTGCTTGTTGGGATAGTAGGATCTCATCCGGTCTATGAGAGCCGCGTTATGGAGGGGCTTTGTGCTTGAAAGCTCATTCCAGTCATAGGCTTGCATAGTCAAGACGCTCTCGTACATTTCCCTCACAGGAATGGTTCCCCAGTTCCAGCCTCCGCTTGCGCCGACTCCAGGGCTAGATCCGTATGAGCCGGAGGTAAGGTTTATGAGTGATGAGACAGAGCTCACAGCTTCGTTAAAGTAGCCGAACTGTTTGAAAGCCTCGTTGAAGCTTTTTAGGCTTTCTTGGAACTCTGCCACAGACGAGGCATATTCCTCATAATCGGTTTTGGAGTGCCACAGGTTTTGAAGGGTAGGGGAGATCAAAAGCTTGGCGTTTGAACCCATCAAGTTGGCCAAAGCTTCTCCGAATGGCCTGTTTGGAATGACTGGCGCCCAGCCCCAATAGGCTTCGTAGCCCGCGTTGTCAGCGCCCACATTGACTCCAGCCATGTTAGAGTATGGAAGCAGCCTTTGAGCGGTAAGCTGGATCTCACGGTACATGGGGGCATGGAATTCTGGCAGGGCATAGCTGAACAGAGACAGGTTTGGATGCTGGAGGAATGGGCGATTGAACTCAGAGTCAGGAACCACGCCAAGTTTTACGCCTTTAGAGGCAAGGGCTTTGGCCAGGTTGTCCATGGTTTGGGAATTGAATGTCTGGCCGTTGTCTCCTGATTTGGATTGCTCATATACTGCGTCAATGCCAAGTCGGCTGACAAGAGCGGCGTAAGAATCCGCTGTTCCGATTTGGTTGTACGCGGTCTGGGTTGGAGAAGATGGGCTATTCTCAAGGAAGAAGCCTCCGCTCATTCCAGCCCCCAGGCTTGCGGCGTAAGTGGTAACGCCAGAGCGCGGGACATCGATGCCTACATGCTCTTCCGGCAAATCCGCCGCTGAAGCTTTGAACTGGGTTGGGCCTCCAGCTGAAAGGGCGCTTTTGTCAGCGTCCCACTCGCTCTGGTTGGAGAAGGTTTCTGGATGCTCCAAGTTCGAGACTTGGAAACCTCCAACATTTAGATCTATCTCTTTTCGCGTGTTCTCAGGGCTTCCTGGCACTACGGGTTTCCAGCCGACTTCAAACGCTGACTCAGCGCTTCCGTTTACGCTTATTGAGTATTGCTTGCCAGTTTCGCTCTGGGGCAGAAGAAGGGTCAGAGAGTTCCAAGTCAAGCCATCTTTTGAATAGATGGACTTGCCGTCATACTTGACTTGAACGCTTGATATTGGAACTGTTCCCTTTATAAGCACGGGAAATGTCCAAAGCTCGTAGTCAGTCATCCATGATCTGGCGGTGTTGTCTGTTGAATAGACGTAGCTCTGTCCCCATAGCCAGCTAACACCCCTGAACCAATGGTTTCCTGGCTCGATAACGTTGTCGAAGTCTTGCTGGAAGTATTTGTATTCGCCTCCATCAAGCTGCATGAGGATCTGTATGGTCTCGGCGCTGCTGTTTTGGAAAATGGGCTTTGTTTCTGCCCCTCCGTCAGGTTGCGCGATTGTGACTTCTAGATTCGGCCAATCCACAGCGTCAGGGCCATCTGAACGGGTAGCTGGATAATAATAGCGCAAATGGGTGCTATTCATATCAGTCTTGCCAATAGGCTGATCCACCCGGACAAGCTTCATGTCCACAGCCTTTCGAGGCGCAGGGTAGTCATCCTCTTCAGCTGGCCGGGTTGCAAGCCTATTGTCCATGTCCAGCCTTACTTCATCCAGATCAAGGGGTTTGGCGTAAAACCTTAGCTCATCCAAGGTGCCCTTGAAGTTGAGGAGGGAAAACGCGTTTTCGTTTGGAGCGGCGTCATACGGCGCATCAGTCTCAGCGCTCAGGTTTCCGTTGACATACCACTTGATTTTGCCGCCATTCTCAAAGGTCACGGCCACATGCGTCCATTGCCTTGCCTTCACTGCGTCAGCTTGGCTGTTGAACTCGTACCATCCTCCATAGTAGCCGTTGTATCTCAGTTGGCCGTTGGGGAACAGAAGAAGCTGGAGCGGAGTTGACTGCCAGGTATTGCTATCCCGCTTGGACAGCAGGAACTGGTTTCCTGAGAGCTTGTCCGCGTACACCCACATGGACACAGTAAAGTCGCCAGATAGCCTCTTTAGGAGATCTGATGTAGGCAGGAATGTGACATCAGTGTTGTCCTTGCCGTCCATCAAAAGCCCAGTGCCGCGATAGCCTTGGTTGTAAGTATGGGTTTCTGGCTTGCTTCCATTGGTCAAGCCGCTCACTTCATCTTTTAAGCTGTCTTCAAACTTGAAGTTGGCTATAAGCGGAACGTCTTCGGTGTTCACGGCTACTCCAGGCCAGGCCTGATCTGGGTTAGCTGGAGAAACTGCTGGAGGTATTGGCGCGGAAGGCAGAGGATCCTTGTTTATGTCCTCAGGCAATGCCGCCCTTTCCGGCATGGTTCCAGACATGTCCCAGCCGACTTGCTCTTGGTTTAGGTAAACGGCGTAGATATGGAGACTGTCGATTGCCCCTTTGAAGTTTGACAGATATAGCGGATTGCTGTTGTTGTCCACGCCTTTGTCTATCTTCTCAGGCCCCTCAAAGAACTTGCGCTCGCCATTGATGTAAACGCAAATGCCCAGGTTCGCCCTGTACGCTATGGCTATGTGCGTCCAGTCTGTTGTAGCCATGCCTATGTTTCCGATGTTTGGATCATACCAGCTTCCGCCCATGCGGATGCTGAATTGGGACGAGCCTCCAGACCAGTTGCGGAGCATGAATGGCTCAGCTTCGTAGTTGTTTTGGCGCTTGGTGAATAAAAATGCGTCCTCGTTGCTGTTATCTCTTCCTATCCAAGCGGATATGGTGTATTGGTCGCTTACGGCGTTCAATAGATCAGCTGTTGCTCCAGCCAGGGTTGAAACGCCGTTTGCGCCGGTCACCCAAAGCGCCTTTCCTTGCTTCCCGCCATAAGCGAAAGAATCGATGTACTGGTCTCCCTCGGCCTTTGACCCGTGGTAGTTATGGCCAGAGGTGTCATCCATGTTGTCCTCGAACTCGTATTTCGCGATAATAGGCAACGCTTCAGTTCCGTCTGGGGGAACCGTGATCGCAAAGTTTGGCTCTGCATGAAACACTGGGGGAGCAGCGACCTTGTTCTGGTCAATGTCGGCCTCAGTAGCCATTCGTGTGAATATTGAGCCATCCCTGTCCCATTGCACCTCTTCGGCTGAAAGCTTTACGCTGTAGATTTTTAGATCGTCAACAAGGCCTTTGAAGCCGCTGAGGTTTATGGAGTTGTCGCTGTTCATGACTCCTTGAGGCACCTTGTCCGCTGGGTAACTTTTCAAGAGTGTTCCGTTTTTGTAAAAGTCGACGCCAACATTCGCCTGGAAAGAAATCGCTATGTGCGTCCAGTCTGTAGTGTTAAGCTCGCCTCCGTCAGCCAGCCAATAATCCTGCGGCCATGAATTGTCCATGAGCCTTGGCGAAAACTTGCTGACTGTCTTGTACAAAAACAGCCTGAAGGGCTCTCCGCTGTCCTCGTAGTCATTGGGCCGCTTTACAAAAAGGGCATCGGTGTCGCTCAGAGCGTCGTCTCTTGCGATCCATGCCGTTATGGTGTACTGATCGCTTACAGCGTTTACAAGAGCGGCGTCTTGCCCGCCAACGAAGGTCTGTCCAGTTCCTGTGATCTTAAGCGCTTTTCCATGATCTTTGCCGTTGAGGGCAAATGAGTCTACATATTCGTCGCTTGCTGACAGCCCACCGCCATACCCATGGATCTCATCGATCATGCTCTCATCAAATTTGTAATGCGCAATGAGCGGGGCAACGCGAGCATCGGATGTTGGAGGAGCGGCTTCTGCGATAACTGGAACGGCGTGAACAATATCAGCAGGCGCGCTTGTGGTTTCCCCGACTTTGATCGACCCGTCTATATCCCACTGAACCTCAGAGCCTGTGAGCTTTGCGCCGTATACATGGACATCGTCAACAAGCCCTTGGAAGTTGCTGAGGGTTATTGCGTCTGTCCCCCAATTTGCGCCAGCGTCCCAGCCAGCGCCATTCTGGGTTGACTGCAGAGCTCCGTCCTTGTAGAAATCAAGTCCCGTAGCCGTGTCATACGCGATGGCTATATGCGACCAGTCGGTGTTGTTGAACTTGTTGTTCGCGACACGATTGTCCAGCCAAGAAGACGCCTTCGAGTAGAAGTCTACTTTGTTGCTTTCATCACTAAACAGGATGAAGGCCAAGAATCCTTTCTTGACTGGCGTTTCTTGGACGCCAGTGCGATTGCGGGCAAGCCATGCAGTGATAGTGAAGTGATCCCCAAGAGAGGCCTCGCTTAAGAGCGCCGCGCCACCGCCAACGTTTGTGTTGCCAGTTCCTGTAATATTTAGCGCTTTTCCGTGGCTTTGGCCAAAGAGCGTAAAGGAGTCCACGTAAGAATCGCTTGATGACAAGCTTCCGCCATATCCGTTTACCGAGTCAATCATGTTGTCGTCAAAGCTCCACTTAGCTATGAGAGGCAGATTGCGGTCACTCTCACCAGGCCCTGCGGGCTTTGTGAGAGCTGGAAGAGCGTGTCCGGGAGTCCCGGAATCTCCGGTCCCAGTACCAGTTCCTGGGTCATCAGCGAGCAGGGTGTCCAGATCATCATCCATGTCCAAAAGAATCTGTTCAGCTGTCAGCGCGGTGGCGTAAACCCTGAAGGAGTCTATGTCCGCGTTCACATTGTTGAAGGCCAGGTCAGCGGCGTAATTGTTAAGGGCTTTGCTCAGGTTGTCGCCAGATGGAATTTCTGTTTTCGCCAAAGAGCCGTTTAAATAGGATTTCAAGCCCTCGCCCTTTTTCCAGACCAGAGTCCAGTGTGTCCAAACATTGTTTGTAAGCAAGCTGTTTATGCCTGTGAAAGGATATGGCTCAAACCATCCGTCGCTTGCATATTGCCAGTTCATCTTTACGGAGTTTCCTCCGTCATAGACTACCGTGTCGAACCCGCCTTTTCGGAACAGGCTCGTGGTCGAAGAAGACCACTTCATCCAAGATGAAATGGTAAACTCCTCGCCAAGGCTAAGTTTGCTTAACTTGGCTGCGCTTGACGGGATGTAGCTGGCAGACGCTCCAACTACGCGCAGGGCTGAGTTTCCAGCATTTCGGCCTTCCACAAATGAGTCTTCGCTGCCCTTAACCGCAGTGTAGCCGTTGCCGCTGCTGTCATCAAGGCTTTGGTTGAAATCGTATGAAGCTATAAGCGTTGGCACCTGGGCGGAAAACACAGGAATGGCTGTCACCGGCAGGCTTCCAATGATTATCGCCAAAACGCATGCTATTGATTTTAGCCTATCTAGAAGCGCTTTACTTTTTTTCATAAAAGCCTCCATCTTATAGAGCGCAGACAGGGATTGAAACTTATCTCTTGAAGCTTGGGTTTAGGTTCCGCAAGCGAAAACCGGGGTTTCCGCTTGCGGAACCTATTTTTTTACTTAAAAGCCCGTTTTTTAGCCAGCCGTTCGCCTTATCCAAAAACCGTTTTACTTTACAGCCAGCCGTTCGCCTTGCTCCAAAGCCCATTTTTTTAGCCAGCCGTTCGCCTTGATTTAAAGCCTATTCATAGCCAGCCATTCGCCATACTCCCAACTCCATTTACTTCACAGCCAGCCATTCATCATACTGCTTCTGCATTTCAGCCAAAATCTTGTCCAGACCGGCATCGTGAAGACGCTTGTTAATCGTGGCTAAAGTCTGCTCAGCGTCATCCATGCCGTTTTTGAGAATGCTTGAGTACTCGCTGTTTATGGCGTTGCAGGCGTCCAGTTCATCCTGGACAGCAGTCCCGTCAAAGCTCCAGCCCAGATCGGCGGCTGGTACCATTTCGGTCTTGTTGAACTGCTCCAGCTTCTCCCATTGATCCGCTTCGGATTCAGTGGTTACATACGAGGTCAGCTGATTTCCGTACTCCCAGCTGGTTCCTGGGTTGTACCCGTTGTCGTTCCAAGTCTCCGCTCCTGGAGGCAGAGAGATCCTTCCGTCAGCTTCCTTGATGTAGTTCGTGCCTTCGATCCCCCATAGGCAGAGGTTTTCGATGTATGGATCAGTGTAAAGCAGGTTCAGGAACTCGATTGAGCGGGCTGGATCCTTGTTGGCGTTTGTAAGCGCCACAAGAGCGCCGCAGGTGGCTGAATTCGTGACGTAAGCGGGACGGCCCTTCACAAGCGTCATTGGCTGCCCGGCAAGGATTGACCAGGTTTCGATCTGCCCTGGCTGGCTTGAGGAATGCAAAGTCCACGCTCTTCCAGCCTTGATCTCTGCGGCGTTGTCCGTCTGGTTCAGGCCAGCGTCCTCATTGATGTACCCTTTCTGCTTCCAGTCGTAAATGAGCTTGAAGTAGGACTGGGCGAATACGGTCTCATAATACGGCACAAACTTCTCAGTAACGTTGTTGAAGCCCACGCCAGCGCCTTTGTCAAAGACATAGCCTTCGTCCTTGGATTCCTCAGTGGGCAGGCCCAGCCAATCCAGGTTGCCGGTTCCAAAGAACATGGGAGTGATGCCCGGCTCATTGTCCTTTATTGTCTTTAGCCAAGGCTCCAGCTGGTTCACCTGCTTGATGGAGTTGACGTCGAAGCCGTGCTTGTCCACAAGCGCCTTTGTCAGGAACAAGCCGCCCGTGAAAGAGATGTCCTTGTTGCAGGCGATCCCGTACAGGACTCCGTTGTACTTGGGCCCTTCAATCAGCGACTCTGGAAGGGTGGACAAGATCCCTTGCCCGTATTCGGCCAGCAGATCATCCAAGGGTAGGATCGCTCCGCTCTTGGCGTATCCGTAGTAGCCCATCCAGTCAGGCATAAAGACTATGTCCACGTCTTCGCCTGATTGAACCATCAGGGGTATGCGCTCTCCTGCAACCGACCAGTCCAAGGGGTTTAGAATCACGTCCGCGTTTAGGCGCTCCTTGGTATAAGCGCTAATAGCCGCTTGCACCAAGGCCTGATCCCTCTGCTCCCCGCCGTTTCCTGCAGGAAAGGCGAACCTGAGAGTGACAAATGGCTTGGCATCCGCAACAGGCGCTGCCGCTGAGCTTTCGCCTTGAACCGCAGGCGCTTGTGAAGCTGGGGCATTTACGGGTGCCTTGCCGCTTGCGCATCCGGGCAAAGCCAGGCAAATCGCGCAAAGCATCGCTAGCAAGCTGACTGACAATTTTTTCATTGAATTGCCTCCTTGTTATTTGATTATTCGGCAAATATCGAGCCGGTCCGAAACTAGACAAAAAACTGCGCTTTCCGCCAGCAAACGTCAGCCCTTTATGGCGCCAACAACCAAGCCTTTTATGAAGAAGCGCTGAAAGAAGGGATACGCCAGCACAATGGGCCCCATGCCGAAGATTGCCATGGCCATGCGAAGGGTTTCAGCAGGAAGCTGGGCTGTGATCTTTTGCATTTCAGAAGCGGCGCTCCCGCCCATGTACCGGATGTTGTCTTGGATGAACTGGATGTTCCGAAGAGATCGCTGCATTACGAATTGGATGTTGTAGAGCTTTGTGCTGTCGATATAGAGAAGGCAGGAAAAGAAGTCGTTCCAGTATCCGATTATCCCAAACAGCGAAAAGGTGGCGAGTATAGGCAGCGACAAGGGTAGCACTATCCTGGCGTAGATCGAACCCTCTGATGCCCCGTCTATCTTGGCGGCGTCAATGAGCTCCATGGGAATGTTGATCTTGTAGAACATCCGATATACAAAGATGGTGTAGCCCCCGCCTAGCATGGGCAGGATCAGCGACCAGATGGTGTTCTTGATGTGCAAAACCCTAACGTATATGTAGTAGCTTGGTGCGAGCCCGCCGCTAAAGAGCATCGTAATCAGTATGAAAACGCTGAAGAACCCCTTGAAAGGGAAGTCCTTGCGGCAGAGTGGATAGGCGAACAATGACTGCGACACCACCTGCAGCAGTGATCCCACTATGCACACAAACGCCGTGACGCCGTAAGCGTTGGCTATCAAGCCAAAATCGCTCAGCAGGTACTTGTAGGCGAAGAGGCTCCACTTGGCGGGAAAGAATGAGTAGCCATTCGCCCTAAACGCCGTGAAGTCAGTGAGGGAAACTATGGCTACAAGAAGAACCGGCAGTATGCAAGCCAGTGAGAAGAGTATGAACAAGGCATGAATAGCCACGCTGACAGGCGCAGACACGCCAAATGGGTCATGCATCTTTCTTTTCGCCATGAAACCCTCCCCTTTATTGAATTAGAATGAATATTGAATTTAAGGATTCTCTGTTTCTTGCTGTCTAGAAGCAGGCGCAAAGCGCCTGCCTCTAGACGCGTAGTCAACTATCTTACTTATTTAGATAATAGCATATTTCCAGCCGGATCTATGCTGCCTATACCTTGCGGATCCCTTAATAACAAGGAAATCAGCCGCTCTTTTTTTTAACTAAAACAGCGCCGACTCCGGCTCAATCTTTCTTATCGCAAAATTGGCCAGCGCCACAAGCGCGGCGCCTACAACGCTCTGGTACAAGCCAGCGGCTGCTGCCCTGGCAACATTGTCGGTGCCGTACCCTGCTACAGTCAAAGCCCGGTAAACATAGGTGTCAATGGTGTCGGTGACGCTGTACAAAAGCTGGGAGTTTAGGGTCACCTGGTAGAATAGCCCGAAGTTTGAGCGAATCAAGCCCCCAAGGGACATTATCAAGGATATGATGATTATGGGTTTTAGCATGGGAAGGGTTATGCTCCAGATCTGCCTTCTCTTGCTTGCGCCGTCAACAATGGCCGCCTCGTAGAGCTCGGGATCGATCCCAGCGATCCCCGCCAAGTATATTATGGAGCTTATCCCTGCGCTCATCCAAAAGTTGACTATGGGCGCGATAGCTATCCAGTACTCTGGCTTGGAGTACCAGCTTATGCCCTTTATCCCCAGCTTCTCCAAGATCGACTTGTTCACCAGGCCGTTCACCGGATCAAGAAACGCGTAGACTACGTAGGAGACTACGACAATCGATAGGAAGTTGGGAAGGATGATTATCGTCTGGTAGATCTTCTTTGCGCTTTTCGCCCTTATCTCGTTTAGCAGGATCGCTATGGACACAGCCAAGACCATCCCTATCGCTATGAAGGCCAAGCTGAAGCCAACAGTGTTTCTGGTGATGCGAAAGGCCAGGTCATTTGAGAAAAGGTAACGGAAGTTGCGGAGGCCCACCCATGGGCTTCGCAATATGCCAGATCTGTAGTCGATGTTCTTGAAAGCCATGATTACCCCGAACATGGGCAGGTAGCTGTTGATAACAACAAAGGTGAACACAGGCAGCATCATCAGGAGCATGGACTTGTTTGACTTTATGTTTTTGAGGAGCCTTTGAAGCGCTTTCAAGGGACACATCACCCCCTAGTTGCATGTTTTGCCTAGTTGCGCTTTTGCCTTTTTTTGACTTTTGCATAATTGCCTTTTTGATTTTAACGCCCTTAATTGCCTTCGATCTTCCATAGGTCGATCTGCCTCTGCTTCTCCTCAATAATCCTCTCTGCGCCCGCTTCGTTTAGCTTGGCTACAAACTCAGGAGCGTAAATGTCAGGATCAAGCATGCCAGTGTCAAGGCCTGTAAGATATTCCGACATGACGTTTCCGCAGGCGGTGATCTCGGCCTGCACGTCCGAGGGGTCAAATGAGAATCCCAAAACAGGGGACGATACGGCCAGCTCATTTCCTAATAGCGTGATTTCGTTTCGATTCAAAGGATCCGCCTTGCTCAAGAAAGTGGAAAACCAGTCGCCGCCCAAAGCCCAGGTGTCGCAGGATGAATAGCCTACGGTCTCGGTAGTCACTCCAGGAGGAAAGTCCCATGTCCAAGGATCGGTTGACTTGTCGGCTATCACGTAATGCTTTCCTTCAATGCCATAAGCCAGGGTGTTGTATATGCTAGGCGTAGTAGCGAACCTGTCGTAGAACTCCATAACCCGCCCCAAGTCGGCCGAAGTTGAGGAGAAGGCGATCATGGCGCTTGTTACAGTCTCGGTGCTTGTATACCTGTCTCCCAAAGTGATGCGCTTTAAAATCGTTCCAGCAGGGCCCAGCCATTCAGGCGTCACTCCCAAAGCGCCGGATCTGGAGAAGGCCTTTCCCTGCTCAAAAACCTCGTTGCTCATGACAGCGCCTGAGTCTTGGTTTATCAACCCGTCAATGTACCATTTCCGTGTAGTTCTCCACCAGCCCATTTTTTCTTCAGTTTCGTACTGGTTTATCACTGTGCACGTCTGATCGTCAAGCATGACAGCGCCAGGACCCTCTCCGAAGCTAGCGTCGTATATGCCAGCCCTTAGCTCGTTCCCTTGCCTGATATAAAATGGGATTATGCCAGGAAGCTTTTCCTTTACAACCCGAAGCGCCCAGTCCATATCCTCAAGGGTGTTGACCTTCGAAGGATCTATTCCTGCCAAAGCGGCCAGCTCCGTGTCGATTTCTATCCCTACATGGCTAAAAAGCTCCTTGTTTGTAGGCAGCGCGAACAGCCGCCCTCCAACCTTCGCTCCCTCCACAAACGCCTGGTCAAGGATCGCGCTGTAGCGGGGCATGTTCTCGTAGAACAACTCGGTGATGTCTATATATGCGCCTCGTGACACGTTCTGCCTGAAGCCTGTCCAAGTGGCGGCAAAGCATATGTCAAATTTGTCTTTTGAGTTGATGATCAAGGTCATTTTGTCGTTGTAATCGCCCCAGCCGAAATAGACAAGCTTCAGCGAAATGTTCAAGTCAGGGCACATCCTGGCCACAGCGTCGCAAACTTCCTGCACGTCAGGCGTCATGCCGTCTCCTACCTGGTACCAGACAATCTCGTAAGGCTCAGGCAGCTGGGGCTTCATGGAAGGCTGGGGCTTTTCGGCGCCGCAACCCGAAAGCGCCAGCGCGGCAAAAATATTTATAAACCCCAAACCTGCTCTCCAGTGGATATTTATCATTCTACGCCTGTCTCCTTTAATGCTCTAGTGATAAACTATAGATGGATGGTGTATATATTATAGGAATGATGGCGATTTGCACAAAAAATTCTTAAAGCCCTTTTTTGGCCTTTTTTCAGCATTTTCTCAAGTTTGTTTTTCTGCCCCTTTCTCCATCCCTTTCTTGAAGTCTTGGTAGGACACGTTCCTGAAGCTCTTGAACTGCCTGTAGAAATATTCTGGGGCCTGAAAGCCCGCCGTCTTTAGAGCCTCATGCATGGGAACTCCCATGTGGATGTTGAGGCGGACAACCTCGTCAATCCTTTTCTTGTTCAGGTACTTGCTTAAGCTCTCCCCAAGCTCGCTCTTCAGCGCTTGGCCCAGGTACGCGGCGTTGTAGTAGAAATGGGCGGCAAGTTCCTTCAAGGAAAGATCTTGGGAAAGGTTTTCGTTAATATAGGAGATTATCAAGCGGAGCTTGTCGTTTTCGTCGGATTCACTTTTGTTTGCCCCTAAGCCAGGTTCCGGCTTTTCTTCGTCGTCCCTAAATGCGCCGAACTCCGCCTTTATTGCCTTAAGCGCCTCTATCAGCTCGTCTTCCTCTACCGGTTTCAAGAGATACCTCAAAACCCGCATCTCCAGCGCCTTTTGGGCGTACCGAAAATCGGCGTAGCCGCTCAAGATCACAACGTTTGTCGAAGGATTCGCCTCGCGCAGCCTCTTTATCAAATCTAGCCCGCTTAGGCCAGGCATCCTGATGTCCGTAATAACCAGATCGTAAATGTTCTCGCGCATAGCTTCCAGCGCCAGAAGCCCGCTTGAAACCGCGCCGCAAACGCGAAAGCCGTAGTTTTCCCATGGTATCAGCACTTTCAGCCCTTCAAGAACTTCAACTTCATCATCTGCCAGCAGAATTTTGTACATGTCACGCCTCCCGTCCAGGAATGGAGATGCGAACTTTCGTCCCAGAACTGCCGCTTTCCACGCTCAAGCAATGCTTTGGGCCAAATGTCAGCTTCAAGCGCTGGTTGACGTTGCGAAGGCCTATGCTGGCCCCATCTCCGTTGTCATCGAGCTCAACTTTAAGCTTTTCAAGCCGCTCAGCCGACATTCCCTCTCCGTTGTCGCTTATCTCTATAAAAACGGCCCCGCCTTCCCTCCAGATCCTGACATCAATCCTGTTCACTCCCTGGGAGTTCTTGAACCCGTGGACAAAGCAGTTCTCCGCTATCGGCTGCAATGTGAACTTTGGCACCATGGCATCCAGCCCAAGCTCCGCATCGATATGATAGCTGAAAGTCGACGAAAACCGAAACTTCTGGATGCTCAAATATGATTCAAGTAGCTCAAGCTCTTGTTCCAGGGTTATGTCATCGTTTTTCCATTCAATGCTTTTTCTCATCAGCTTTGCGAAGTTCTTGACAACAACCGAGACCTCCCTCTCTCCGATCCTCACCAGGCGCATGCGCACCGACTCCATGACGTTGAACATGAAATGCGGGTTTATCTGGCTGTAAAGCATCCTCAAGCGGGCGTCCTTGTTCGCCATCTCCAGCTCCTTGATCTGCGCCTCCGCCTTGTAAACCTGCTTGAACAGCTGATCCATCCGCCCAATCATCTCTTTGAAGCTCAACCCCAGCCGCCCTATTTCGTCAGACCCCTCCGTGTCAATGCTAACAGTGAAGTTGCCGTCTCGCACCAAAGAGATGCTGGCCGAAAGCCTGTCCAGCCTCCTGGTCATGCTTGAAGAGAGAAACAAAATGAAAACGCTCGCAAGAAGCATCACGGCAATGGTTGTAAGGGTTGAAAGCATGCGGTTCGCGTCTAGCTGCAAAAGCATCTCGTCTGGGGAAATGATGCAGATCACGCTAATGGTTCCCTGCATCCCCTTTGGGTTAGACGTCGCGCAAAACAGGGTAGAAATGCCTCTTTCGGTTTCTGCCACGTAAAACGGAACGTCCTGGTTAATCAAAAGCCCTTCAACGTCAACTATATTTTTACCTATCATCAACCGCTTGCTGGAGCTGACCACTTTTCCCAGGTGGTTCACCACGTAGTAGTCCTTGCCGGAATCGTGCTGGTAGTAGACATTTGAGAATTGCGATTCAGGAATGTCTATGCGAAGCACAACGCCTGGCACAATTGCCTTGCAAAGCGGCACAGTCACAGATCCGTTCCACCCGAAATCAGGATTTCCCATGGTCTTTAGCCCAAACGCCTCTTCGGCTTCCCGCAGCCAGCTAGCTGATCCTGGTTCCACAATCTTTATGTAGCTGCCAGGCATGCAGCTCGCAACCCAAGTGTAAAATGTGATCCCTTCCCCGTTTTGGCTGGCTATGTCAAACTTCGGCTTCACGCCAGGCAGAAGGCGAGCGTATGCCAGATACCGCTCATCCGGAGTCTTAGCGCCGCTGTCCGAGCTCAGGTAGCCAATCCATGCGGGCTCAGCGGACAGGTTGTCCGCCATGCTGTTGTACTTTTCGATCTCCCTGTTGATGTTGTCGCAAATTTGAAGGAAGCTCAACTCGTTGAATTGGTTCATTTGCCGCAAAAGTATCTCTGTGTTCCGGCTTGTGAAAATTAGGCTGATGGGGATGACTGCGCCAAAGACGATCAGGAAGTGCGAGAACAAGAGCTTTGTTCTAAGCTTGGCGTTTTTCATGATGTGGGAAAACATTTCTCTCAAGGCATCGACCTCCTTGCACGAGATATCGCTATTTTAATCTTTGGCAAAGGGCGCGTCAACCATTTTTTAATGGATCGACGCAAAGAGGGGCTGCGTCTGCGACGCAACCCCGAAACGCAAGCCGCCCTGTCCAGAGCAAAAGCTTCCTCTTTCGATCTATTCGGCTGGCGGCTCCCAACCAATAACCAACACATTGTCAAGCCCGTTTAGCGCATACTCTTTCTGAATCATGAGAACCATCTCAACAGGGAGATAGCTTAAATCACAAATTTTCTTAAGATCAACCGCGAAGCCGTTTTCATCCGACCAAAGCAGAACGAGCGTCCTGGTGTAAACATTGGCATCTACCCGTTTGCGCCTTAAGATGCCCTTGAGCCTCGCCCTGTCTTCCTCTGTTAGTTTCACATGGTATTCCTGCTCCATGAGTACGCCTCCTCTCCCCTTGTAAAGCGGCATTCTCGTCCTAAACGCATTTTTTCAGCGAGCGAAAAGAGCTTTGCCTTTTTGCGAGTCACTCGCCGCATCAGAAACTCATTAACGCCAAATTCGCAAGGCTTTTTCTCATGTCATGCAGACGCTAGCTTGAAATGCATAAGTTTTTGAATGTCGAGCTTCTCGTTGCCTGCCTTTAACCAGGCGACCGCCCGCTGGCAACAAATAAAAATATATTCTTACCGCTCGTTAGTATATTTTGCTCTTTTCGTCTTTTGCCTATACCGCCATTCTAAACTTTAACACGAGGCGTGTCAACCTTTTTATGTATTACATAGCGGATAGGCATGGCATAGCTGCCACACCTTGTGCGTCAACCAGGGGCTTTGCGTGGCTGAACTTGTCGCTTTTTTATCGCCGCTTACTCTTCTTGGCTTCAAGTCAACATCCATAGTTTCCCTCCAAACTCAAAAATCCCCCGAGATTCCTCGGGGGATTTTCTATCTATACTGACGAACGGTATGATTTAGAATTTTCTTATCGTTAGCGGGAGCGGCCCGACTGGGTTCTGAGGCGGGCAACGATAAGAAAATTCCACATTTGAGCGTTTGTCAGTATAAACGCCTAAAGACGACGGCAACTTTAGATTAGAATCGATGGATTTCAAATAAAGCGGTGAAAACTTTTGATTTTGCCGCAGAATTCCATAAAGGCCATGAAATCCAGGATTTCGGAGCTTAATAAAGGACCAAAGACTAATACCCATCAAACACCTGAAATCCCAATAAACTACCAAAAACCCTACAAAGAACCAGCGCCATCAAAAAGCTACTCTCCAGCTCCCACCCCCCTAATACAGCGTCTCCACCACAAGCTTGCCCAGCTCAACCAGCTTCTCAGAAATCAGGGTAAGCGCCGCTTTCCTGGCCTTAACCCCTATCTGCCTGAAGAACAGGTCTTCGTGGGCTGCGTTTTGGGCGTTTCCTACAAGGAAGCGGATTACGTCAGCGTCCATTAGCATAAGGCAAAGGGTTTCAGCGGGAGATCCTTGATAGAACTCTGCGACAGGCTCGCCTAGAAGGTTGTAGGCTTGGTTTAGGGTGACAGCGCCTTCGGCCACCAGGTCAATGCCTTCGATGTGGTACTCGGGGCTGGCTTTCATGCGTGAGACGATGGTAGCTTCCCGCTTGAGCTCTCTTGAAACTATGTCTGCGGTGGTTGAGCCGCAGACAACCTTCTTGCCTGGCAATTCCATAAAGTCCTTGACGATTACGCTGTCCAGGGCTCTTTTGGATGGAGGGCCGGTGAGCATGGCGAGCTCGTCGGCGGTGCGGCAGAGCAGGAGCCCTAGGGTGGTGTCATCCTCAAACCTATCGCCTGAGACGCTTTTGCACATGTCCATGATCTGGATTGGCAAGGCTCTTGGATCTTGGAGCCCGCCATGGAACTGCTTGTTCGCGAAGGTGGCTACACCATCGGATCCGATGCCAAAGCCAAGCCCATGGCCCAGCCCTGCCTGGCTAACTCCGTCTGAGAAGACCATGAGCGCGTCTCCCTCGCGGAGGATTCCAGTCATTTCGCCTATCACCTCGAACCCGGAGGTGTAAAACCTTGGAATCAAGACGCTTGCCCAGTTATCCCGGATCAGGATGGGGCTTGGGGATTCATAGGCATAGGCGGTGAACTGTCCATCTGGCAATATCGAAACAGTGGTAAAGGCAGAGAAGGGGATATCCTCTTTGCGGGCTCTGTGCATGGAGCTGGCAACCATCTCGGAGATCTCCCGAATCGAGATGCCAAACTTGTAGAGCTCAGCGATCCGGCTGGCGCAGGTTATGGCCGCTATGTTGGCGTACACTCCAGAGCCTATGCCGTCTGCCACAACAAAGAGTGTGCCGTTCAAAGAATGCTCGCATACCCAGGTGTCGCCGCAAACAGTGTTATGGCGCTTGCAGTTTTGCGAGACTAAAGCGTCTATGAACTTCATTTTGGCAACCCGTCGCTTTCGGATCCAAAAAGGCTTATCAGTCTTTTAGCGATCTCTTCGCTCCTGGCAGTGCTCTTTCCCAGATAGTGAGCCATCTCTTGGGAAAAGCGAACCTGGTGGTCCAAGAACTCCTGCGCGTGCTTCAGGGTCTGGCTCTTTATCACGTCCAGCTGGCCAGAGTCCATGCGGATCTTTGAAATGTCAGAGTAGATGCCCACGTACTGGTTCTCCTCGCGCAGAGCGTAGAGTATCTCATGGTACCTGATAGAGTACTTGCTTCTGAAGGCTTCGTACTTTTCCATGCTTCCGGTCTGCAATGCCTCAAACCCTTCAGCGTTTACCAGGTAGGAGACCCTTCTTCCCAAGATCCCGGTGCTGCACATGAACATCTTTTGAAAGGCGGGGTTCATCTTTATCATGCACAGGGAGTTGTCAAGTATGACAATGCCGTTTGGCGTTGTCTCAATGATCCTGTCGCTTCTCTGTTGAGCCAGCCTTCTCATGTAAGGGATGCACATTTCTGGCTCAGCCATTCCTCTAGCCACAGCTATAGCGTTCTCCAGGCAGGAGTTGTAGCCGCAAGCGCCACAGTTAAGCTGAAAGATGGGATCCACTTTCCCAGTTCTCTCAAGGATCTTCTGGATCTGGTTGTCAGACACCGGCTCTTCAGCCTTCGCTTCAGAGACAAAAGAAGCCTTGAAGTTTATTTCGCTAACCCTGGGAAGCCTTGGCGGCTTCGCCGCTTCTTTGGCGTATGCTATGACGCTTCTGCGCCTGGCCACCAGCTCTCCGTTTGAAGGAAAGCAAGGGCCTCCTATGCATCCGCCTTTGCAAAAGAGGGGCTCTATCACTTTTCCGTCCAGGTCATTTTTTCCGGAGAAGACGCTTATCACGTCCTCTGGCCCGCTTAGGTGTATAATGTCCTCTTCTGTTCCTGAGTTGGGAATGTTTCCTGTCTTCAGCATTCCCCCTTGCAGAGGGAACAGCCTGGCGTCGCCTATCTCGAAGAAGTTGTCAAAGCTGCTCTCAGAGCAGTCATCCAAGTAGATCCCCTCAGAGTGCAGCCATTCGTCGATCTCCTGGAAGGTCAAGGCCAGATCAATTGCCCCGGCGTTGCCGGGGCGCTCTATCTCTTGCTTTTTTGCCGCGCAGGGGCCAATGAATATGACCTGGCAACCCGGGAAGATAGATTTCAAAAGCCTTCCATGGGCTATCATTGGCGATACAACGGGGATCAGGGAATCCAGGAACTCAGGCCTGTGCTTTTCAACAAAATTTACTACTGCAGGACATGCCGTGCATACCCCGCTGGGATTGTCACCAAAGGACTTCACGGCTGAATACTTGGCGCCTTCCGCAGTCTCGCTGACGAGCTTGAAGCCAAGCCGCCTTAGCGCAGATGGAAGCCTTCTTCCCAAAGGGCCAGGGTACATTGCGGCAAAAGAAGGAGCGACGCTGGCCACTACGGTCTTTCCTGAAGCGAATATCTCTTTAGCCTCAAGCAAGTCAGATCTGATGATTTTCGCTTTTTGCGGGCATTCCCTTGCGCAAGTCCCGCATTCGACGCAGAGATCCTCTTCTATCTCAGCCTGGCCTCCGGTTATTCGGATAGCCTTTACAGGGCACTCGCGAACGCACCGGTAACAGTCCTGGCAGTTCGCGGCGATAGTGTTGATGGCGATTCTGGCCATTTTAAACCTCCGAACTAAATCAGAATCAGCAAAGCTGCGCTTTGCTGATTCTGACAGACATTTCTCTATGCCACAAAGCTGGGTTTGGCAAAGCTCCGCTTTGCCAAACCCCAAAAGGTGAAACTTGCTGCACCAAAGATCCTAGCGTACCAAAGATCCAAGCTATACCAGGTTCAGCGCTTTTTCAATCTCCGAAATCGCCAGCTCACGGGTGCACTTCTCAATGGACTTCCCGTTGACCGAAAGAACCGGCCCCTTCTTGCACTGCTGGCCGCAGAAGCTGGCTTTGAACTGGGTCTTGTCTTCAAGGCCGCTGGAGCGGATGTATTCCATCAAGTCTTGGTAGAGCTGCTGGGCGCCTCTGACGAAGCAGGAAGTGCCGAAGCAGATTTCCAAGGTCAGGACGCGCTCTCCCGAGGATTCGGCTAGGATAAGCTCTTCCTGGTCTATGCGCTTGCGGTTTTTGTACTTTGTGTGCAAAAGCTCATGGCTCTTGTGATCGTCAAGCCTTTCGGCGTAGATTTGCTGGAGGTAGGGGTTTTCTGACGAGACATGGAACTGGAGCATTTTGTCGCTGTCATAGAGGCCTTTGGCTCTCTTGTCCAGGGAATCAGCGCAGACAGGCTGGCCTCCGCCGTTGACGCAACCGCCTGAGCATGCCATGACCTCTACCAGGTCGTAGCTGGCTTCGCCAGACCTGATCTGGTCTATCACCTTCCTGGCGTTGGCCAGGCCTGAGACGGCCACCATGCTGAGCGTTTCCTTGCCGATAGTGATCTCGGCTGTCTTGATGCCGTTTAGGCCGCGAAGCTGCCTGAACTCCTGGGAAGATCCTTTCTCCAGAGTTTCAGCGGCGAAGCGGAGAACCGCCTCGCTGACTCCGCCAGAGGATCCGAATATGACGGAAGCGCCTGTGGAGAAGCCAAAAGGCATGTCAAAGGAGCCTAATTCCAGCTTGTTGAAGTCTATTCCGCTTTCCTTTATCATCAGGGCCAGTTCCTGGGTGGTGACTACATAGTCCACATCCGGGATCCCGTTTTTCTGGAACTCTTCCCTGCTTGCCTCAAATTTCTTCGCGGTGCAGGGCATTACTGACACGACAACGAGCTCTTCCCGTGTGATACCAAGCTCTGCTGGGAGCTGCTCTTTGCAAAGGGAGGCGAACATCTGCTGAGGGGAGCGGCATGAAGACAGGTTTCCCAAAAAGTCAGGGAAGTATTGCTCAGCGAACTTGACCCAGGCTGGACAGCAGGAGGTGAAGAGGGGCAGGTTTTTGCCAGATTCTCTTCTTTTCAAGAACTCTTTCCCTTCTTCTATCACAGTGAAGTCAGCGCCGAAGCAGGTGTCATAAACCCGGTCAAAACCCATGCGGCGGAGGGCTGTGATGATTCGCCCCATGCTCAGAGAACCGGGCTCTTTACCGAAGTATTCGCCAAGGGCTACCCTGACTGCTGGGGCCACCTGGACCACAACCTTTTTGCTGCTGTCATGTATGGCGTTCCAAACCTCAGCTACCTGGTACTTGGGAGTCAAGGCGCCTACGGGGCAGACTTTGACGCACTGGCCACAGCCAACGCATTCGATCTCGCCTATCCCTTTGCTGTAGCAAGGGCCTACCTGGGCTTTCGCTCCTCTGTAGGCGAAGTCCAAGGCGCCAACTGACTGGATCTCGCTGCAAACCCTAACGCAGTCACCGCAGAGGATGCACTTTCCGGGATCGCGGACAATTGCTTTTGACGAGAGATCAAGGGGCTCGTCTCGGTTTGTCTTCTTGAACCGGATGGTGTCTACCCCCAATTGCTTGGCGATGGACTGGAGGCGGCAATCTCCGCTCTTTTTGCAGGTGAAGCAACTCTGCGCGTGATTGGCCAGCATCAGCTCTATGATCATTTTGCGCATGCTCCGGATCTCGCCGGTGTTTGTGCGGACAACCATGCCAGCTTCAGGCTTGGTGGAGCAAGCGGGGACTATGCCCCGTCCTTCCAGCTCGACCATGCACATGCGGCATGCGCCGTACACGCTTATCTCTGAGTGGTAGCAGAAAGTGGGAAGCTCGATCCCCGCCTTGCGGCAAAGCTCAAGCAGATTTTTCTCCCCTTCGATGGGGACAAGCATTTTGTCTATTGATGCTGTCTGGGCTCTCATGGACACCTAACCTTTCACGATAGCGGAAAATCTGCAGCTGGATATGCAAGCTCCGCACTTTATGCACTTTTCGGGATCTATCTTGTAGGCAACCCCTTTTGAGCCGCTTATGGCCCCTACAGGGCACTTCCTTGCGCAAAGGCTGCAGGACTTGCACTTCTCCGGGATGATCCGGTATGAGAGCAACGCTTCGCAAACTCCAGCCGGACACCGCTTGTCTATCACGTGCGCCTGGTACTCATCCCAGAAGTACTTCATGGTTGACAGGACAGGGTTTGGCGCTGTTTTGCCCAAGCCGCAGAGGGATCCGACCTGGACTACGTGGGCCAGCTCTTTCAAGAGAGTCAGGGTTTCCGGAGTGGCGCGGCCTTCTATGATGTCATCCAGCAGAGCTAACATTTGCTTGGTGCCTTCGCGGCAGACCACGCACTTCCCGCAGGACTCGTTTTGGGTGAACTGCATGAAGAATCTTGCTATCTGAACCATGCAGGTATTCTTGTTCATGACCACAAGCCCGCCGGATCCGACCATTGCGCCTACCTTTTGAAGGTTGGCGTAATCCAGGGGAAGATCCAAGTGCTCAAGCGTCAGGCATCCGCCTGACGGGCCGCCGATCTGGACGGCCTTGAAGTCCACTCCGCAAAGGGTGCCATCGTCATTCATGACGCCGCCCCCGATATCCGCCACGATCTCTCGCAGAGTTGTTCCGAATGGCACTTCGATTAAGCCTGTGTTGGCTACGTGCCCTGTAAGGGCGAATGTCTTTGTTCCAGAAGCGGTATCGGTGCCAAGCTTTTTGTATTCGCTTGCTCCCATGCGAAGGATCAAGGGCACTGTCGCCAAAGTCTCAACGTTGTTGATGACTGTAGGCTTGCCAAAGAGTCCGCTTTCCGCAGGGAAGGGAGGCTTTAACGTAGGCATTCCGCGCTTGCCTTCGATAGATGCTATAAGGGCGGTCTCTTCTCCGCAAACAAAAGCGCCAGCGCCCTCTTTTACGGATATGTCAAAGGCCTTGCTTGTTCCGTAGATGTTTTTTCCCAAAAGTCCAGCTTCCCTGGCTTGGATGATCGCTTCTCTCAGCCTCTTCACAGCCAGGGGGTATTCCATGCGGACGTAGATGTATCCGAAAGCCGCGCCAATGGCTTGGGCGGCGATGGTCATGCCTTCAAGCACGGCGTGGGGGTTTCCTTCCATGACGCACCGATCCATGAAAGCTCCTGGATCTCCCTCGTCACCATTGCAGATGACGTACTTTACGTCGTTTTCAAAGCCTCGGGCCAGATCCCACTTGCGTCCTGTGGGAAACCCTCCGCCCCCTCTTCCCCTAAGCCCCGACGCCAGCAGCTCGTTGCAGATCTGCTCGGAGGAAAGCTCAAGCACCGCTTTTCTGGCCATGAAGTATCCGCCGTTGGCGATATACTCGTCCAGGGACTTGACGTCGATGTTGCCGCAAAGGCCAAGCATCAGGCGCTGCTGGCGCTCGTAGAACGGAATTTTCTTGACCTCGCTCACAGGCTCGTCATTGTCAGGCCTCCTGTACAAAAGCCTTTCGATAAGGATCCCTTGGATCAGGGTCTTCTCTACTATCTCCGGTACGTCTTCCTCTTTCACCTTTACGTACATGACGCCTTGCGGCTGGAGTGTAACGAGAGGGCCCATCTGGCAAAAGCCTTGGCATCCGCTTTCGGCCAGGGAGTAATCGGCCTCTTCTTTCTGAAGCGCGACAGCCACGGAAAGATCTCGCTTTTCAAGCTCCAGCTTGATCCTGTGGTAGATCTTCATTGAGCCGTTGGCCATGCATCCAGTGCCAGCGCATATGATAATGCGGGGCTTGCGCCCTGCAGTTGAGTTGATAAAGCTTTCCTTGCGATCCTCAAGGCTTAGCGCGAGTTCCAGAGTCTCAGGCATGCGCGACTTCCCCCTCTCTTATGGACTTGATCAGCTCTATGGTCTTCTCTTTTGTCATTGCGCCGTGAACCTCGTCATCAGCTACAACAACCGGGGCGAGCCCGCATGCGCCAAGGCAGGCCACTGTTTCAAGGGTGAACATCAGATCAGAAGAGGTCTTCTTTTCGGCGTTCAGGTTGAGCTCCGCCTCCAATGTTTTGATGATTTCAGCCGACTTCCTCACGTGGCAAGCCGTTCCGTCACAAACCCTGATTACGTGCTTCCCCTTCGGGGTAAGCGTGAAGTGGGAGTAGAACGTTGCCACTCCGAACACCGATCCAGGGGATGTGCCTATGGCCGTAGCCACATAGGTCATCACGTCCTCAGGCAGGTAGGAGTACTCTTCCTGGATTTCCTGGAGAATCGGAATGAGGTTGGTGGGGCGTTTCTCGTAGCGGTCCAGGATTTCACAGACCTTGTCGAACTTGGCACCAAATGCGTTTGACATGTGTTCGCCAGCTTTTGAAAGAAGAGGTGCATATTCTCTCCAAGCTGGCTTCAACTCCTTTCGTTTTTGTATTTTAGGGCGCTGCCCATTGCGAAAGTGGGGAGCGGTTAGTTATCGGGATAAGCTTGCAGGGGTAAGCTTATGCGAATCTCATGAGACAGGTGGGCGTTAGGCTGGGGTATGGGAGCTAAGTTGAGAAAGCGTTAAGCAAGGCTGGGAGAGTTAAGAAAGCTAAGAAAGCTGAGAAAGCTGAGAAAGCTGAGAAAGCTGAGAAAGCTGAGAAAGCTGAGAAAGTTAAGAAAATTAAGAAATTTTAAAAAAGATAAGAAAGCAGTGAAAGATAAAAACCCAAAACCCAAAAAGAAAAACCAAAACCAAAAAACCATAAATCTGGGGCAAAGGGCATGCCCATAAATAAAGAAAAGCCTATATATCAAAAGCGTATGCGCTCAGCCGCAGACATGGGTGGGCCGCCTCTCCCGAGGGAAAGGGGCGGCGAGAAATATGGGCCGATCTTACATCCCATATTTCATGAGGCTTTCGTCCAGCATTCTGGCTAGCATTGCCAAGGATGCAGCCATGTCTTCATTGCGCACAACCACGTGATCTGGGGCTTGGAGGTTTACGGGCGCGAAGTTCCAAATGGCCCTGACTCCTCCTTTTACAAGCTCGTCGCAGGTTTCTTGGGCGGCCTCAGCTGGGACTGTTATGACGCCGATGTGGATGTTCATCCGCTCGCAGAGGTTGGCGAGCTTTTTGGAGTCAACCACTTGGACGTCTCCGATTTTTGTCCCGATCAAGCTTGGATTGCAGTCAAAGGCGGCTACGATCTTGATTCCGTACTGGGCGAAGTTCTTGTATGAGACAAGGGCTTTGCCCAAGTTGCCAGCGCCTACGATAAAGGCATCCCTGCAGCTGTCCGTCCAAAGGAAGCGCTCGGTGTCAACTATAAGATCTTTAAGGGCATATCCGATCTTAGGCCGGCCCTTGTCGCTTACCAGCGCCAGATCCTTTCTGACTTGGACGTCATTGATTCCCAGCGCGGTGGCGATGGTTGTGGACGAGACGGTTTCCTGGGTTGGAGGCAGTTGTTTCATGTGCCTCAGGTAGCTGATCAGGCGGTGAAAAAGCTGGATTGACATAGGAGCTCGGTCTTGCATTCCAGCGCCTCTTTCAATCGATAGTACTTATATCGATACTGACTATATCGATTAGATTGTAGCAATATGAGATTGCTTTGTCAAGCGCTTTTTTCTTGAAAAAATATTTTTTTCGAGACCCGCTAGGGGAGAGAAGCGTGAAACTTGCTCAAAGAATATCGGGTTTAGGTGTTTCGTCAGGTGAAGCCATTGCTAACTTATTGACGCTTTTTCCTTGAATCCATTTTTTCTACCTTGAACACGCGGCGATTGGGCGAAGAAACGGCAGGTTGACGAAAAATAGGGAGGAGGGGGGTAGGGGGTGAAGGGGGATGGGATGATATGGGATTGGGATGAATTATGCAATAGAATGTTAAGTTTTCTGCAATATGAACCACGTACTGCGCTGGGTTGGCATTTTTGTCTTGCGCGACAGGCTGGGGCACCGCCGCCACATGCCCACTCAGCGCCAAACTAACGCACTATGCAAAATATCCGACTTCGAAACTAATTATTGATTTTCTATGTGCAGGTTTTCGCCAAACGGGATTTCTGCTGGACTTTTGCTGTCGATTTGACGGACAAACTGAAATAAAACACATTTTAAACAAGTGAAACAGATGAAACACATATGAAAATCAGCCATGATTCAAGCTGGCCCTAGGGGGCCAAAAAAGTTGGCACGGAACTTGCTATATAAGAAGTGGAGGAAACAAATAGGGGCGTGAGCCATAACGCTGAAAAGGCGGGAAAACGTTTGCCAGGCCTTTGACAGTTTTTTGAGCGTCCTAACCAAAGGGAGGATGACAATGAAGATAACACTAGCATGCGCCAGCGGGATGTCTACCTCGATCTTATGTCAGAAGATCGTTAAGGCCGCTGAGGCGAAAGGGTACAAGGATGTGACTTGCAACGCTTACGGCGTTTCAAGCCTGAAAGGCCATGCCGAGGGAAGCTCGGCCATACTGCTTGGCCCGCAGGTGTCGTTCCAGAGAGCCAAGGTTGAGGCAGAATGGGCGCCTATACCGGTCATGGTGATAAAGATGCAGGATTACGGGATGATGAACGGCAAGAATGTTTTCGATGCCGCAGAGGCGCTTATGAAAGAAAAAGGGATCATCTAAGAGCTGTGGCGCGGGAAAAGCCACGCAAGTTTGCTCGTGCTTGCAAGCCCGAGACAAACATCGATGCCTGTTGCGATTTGCCCTTGAGAATTGGGCAAACGCTATCCCGCGCTTTTTCGGATTTTTCGGATATGCTTAAAGAGGAGGGTATTGCATGAAAGGCAACCTCATCGAGACAATCCAGGCAGGAGCGTCAAAGATTCAGCAGAACAAGTGGATGGGAACGATCGCGGGCTCAATGGCGAGCCTGATGGCCATCCTTATGACTGGCGCGATTGCGTCCCTAATAAACGGCCTTCCGCTGGGAGGCTGGTACACGGGCTTTCTTGCCGCAAGCGGCTTAGGCCCGCTCCTTTCCGCAGTTGTAAGCATCTGCAACCTGACGGCCGTTTTCATGGGCTTGGCAATTGGATACGGCATGGCGAAGCAGCACGGAGACAATCCGTTCCAGGGCGCCCTTTTGACTTTGTTGTGCTTTTTCCTCCTCACCCCGATTGACACGATTGAGGGAACGGCATACTTGAAGACCAGCTGGCTTGGAGCGCAGGGGATATTCTCTGCCATGCTTACAGCGATTGCGGCCACATTCCTGTTTCACCAGGTGGTAAAGCGAGGCTGGAAGATAAAGATGCCAGAAGTGGTGCCAGAGTTTGTGTCAAAGCCTTTCGAGGCGATGATTCCGGTTTTTATAACAGTGATCCCATTTATCATACTGCGGGCCATTTTTCAGGTCACAACCTTTGGCAACTTCCACCAGTTCATATACTCGATGGTTGCAACGCCGCTTTTGGGCCTTGGAAACAGCTTCCCTGCCCACCTTATCGCCTTGCTTGTAGCCTGCATACTGTGGTGGCTTGGCATTCACGGAACGCTGGTTGTTTTCACGGTCATGAGCGGAATATTATCCATTCCGGCGCTTGCGAACCTGGAGGCCTTCAATGCTGGCCAGCCTTTGCCTTATTTCTTGAGCATGATGACCTTCTTTCTGGCGATCCAGTTCATGGGCGGCCCTGGCTGCCTATTTGGCCTATATATTGACATGGTGCTGTTTGCCAAGAGCGAGAGGTACAAGGCATTGGGCAAAGTCGCGTTTGCCCCTGGCATGTTTAACATTATAGAGCCCGTGGTGTACGGCTACCCGATAGTGCTGAATCCTTTGATGGCTGTGCCGTTTATTGCGACACCTCTCATTGCTTACACGATCCTCTACATACTCATGAGGATAGGGATTGTTGGCGTCCCTGTCATAATGCTCCAGGTGATGACGATACCTGGGCCAATAGCGGGATTCCTTCTTGGCGGGGGGCTGTCCCTTGGCTTTTTCCTGATAATCGCTTGCGCTATAAGCGTTGTGATATATTTCCCGTTTTTCAAGGCGAGCGATGCCATGGCGCTTAAAGAGGAACGGGAAGCGGCGGCCCAAGAGGCGGCTGCTGTTTCTTGAAATTTCGCATTAGAAAAACAGGGGCGTAGCCTATCGCATGGGTTATGCCCGAAGGAGGAAACCATGCCTTTTCCAAAAGACTTTCTTTGGGGATCATCAACAAACGCCCAGCAATTTGAAGGCGGACGGGACAAGGGCGGCGCTGGGGTGTCGATAGCTGACATCAGGGTCAATGCCGGGCCGTTCGCGAACGCTGAAGCAAACTTCTCTGACTTTAAGACCGCCTCGGATCATTACGGCCACTTGGACGAAGACATTGCGCTCTTGGGAAAGCTGGGGCTTAAGACTTACCGCTTCAGCATGGCATGGACCAGGATATTCCCAAACGGGGACGAGGACAGTCCAAACGAAGAGGGCTTGGCCTTTTATGATAGGATGCTGTCCGCGCTTGAAAAAGAGGGGATTGTTCCTATCTGCACTTTGTACGCCTATGACATGCCAGCGAAGCTAAGCGAGAAGTGCAAGGGCTTTTGCGATCGCGAGATAGTAAAGCATTACTGCCGCTTCGTGGAGACAGTGGCAACCAGGTTCAAGGGGCGAATCAAGTACTACATTCCCTTTAACGAGCAAAACTCCCTGGCCCTTGGGATGGTTGAGTATGTTTCAGGCTATGAGCCCAAGGACGCCAGAGAGGAGTTTTTGGGCGAGCACAATTCTGTCTTGTGTTGGGCTTTGGCAACAAGGATAATACACGACTGTGATCCGCTGGCGAAAGTGGCTGGCAACAACTTGGGCCTGACCCTTTACCCTGCCACCTGCGATCCAAAGGATGTTGAGGCGTGCGATGAAACCTGGCAGACGATCTTTTACGACTACGGAGACATCTTTTGCCGGAAGCAGTACAATCACCACTTCTTGAACAAGCGGGGTTTTGACGCCAGGGAGCTTATAGCGCCTGGAGATCTGGAGATTTTGTCAAGGGCGGAGCCGGACTTTCTTTCCTTCACCTGCTACTCTTCAGCATTGGTGAAGGCAGGAAAAAAGAGGGAAGGGTACCTTTCGGCAGTTCAAAACCCCTACGTTAGCCGCACTGAATGGGGCTGGGAAATAGATCCTTACGCCTTGAAGCGCATGCTCAACGAATACTGGCACAGGTACCAGATGCCGCTATTGGTGCTTGAGAACGGGCTGGGACACAGGGATACGCTCTCCCCGGACGGGCAGATCCATGACGAAAGCAGGATTGAATACCTTCGCGGATACATATCGCGCATGAAGGAAGCAGTTGAAGAAGGCGTGGAAATGATTGGGTACTGCACATGGTCTGCCTTTGACTTGTACAGCACCCACGAAGGGTTCAACAAGAGATA
>JAISWZ010000682.1 GCA_031270945.1 Clostridiales bacterium | reverse complement strand
AGCTTGTCTGGCGGTTTTGCGCGTTATTACACAATTAAAAGAATTTATTAATTATTTCGTAAATTTAAACTGGAAATTACTCCGGTTATGACGTTTCGCCGTAGGCAACGCACCTAATCTACAAGGCCAGGGGTCAGCCGTGATCGGCTTGCCCCTGGCCCTGTATTTACGGCCAGATCTCGGTTAAGCTATAACCTCGTTCTTGATTGAATCGAGCTAAGAGCACATCCTAAAATTTGGAGATGCGTTGCATCACGAGCGTATGTAGCAATTCTACGCAAGAGCATGCCCATGATCTAGAAAACCAGTCTGGAATGCAAAGCGTGTTTATCAAAAGCGAGAAGCTCAAATAACCCAAGAGCATATCCCAAATTAATCTTAGGGCTCGGAAAATCAGGAATTTGTTTTATGCTCCTAATAGCTTTACTCTTCCCCAAAGTGCTTGCTAAGGCCTTTCTTTAGAATGTCAAGAGTTATTTGAGTGTCTGGATTACCTTTATATTTGTTCATTATCCTTATAGCCTTGTGCAATTCGTTGTCGGACAGGTCGTTTCTTCCTATTCCCAAGTAAGGCGTTGAGATGTAGCTGTGGGCTAAGGCACGCATTACGTCGCAGGTCTCTCTGTCCTTTTCTGATATGTCTGCGCGGTCTTGCGCTTTCAGAAGCCGGACTGCATGCTTAAGCATGCGCTGGGTTTTTTCGGTGCTGGGGTTGTCGCGAGGCCAAAATTTCTCGTGTGTTCGAACGTAGCATGCAAGCCAATAGGCGATGGCCAGGTCGAAGTTGTCGTTATCATCAAGCGAAGGCTGGCTCTCCAGTATCTTTATGCATTCAAACACGTGCTTGTCCAGCATAAGATTGTGCATGTCACCGCCGACTTGAAAAAAGTCTTTGAAGGACTTGGCGTACATTTTTGCGCTATCAAAAGGGCTTTTGCCGCTATCCAGCATTTCTGCCGCCGCTTGCAGCGAGCGGGTGCTCCACATTTTTTCGTGATCGGGATCGAATGTGCTTGCGAATGTGCAGACCGAGTACAGGTCAACGGCGTCGCAGCTATCATACCCAATCTCTCCAGCAAGCTCCCAGGCCTTTTTGCAATAGCCGATGATCAATTGCTTATCTACCAGAGCGCTATCATTTGACATGGCTACAATCGACAGATCGACATATATCCTTATCATGAGGCTAGGGTCTGCGCCATTGCAACTCTCAAGCACGGATTTCGCTTTAATAATAGCCTTTTTGGCTTTAGCCGAATGCGTTTCAGGCCTTTGCAGGTAAGCCCTGGCCAAAGCCAGCCAAAAGTCGGCGGCAACCGGAGTATTGCCCATGTCGGATGAAGTGTCTATGCTCTCTGCGTATTTGATCGATTTAGCTACTTTTTCGGCGTTGATTAGAGCGGTCAGCTCTTCGATCTTGGTTTCCAGAGACTGAGACTCCTTGCGCGCTTCCCTGCCTTTAAGGGTCTCGCGGCGTTCCTCCGAAACCTGGGAATCATCGAGGCTATCTTGTATTTCGTCTTGCAGGGAAAGGATCTTCAAATACAGAGCGCTCTGGGAATCGTCTTTGATATTGTCACAAGCCATCGCAAGCAACGTCAAGCCTTTGCTGGGATTGCCGTCCTGCACGGCTTTTATGGCCTCGTCATAATATGATTTTGCCAATTTTTCATAATCGTCCATGTATTCACCTCTTGCGTATCTATAATGAAACCAGAAATGCCGCTTTACCCCTATCCGGATTGCGTGAAGGCTTTGAGCCGCCGCCACTTTCAAACGCGGATTTTTTGTGCGCGGAAAAGAGTTTATAAGAGCAATCCAGAGCAACCCAACGGGTATTCTTTCACGATAATTGGGATATGCCTTTATCTTAGCATACAGCTAAGGCAATAGCAATACGTTTTAAAATTTCGCTAGGAAGCAATGTGTTTTACATTTATTATCAATAATTCGACAATTTATAGGGCGTTCATTTTGCGACACGAAAACCAGACGGCTACCCTAAGGACAGCCGTCTGGTTTGCTAATGATCGGTTGTGAACGTCGTTGAGCCGTGGCTATTCATGCGCTAAAAATCAGCATATCACAGCAGTTTTTCCAGCTCGCTCTCAAGAGCGGCTGGCGTTGTGGTTGAAGGGAAGCGGCCAGCGACCTCGCCATTTTTGTCGATTATGAACTTCGAGAAGTTCCACTTGATGTTGTCGCCAAACACGCCGCCTTTCTTGCTCTTGAGCCATTTGTACAAGGGATCCGCGCTCTCGCCATTGACGTCTATCTTTTTGAAGCGGGGGAACGTAGTGTGGTACTTCATCTCGCAGAAGCTGCCGATCTCCTCATCCGAGCCAGGCGCTTGGTGCCCGAACTGGTTGCAGGGAAAGTCCAGGATTTCGACGCCGCGACCTTTGAGCTTGTCGTAGAGCTCCTGAAGCCCCTTGTACTGCGGGGTGAAGCCGCATGCAGTGGCAGTGTTGACCACAAGCAGGACTTTGCCCTTGTAGGCGGACAGGCTGACATCCTTGCCGTCAGCGCCCTTGACAGTGAAATCGTAAATGGGCATTGTGTTCCTCCTTCGCTGTTTGACTATTAAAATTGAAAACAATTATATTGTACTCAATCAAACAGGCGCTGTCAAGTGAAACCACATGTTTTTAACTCAGCCCTAATCATTTTGTAACAAAAAAGAGCCGCTGGGCGGCTCTTTTGGTGAATACTAAAATTCCTGGATTGGCGCTGAAAAAGGCATGCGATGCTTTAACGCGTGCTTTTCCAGCGCTCTAAGATAAATTTTTGGATATGCGCTTATAGCGTAGTTTCCACGAGCATGTCCAGGATGTCCTGAGCCTGCTCTATCTTGCTGGCATACCGCTGGATCAAGCAGTTATCGCTAGCGTAAGACGGAGTCAGTATGTTTTTTGCCTCTTCATACAGGGTGGCGGCACTTGCGTAATCTTCGCTGGCGAAATAGGTGTCTGCGATAAGCCCCTGGGCGCTGGCGAAAACCGGGGTGCCAGACAAGCCGTCATCTTTTAGCATATGCACAGCCTTCTTCAAGAGCCTGGCGGCTTTCTTTGTGTTCAAGCAGTCTGTCGGCCAGGAGCTGTCCTTTGAAAGCTCATAGCCCTGCAGCCATAGCGCGAAAGCCAAGTGAGTGATGCTGACCCTGGGATGGTTCTCAAACACTTTCAGGCACTTTGAAACGAGGCTTGCATCCGCAGGCTTGTTTTCCTTTAAGTTTGTGACGAATTCGATTGACTTGGCTATGACGTAGAGGTTGGCGGCGCCAAAGGGCTCATATCCAACTTCCAGCATCCTTTCGGCCAGGATGGCCCGATGCTGGTGCCACGCCAGAATCTCCTTCTCAGGCGAGGTGTCGAAGGCGTACAAGCAGAAAGGATGCAAGATTGCAAGATCTACATGCTCGATTCCGACCCGTTCAACACGCGCCCAGGCTGAGGTGCACAAAGCGCTGGCTTCCTCACGATCATTTGCTGAAAGCCTGGCCAGGAATTCATGGACTTGAATGAGCTTGTCGATGTTGGACACTTCGTTTTTTTCAAGATTGGACATGGCGTCTAAAAGGGCTTTTTTCGATTTGCCTCTCGTTTCAGGCCGCTTGGAGTAGATCGCGGCCATGGCAAAGCAAAAGTCGCCTGCAACCTCTTTGTCTTCTATCACAGATGCATTCACTTTGTCCGCGCAAGCGATCGCCTTATCCACTTGGCCTGACGCGTCATACAGTATAGCTGTCTCGACGTATGATTGGACTTCCAGCTGCTTGTCTTCAAATATGGTGCTTTCCCTTGCTTGCGTAGCCATGTCCAGCTGGCGCTTGGCTTCATTGTGAAAGCCTTGCTTTTCCAATATGTTGCCCTTTGATTCTGCTGCGAGCGACCAGAAAATTTTCATTAGAGGCTCTGTATCGCTTGTTGGAAGCTCTTGAAGCACTTCATCATAAAAGCCTAGAGCTGTTGTGTCATCGCCACGCCCAGAGGCATTCATGCCATTTAAGAGCCGGGACATGGCTTCAACTGTGTTATCCATTTTCTTCACCTCAAATGATTGCGTAATAAGTGCATATCCCAAAATTATATCCGAGGCACCGGAAAAATCCGGCGTTGAAGCATTCGCCAGGATTTTTCCGGTGCCATTTCGGAATTTTGGGATATGCACTAATTGCTGCTTGCAGGTGTTTCAAGCATAGTCCGAGCGCTGAAAAGGCCAGGTATTCGGCAATCTTAGATTATGCCATGTTCTAGGAATTAAGGGCGCCTTGCGCAGGCGGTTGCGCCTGGATGACGAATTATAGGGAATTAGATCGAATGCTGATGATTAATGGTAACACGAAAAAACTCGAAAAGCAATAGGCGAAATTCTGCGCTGCATCGTCTGCGCTTGTTTATGGGTATTAGTGACGCGAATTGCAAAAGATGGTGACAAATGGAATTAGTTTGGGATAAACAGTCTCACGTCCAGTTTTTCAAAGAACGAAAAAAGGCAGGAAGAAACGCTAACGCGTTATTTCCTGCCTGTGTGCGACAAATTTGCATACGATTGGAAGTTCGCTAATGATTGTATATATTGTCGCAACCCCGCTCTATGCTATAGACGCGCTTTGGCCTTCCAGATTTAAAGATCTGCCCCGAATCCTTCTTATGTCTTCCAAGCGCTCTTCCGCTTCATAAAAGAGCGATAAGGCTACCTGATCCCTGTTCTCGATCAAATAGTCGGCCAAAGGGTTGCCGTCACGGATTTGCTGGTCAATGTCTGCGTAAACGTCTTCCAAAGTCAAAGTGATCCCCCCTTTAAAAATGTGATGTAAGGCGCAATCCCAAGAGCCCCCTGCACTTGAAGATTCACGCCAAGAGCATATCCCAAACTTAACCGGCTTAAAAAGCCGTAGCAGGAATTTTGGGATATGCACTAAGAGCATATCCCAAAATTAAATTTATGGCTTGTGAAAGTCACGCGTTAAAGCATCGCGATGACTTTCACCGCGCCTTTTTTGGAATTTTGGAATATGCACTAAGTGACGTTGCGTTCATATTGAGAAATGCGTATGAGCCAAACCAACCCATTGATTTTATGTGTTGAGGCCAAAAGTCATAAAGCATTGTTTCATCTTTGCCCACCTGAATTAATAGGAGACCGCCCTGTAGAAAGATGAAAGACATCATGATTTCGGCGCTTGACATAAAATTTACAGGCTTTGCACGGGTTTTGCATATGTATTTTCTCAATCCACCCAGCTTGAAGGGAACCGGGCATAGGATAGGCGCGTCAATGCAAACGCGGGGAACGGCGCATGCGGGCACCGATATCATTGGTTAAACTCAGACGTTGCAGTAACCATAATAGCATAGGATTCTTTCAAAAGCAATACTTCAATATGCGCAAAATTGTTAATGATCCCTAACATATGGAAGAGTTGAGAATAAAAAGCGAAAGCCGACATCGTGATTTAATTAAATATTAGTGTGAACGATTTGTCATGGTTTGCAGCTAGCCGCAAATGGCTTGAAAACAAGGAATTAGTAAATTTAAGTTCAGTAGATGGGGGCATACGGCTATAAGTAAGGGTAACATCCAAGGTGGGTTGTGGATAGAGGCGCTGGCTTGCGAGAAGGCAGCGCTGGGGGGCTGCGGGTTGCCGCAGCCCTTTGCGTTAGAGTATATCCCAAAACTAATTTTAGGGCTCGGAAAAGCCACGCATTAAAGCATCGCAAGCCTTTTCCAGTGCCGCTGGAGGAATTTTGGGTTATGCGCTCAGTACCTGCGCCTTTCCGGAAGAGGCTTCCTTTCCTTTTCCTCAATGAAAATCTCAGGGATGTTACGGATCTCTTTGGAGAGGCAGTAGTGAGTCAGCAGACGGTAGGATAGGAGATACTTCAGCTCGTCTTCCATCCGGTCAAGCAGCCGGGTTTCCATTTCGAAAGGGGCAGGTCTGCCGTTTGTGACTTCTGAGAGCCAAAAGCCTAGACCGTTGAAGAGCTTGCTTTTTATGGTGATCTCCGACAGGATTTTCAGAGCTTTCGCCACTCTGGCCGGAGTGCAGGTTCTGTCGAGATATTGCTCGCGCATTAGGTGCAGGTTGTTTGCGAAGATGAAAAATACGGAAATGTCATAGGGCACTGTTTCCTCGTCCAGAAGCGTTGCCAGGATAGGCAGGCATCGGAGCGACCAAAGAGCGAAATCGTTGTGAAGGCTCAGCTTTGTATATGCGATAACGCAGATGAGGTATAGCTTTTGAGGAGAGCAAAGATTTAAGCCGGCCTTTTCTGCGTAAGCCCAAGCGGTGTTGCAGTACGAAAGCGCTTTGTCATTGTCTTGATCGCCCTGATCTGCGATTAGGGAAAGAATGATGCAGGACTCAAGCATGCAGTCGGCGTGTTCGTTCTTGTGGCGGCTATAGATGGATATGGCGGTGATTAAAGACCTTTTGGCTTTTTGGATGCTGCCCTTTGGATTTGACAAGTAGATCATTGAAAGCAGAAGCATCCAGTCCGCAGCCGAAAGGTTGTTCTTCAGGGAATAAGGGTCAGCGAGGTCAGCCAACTTAAGAGCTATGTCGTGCTCACCCACGGATGCCATCAGCATCGCCATGTCGACGATAAGCTGGCACTTTAAGAGGTCATCCGAAAATTTTACGGTTTTGACAAGCTTCTCGATTTCATCCGTGGCTTGAATCGCTTCAGCGTGTTTTCCAGCGGCTATATAAGCTACGACGAGCTGATGCAAGACGCTGCAGCGGCCCATTAAGATTTTGTTGTCTGGAGATTTCGGGTCGAGATCCTCTAGCAGCTTATTAAAGATTTCCAAGCTTTTTTCATTGTCTTCCACAATGAGGCTGGTTGCCTCAGAGCATAAGTCCTCGTATTCTTTAATGCTGTATACCATGAACTGCCTCCTTTGTGACAAAAACTCAGAGCGTTTTACAGCTCGCCAAGCCCCGCAGGATCACGAAGATCTCGCGCGTTATGCCAGCGGGCGAAAAGAAACGCGCTTTCGCAAGCATAGCTATTTTCGCTCAAAAGTATAACATGAATGAAAGGGAAAAGCAACCTGGAATCCGGTACCGGTAATCTCAGGGGCGAAGCTTGACAAGTGAAAAGAATTAGAGCATAATAAAGTCGAATTGAAAAGACCGCGCTTACATAAAAATGACTGTAAAAATTTAAGTTTAAGGTCTGAAAAGCACGGAACTGAAGTCTGCGCGGGACTTTTTTGAACTATAAAATTTGGGGGCATACTCCAAAAAGAAATGAGGGGTGCATTTGCATATTGAATGCTCCAAATTAAATGGCGAATTTCACCTGAGAGTTGTTCAAAGCTATAGCGTAACCGAAGAGGGCAAAGTTAAGAATAAGAAAATGGTTGTAAAAAACATTGGGCCGCTATCCGATTTTGATGACGGGCAACCCAATTACCTGGAGAGATTGAGAGAATCTTTCAAAAGAGGGGAACCGCTTATACCAAGCCTTGCGGAAATGGCAAATGGCAAGTCTATTGCGTATGAAGTCCCGCTTTCTCAAGCGATATCCAACGCGCCTGCCTATACTGTAGTGCAAAACTTGGGATGGTTTTTGATAGATAGCATATATGAAGCCTTAGGCATTTCCAGTGTGGTGTACGAGAGCAAGCTCAAGACGGAGCTTGACATACAGGGAATCCTCAAAAAGCTTGTAATTGACAGGATTTTGAGGCATGGCAACTTGATTGACAGTTTCATGAACCAAAACTTGGAGCTATTCCCAGTTGTGAAGATTGGGTCTGCTGAGGATATTCTAAAGGCTTTAGAATACATAAGCGAGATGTCTGACGCTATTGTCATGCGCATGAACGGAAGGATAAACAAAAGCTTTAAAAGAAGCGGAATACTGTACGGAGATGTCATTGACGCGGAGATTGAATTGGACACAAGTCGCGATGAGGACAAGACCCGCTTTGTTTATGAAAAGCAGATTGCGATTTTGGTAGACGAGTTTGGAATCCCTTTTGACTTTGACATTTTGTCTGGCTGTTATTCGCCACCGGTGTTTTCTGAAACGGCGCTATCTAAGACGAAGGGTAAAGATTGCGTTATCGTTCCTTGCGGCAGATTGAACAATGCTGAAAACCTTGAGGAATGGCAAGACAAGGGATATGGCTATATCGTCTCGAAAAACTTGCGGGCAAAGGATATAAAGAAATGGCTTGCTGATAGCGAAGGCTATGTTTACAACAAAGAAAGAACCTTTAAAGCCAAGTGGAAGCTTCTAGACTCAGGCGAAAGGGTAATTGGCTACTGGGACAAGGAATATGAGAAGATCAAGAGCTCAAGCCCTAATAATACTGGCAAAAAAACAGATGAGCTGGATTCTAAAATATTAGGGTGCCGTACGCTGGTATCTCATAAGGCTATCAAGCCAGCTGTAGAGATCGTCGAGATTTACAACTCAAAGGTCATTGATAAAGCCAGCAAGAGGGCCAAAATGATTTTTAGCCTAATTTCTGATAAGCCTGATGAGACGGAGATAAAGGCAACGTGCCTTATATCGCACATAGCTCTGGTGATAATAAGAATTATGCAGTTGAGAGTCGAAAATCATGGCGGAATAGACATAAAAGCGGATGAATTTCCGATAGCGTCAGTCAGGAATTCATTGTTGAGCATTCGCGCAGTGAAGTTCTATGCTAACATGTATCGCCTGTCAGAAACGCTAGGTGACGCCAAGCTGCTGATGGACTCCTTTGGCATAGACTTGAACTTAGCATTCCCAACTGCGGCGGATTTACGAAAGCTTAAAACCAAATTTAAAGACATAGGGCTTGCTTGAAATAAAAACCAAATTCAAAAAGATAGGGCTTGCTTGAATTAAAAGCAAATTCAAAGAGATAGGGCTTGCTTGAATTTAAGGCAAATTCAACGAGATAGGGCTTGCTTGAACTAAAAGCAAATTCAAAGATATAGGGCTTGATTGAATTAAAAGCAAATTCAAAAATTAAAACCAGCGCTTACTAAATCCGCAGGAAAAGCTTGTCCAAAAGCTTTTCCTGCTTTGTTTGCGTTAAGAGCATCTAGGCATGATTCTGAATGCATTCAGGAGTTTTATTCATATTAACTTCATATATGATGGCGAGTGGAAGAGAAGTTGACAATGTCCTCAACAACTTGACGTTATTAGTCCGAACATATATAATATCGCTAGCGAGTAAAAAGAACTGAACTTTCAAATCGAGCGGGTGCATGATCGCGAGCGACAGAAATGAGCTAATTTTCCTGATGTTTTAGCTCGCTAGTATAGCAGAAGATCCTGTTATGCATAGTATTGCTATTCCTAATTGATATGATATAATAAATTATAAAGGATGGCCGCTTGTTGAAAAGGTTTGTTTTGCGCCAAAAACGCCAGTTTTGCCAGAGAAGCGGGCCACGCGCGATGATGACCATCAAAAACTGTATTATATAGTGGGGACAAATCGGAGGATTCGCCATGACGAACATACTTGTAGTTGAAGATGACTTGAAGCTAAATCAAATAATTTGCAAATATCTGACAAAAAACAATTATCATGTACAGGGATGCGCCAATCCTATAGAAGCGTACAATATAATGTTTGCTTCTACATATCATTTGATCATCTCAGACATTATGATGCCAGAAGAGGACGGCTTTCAATTTGCGAAAACAATACGCGAGCAGAACAGCGCGATCCCAATTTTGTTCATCACTTCATTAGGCGACTTTACTTCGAAGCAAAAAGGGTTTCGCATTGGCATTGACGATTATATGGTAAAACCCGTGGATATGGACGAGATGGTCTTGCGCGTGGGGGCTTTGCTTAGGCGCGTTAATATCTCATCTGAAAACAAGCTAACAGTAGGAAGTCTGGTCTTGGTAAAAGATGAGATGACGGCATATCATGACGGCAACGAAATCCCATTGCTGCCTAGAGAGTTTCATGTTCTTTGCAAGCTCCTATCGTATCCGAAAAAGATATTTACTCGCAGCGAATTGCTTGATGAGTATTGGGGGCTTGAAAGCGTTACAGGACTGCGCACGGTAGACGTATATATTACCAAGCTTCGCAATAAGTTTTTGAACTGCGCCGATTTTGAGATTGTTACCGTGCATGGCTTTGGATACAAGGCGGTGCTAAAGTGAGAGGCTTCCGTAAATGGCTTTGGAAACATGGCGGCGCTAAAGTGAGTGGTTTCTGTGCGCGGCTTTGGAAACAATGGGGCGATAAAGCGAGAGGTTTACGTGCGTGGTTTCGGAAACAATGGGGCGATATATTGAGAAGTATACGTGCGTGGCTTTGGAAAAAATGCGATCCTAGATTGAGGGAAATCCTTGATCGAATGGCTAGGAAACGGGGCGAGCGCATTAATACCAGCTATGTTTCCACTAGCTCATATCTGGGGATTCTCGCCATTGTTTCGTCTATCACAGTAGGAGAGGCCTTTATCTTAGACATTTGGTTTGGCCAAACACTGACTCTTGTTGGCGTTCTGACGTACTATGTCGCTATCAATTGCTTTTTCTGCACGATAATTTTAAGCATCACAAGAAAATATCTATTTGACAGACCGTTGCATAAAATCACCAAAGCTGCGAGGAAAATTACAGGAGGCGATTTCAGCGTCAGAATAGAGCCGACTCGCAGAAGCGGAAAGAAAGGTCAAATTGATGTTTTAGTTGAGGACTTTAATAAAATGGCGGAAGAACTTAGCAGTGTGGAAATGTTTAAGAACAATTTTATCTCAAATGTGTCCCATGAGATAAAATCTCCTCTCTCCATTATACAGAGTTACGCCAAGGCTCTGAAAGCCCCTGATCTGTCCGTGGAGCAACGCGATGAGTACGCGGATATCGTGGTTTCCGCTTCGAAAAGGCTATCTGTGATGGTTGAAAATATCTTGAAGCTGTCCAAGCTTGAAAACCAGGAAATCACCCCTCTGCCTAAAGCCTACCAGCTTGGAGAGCAGCTCCGGCACTGCGCCTTGTTTTTTATGGATTCATGGCAGCAAAAAGGCATTGACTTACAGATTGACGTCCAGGATGTCATTGTAAATTCGGACGAGTCTCTGCTTGAAATAGTATGGAACAACTTGATATCGAACGCCATAAAGTTTACTGAGCCGGGAGGCGTTATAAGGATAACCTCTTATCAAGAAGAATCTTTTATCGTTGTAAAGATAAAAGATTCAGGGTGTGGAATGGATGAGGAGATCGCTGTTCGGATTTTTGACAAGTTCTATCAGGGCGACACATCTCACTCAACCGAAGGAAATGGGTTAGGTCTCTCATTGGTAAAAAAGGTTATAGAGATCGTAGGGGGAAAAATAGCGGTTGAAAGCAAACCTAAAGAGGGCTCCGTGTTTACGGTCAAGCTCAAGATATGATAAAAATTTGGCTGCCAATTTACCCGCTACCAAAGATTCAAGGCAAAAAAATAAATCGAACGCAGCGTCGATTTTGACGTTGCGTTCGATTTTGACGTTGTGTTCGAGTTGTTGAAACTTTAATTGATTGAGATAGAGGGTCTGCCTAGCTTCAAAGGCGGGCAACGGTGAAAAGTCCGCATTTGAGCGTTCTTCTGTATGCGATGGATCTTACGCCTCTGAAAACCCTGCGATGCCGAACCCGTTAGGGCCGCTGTGGGTGGAGATGACGCATCCGGCTTTGATCCAGAGTATCTCGCGAAACCCGATTTCTTTAACAGCCGAGAGCATGGCGTCTCTAACCCTTTGATCAAGGCCGAGTGAGTAAATCAATGTGATTTTCTGTTTTTCAAACCGATGCTTCTCCGTGAACTCATGGATGAACTTTGGGACTATCGAAAGCGCGCTGCCTCTGTATTTCTTGGCAGCCATGAGCTTGCCGTCGATTATCTCTATCATGGGCTTGATGCTCAGTATCTTTGCCCCCAGGTAAGCCACGTTGCTCACGCGTCCGCCGACTCTCAGGTAGTTGAGGTCTTCAGGGATGAAACCCATGTGAATGCGGTTGACCAATTTTGACACGTGGCTCTTTATGTCTTTCAGCGTGCAGTCTTTGTGCTCATCCAAGTAGCGGGCAACAGCCAGAACCACAGTGGACTGTCCGGCAGACACGCTTTTCGTGTCAATGCTTGTGACGTAATCCCTGCCTTCGGAAGCGATGACAGCGCTCTGGTAAGAGACTGTCGTGACCGCTGAATACGCCAAGTGAAGTATGTGCTTGTCTGGAAACCTGCGATGCAGCTCGTCAAAGGCCACCGCGAAGTCTTCGGGATTGCATCCGCTGGTTTTTGGGATGACTCCTGTTTTGCGGTAATGCTCAAACACTTCCTCCGTAGGAAAAGTCATGTCATCCTTTGTGGCATTTCCAAATGAAACATGCATCGGAACAATCCGAATGCGATTCTGATCCGCCAAATCCTTTGGAATGTCTGACCCGCTCTCCGCCACAATCATGAATTTGCTCATTTTCATTCCTCCTCGTTATCCTCGTTATATCAAGAGTGAAAAGAATTGCACTATGCTCACGAGCGAAAACGATTTCCTGATGTTTTTGCTCCGAAAGTTTGATTGCCATAAACAAGGCAAATCCTTGCCATGTAAGCGCAGGTATCAATATATCCATTCCAACGAGCAAGCAGCCGCCCATTAGAAAGTAGCCTATCATGGTAACGGCTTTGAACCTGTTAAGGTCAAGAATATTCAATATGATCACTGGACAGGCAATGGCGCAGACAGCTCCATATATCGCCCATCCAAATCCTGACTTTGCTGATTCCAATATGCACAGGGCAAAAGGCGCTTGAGTGCCTATAATCAATAAAGTGATCGAGCAATGGTCAACTACTTGGAAGTTTTTCTTGTCTTCAAGCTCTGGCCCCTTTGCTGACAGGCCGTGGTAGGTGCATGAAACGGAGTACAAAATAATCAGCGACAATCCGAATATAACACCTGAGATAAGCTGAAAGGTGTTTTGATAACAGACCAAGACAGTTATCATCATTCCGATTCCTAAAAGCACTCCCACAGCGTGCGAGCATACGTGGAAAATTTCCTCGCCTTCGGAGTAGTTTGGCAAGCTGCCCCTATTTTCCGTCAGATCACTATTCATGCAAAAACCTCCTGTCACGTGTTGAGAATTACTCCTTTAAGAACATTCAGAACTCTCGCTTCCAGCAAAGGCTCTTTTATATTCCTTGCCAATGTCAGCGTCAAAGTGTTCCCGACAGTAACTACGCCGCAACTATATGGCGCTGTAGGCTTCGGGCTGAATACCATGCTGCATCGCTCGACATAAGGCTTCATGTCATCTGGGATTTGCCATACGCCTAGATTCGAAAAAGTCATGCAGTTTACGCTTTGGGATAGGGAGAAATACATTTGAACCATCCACCGCTTCAAAAACAGAGGCAAAATTGCAAATACCTTGTTTCTTGCCAGCCTAACATATGATGTTGCTATAGCTGACAAGTTTTCGTTGCTTAAATTTCCCTTTAATTGCTTGTCGAATGATTGGCACAATGCATGCAACGGGGTTTTCTCTTTTCCGGCGTTAACCGTGACGAGAATAGAAAAATTGCGCAACGTAATGCTGCGGAACCGTTTTCTTAAATCGACAGGAATGGAAAGCCGAATTTCCTGATGCCCTCTGTTTTCATAGCGCTGCAAATCAAATAGTGCAGTTGTTAATATGCCCGAGAGCAAGGCGGTAAGGGATACGCCGTATTCACAGGCGCATCTAAGCAGTTCGCCCGTTTTTAAGGTGAGCTCTGTAATATGCAGTTTTTCATCCGATGTTCCAATTATGGAATAAGAGTTCGACAGATCATTAGACTTTGAAGAACCACCAACTATATCCAGGTACGCGTCCTTGATCTCTTCAGAGTTTGGCCCATCGTTTGCGCAAAGTATATCTTCAGACCAGGGCACGGATATGGCGTACCGAATATGTAAATACTCGGCAATCAGAGATTTCAAAAACACGCTTCCACCGAAGCCGTCTGATATAGCGTGAAAGTATACGAGCGTAATGCTATTTTCTGCCACAACCACGCGAAACGCGCACATCAGGAGATCATCAAGCGACAAGAAAAGAGTCTTGTTCTCTTCGTATGCTTCACAAATAACCGGGGCATGATCCATTTTTTCAAAGAAAAAACCTGATTTATCATGGCAAAGCCGAACATAAAAAGATGGAAATCTTGTTATGAGTCTATTTAGCGCCAACTGCAACTTTTGCAGATCTACGCTTTCGTTCATTGTAGCCGTCAAATATACGAGCGATCTCTGCCTGTCACAAAAAGCGAGCGGGAACATCGTAGCAGCCGTATCCAGTTCCATGCGCTTGGAAACCGCGGTTTCATTGTTTTTTGCATGGGCGTGTTGCGCCATGTTATCTCTCCTTTAGGGCGCATCCCAATACTAAGTGCATATCCCAAAATTCCGAAATGGCACCGGAAAAATCCTGGCGAATGCTTCAACGCCGGATTTTTCCGGTGCCTCGGATATAATTTTGGGATATGCACTAAAGGTGTAGTAAACTTTTCGCGATGCTTGGACGCAAATTTTGGGATATGCTCTTTGTATGTAAAAATCTATTGATGCAGCCAACTGCTTTGAGTCCGGAAGCGAAATATATAAAATAATATAAATTTAGTATTGCAAGTAAAAACAGCATGAACGCTACGGCTTTAATCGAAAGAAACAGAACCGGAAACAGAACCAGATATAGGACATGGGTTATCGATGCCCTCAACAAAATACCGCGAACAGTTTACCACCAATATCCATAATCAATTGCCGATAAGCTAAACCCCTCTGAGGGCGGCCAATTCAATGTTTTCTTCAGCGATAACAGTTTAGTTCAAGGGTGTTTATCAATTTCTCAATTATTGTTAATGAGTTGTTAAACGCTCTCGACAGAAAAATTTCTTTGGCCAGGAATGCGGCACCTGTCGGTGAAGCGCAGGTTGCAGGAACTTGGGATGGATCGCCTAAGAAAATGATGAGCAACCCGAATGCTTATCCATGGAGGTGGCGCAGAGCGGCTTTAAGGCACCCTCCATTGGCCAGTAAAGCCCGCAAAAAAAGCAGCCCGGAATTTTCATTCCGGGCTGCTTTTCAATAAAAGGGGTTTATGTTTAAAATCGGATCGTGCTTGCTAGGCGAACCTTTGCTCTATTTCGCAAACCCCAAAAACTACGAAGTCTGCGCCAAGGCCTTTTCCAGCCCAGCCTGGTACTGCTTTGACAGAACATGATCCTTTCCAAGCAACTCTGAAATAATGCGCTCCGCCTCCGTGAATTGCTGAACAGCCAAGGCGGCCTTCCCCTGAGCTAAGTGAGCGTCAGCGAAAAGACCAAGCGCGTGGGCGTAAATTTCGTTATCCACTGTCTCATGATCAAACAGTCTCAAAGACTTGCTTATCAAACTGTAGGCTTCTCTGCCCTTGGGGTTGGACCAGCCATTGACTCGCGATAGCAAAAAGCCGCAAAGCCAGCATTCAATCACCACAAAGAACTCATCGATCGATGGGTCATTTTCAATCGTTTCCTGAAAGATTAGGGGGCTCAAAACCAAGAAATCGTTGCCGGGGCATGCCGAGAAAAGGATGCGTTGAGCAATAACATAAGATTTAGCCATATCCGTTGTCAACTTGCTTTGAGCTAGCATTGCCTTCAAGCAATCGAGAGTGTTGCAGCACCATTTTATGATGCAATCTTCTTCTCGAGAGCGTGTCAAAGCGCGTGTGCATATTGAGAACACATGGTCAGTATCGCAGTTTTTAAGTGCGGCCTCTTTAGCCAAAGCCCATCCTTTGTCGCACCAAGACAAGCATGATGACGGATCTGGACGATCCAAATCTAATCTCGCGAGTTTAGCGTAAACTTCTAAAAGATCATCAACACAAAAGGCTAGGTCGTGATTGGAATTTGCATTCTTGAGCGCACTGGACTGTGGCGATACGCAATATTTTTCGTTTTGCGGATTTTTGGAATCTATCCTTAATTTTGCGCCCTCTAAATTGTCTTTGATAAAAATGAGAATCTTTCTCAATCTGCCAATCGCATAGCCGACATTTGTTGTTTGATATAAGCGAAACAAAACGACAAATATTGAAAGCGCTTTGCTGCTTTCGCGAAGCTTTGGCGAGTCTATGTCAATCCTGTTTGCATAGTGGATTGCTTTGGGGATATTGCCCAAATAGGAGTGCATCTGAGCTACGCTTGTGTCAGTCACACATTGCGCGATGATGTTGGCATTGCGTGGCAAAGTGTTGTAATACTTTGTGGCTTCTTCAGCGGCAATTCTTCTGCCCTCTTCATCAACCTTTTCAAACAGGCAATTATATCGATCATTTAAGAAGTTGAAGTAGAGATGACGCTCGGATATGTCACGCGAGTATTTGTCCAGCAAAGCTTGCCCTTTGCTCAATGCCGCCAACGCGTCATCGGGGTTTCCTTCCGTGCAGAGCTTGCAGCTTAGGGCCAATAACTGTTCCGCCTTGATTTGTATCTCTTTTAGCATTGTTTTTTACCTCAGTATGTTTTTTTGGTCTTGAAATTAAGAGCATATTCTAAAATTGATTCCGAGGCTTGCCAAAGTCCGGGTGTTTGCTCCAGAAGCCCTATGGCATGGCATCTGGAAACAAAAAATCGATCAAGCCTGAGCCAAAGCCTTCTCCAGCCCCGCCTGGTACTGCTTTGACAGAGGGTGATTCTCACCAAGCAGCTTTGACATAAGGCGCTTTGCTTCAGTGAATTCATCAACAGCCAAAGCAGTTTTCCCCTGGGCTAAGTGTGCGTCAGCGACAAGGCCAAGCGCGTGGGCGTAAGCTGAGTTTTGAACGCCATCCAGCTTGTACACTCTCAAAGCCTTGCTTAAGAACCTGTAGGCTTTTCTGCCCTGAGGCGTGGACCAGCTATTGTTTCTCGATAGCCAAAAGCCGCAAAGCCAGGATTCATTCGCTACAACGAAATTTGTGTCTTGAGGGTCAAGGGCGTCTATCGCTTCAAGAAAGATAAAAGGGTTCATAACTATGAAATCGTTGCTGGGGTTTAATGAGAAAACCAGTTGCTGAGCAACAACGTAAGATCCAGCCATTCTCGCTGTCATCTTGCCTGAAGCTACCATTATCTTCAAGCAATCGAACATATTGAAACACCATTTTCTGAGGCGATCAAATGGCAGAGAATAAGAGTATGATATCACACTTAAGCAAATAGTAAACAACTGTTCTATATCACAGAGTTCTATCCCGACCTCTTGAGCCAAAGCCCATCCTTTGTCGCTCCAAGACATGCCTAATGACAGGTTTGATTTTAAGTCTATTATTGCTAGATTTACATAAGTTTCCATAAGGCCATTCACGCTAAAGTTTGGATCGAATTTTGAATTTGAGGCATTGCTATTAGGCTTTGATTGATCTTTAGAATATGCGCTTAGCTTGGCGCTTTCAATGCAGTCCTTGGCAATGACAAGGATTTGCCTGAATCTGTCAAGTTCGTAACTGTTGCGATCTAATACATATACGCGAAACAAGCCAGAACAGACTGGAAGCGCAAAATCGCTTTTTTGAAATTCAGGAGAGTCAATATTTACTTTGTTGGCGTAGAAGAGCGCCTTAGGCATATTTCCTAAATAGGCGTGCATTTGAGCTATGGCGATGACAGTTAGCATTTGTTTTACAGCAACTTTCTCTTCAGAAAATTGCTCGTAATACTTTGTGGCTTCTTCAGCGGCATTTGTTTTGGATTCTAGGTCTCCGCGCGACTCAAACAGAGAAAACCGCTGATTCAAAAAATCGGAGTAAAGACGCCGCTCGGCTAGATCACTCGAGTTTTTGTTAAGCAAGGATAGACCATTTCTTGTCATCTCCAATGCGGCGTCGAAGTTTTTTTCCGTGCTGCGTATTAAGCTGAGAGTATAAAATTGTTCCGCTTGATTTTTTGCTTTGTTAAGCACGGCGTATACCTCGTTGCTCTATACTCGTTTCCAACGAGTAAAGCGTTGTTTTGGCTTGCGCTATACTGAAAAGTGGCATGATTTGGAGACATGCGCTTGCGCTCCTGGCATAACGTCTGTAAACAAAAGAGATCACATCTGAGCCAAGGCCTTTTCCAGTCCAGCCTGGTACTGCTTTGACAGAACATGATCCTTTCCATGCAGCTTTGACATAATACGCTCCGCCTCAGTGAATTCCTCAACAGCCAAGTCGACTTCCCCCTTGGCTAAATGAGCGTCAGCGATAAGGCCAAGGGCGTGAGCGTAAACTGTGTTTTTAGCATTTTGAAGCGTAAGCGCCCTCAAAGCCTTGCTTAACAACCTATAGGCTTTTCTTCCCTTGGGTGTGGACCAGCTATTGCCCCGTGACAGCCAAAATCCGCAAAGCCAGTATTCATAGGGTAACTCGTATGCTTTGTCTTGATAGTCGCTGTTTTCAATCGTATCAAGAAAGAATAGGGGATTTATGACAAGAAAATCGTTGCTGGGGTTATCTGAAAAAACGACATTTTGAGCAGAAACATAAGAGCTAGCCATTTTCAGCGACATCATGCCTTGAGCCACCATTGCCTTTAAGCAGCCAAGAATATTGACGCACCATTCGCTGAGATATTCAACTGGCTGAGAGCGAGCGCATGACGACGCGAATATGCACAATGAGAGCACAGTGTCAGTATTGCAGCTATCAAACCCGGCCTCTTGAGCCAAGTCCCATGCTTTGCCGCACCAAGACAGGCATGACAACGGGCTTGATAGCTTAATCTCCAATGATGCAAGCTTGAGATAAATATCCAGAAGGTCATCAACATAAAATATCAGGTCATATTGGGCATTTGCTTTGCTGAGCTGGCTCGACCTTGGCTGAACGAAATTGAGAGGGTTTCGGGAATGCCCTTTTACCAACCTAACGCTCTCGAAGATGTCTATGATAAAAAAGGCAATGTTCTTAAATCTGTCAATATCGTAGCCGCTTTTAATTTGCGCATACACGCGAAACAAAGTCATGAATAGGGTAAGCGCGTTGTCGCTTGCGCGTAATTCTGGCGAGTCAATGTCAACCTTGTTTGCATACTGTATCGCTTTAGGAAAATTGCCCAAATAGGCGTGCATTAAAGCTAAGCTTGTATCATTTGGCCCTTGCGTGAGAACGTCATCAACATCTGGCAAATACGCGCCATACTTTGTGGCTTCTTCAGCTGCTTTTCTTCTGCTTTCTTTATCAGCGCACTCATGCATGACTATATCAGCGCACATGACTATAAATTTATTGTTCAAAAATTCGAAGTAGAGATGTTGCTCGTATAATTCATGAGAGTCTTTGTTGAGCAAAGCTTGCCCTTTGCTCAACAAAGACAATGCGATATCGTATTTTTCTGCATGATAGAAGTCATAGCTTTGAGCCAAAAGTTGTTCCGCCTTGATTCTTGTCTCTTCAAGCATCTTTATCCCTCGTTTGATTTATCGCTGGCTAGCGCCACGATATAAGTAACTAGTGCATATCCCAAGAGCCGCTTTAGGGATTTCGGGATTTAAGCCGGTAAAGTCTCCGGGTGCGGCCTTCCTCTTGCGAGTGAAAACACCAGGAATTATTACTTCATCTTTTTCACTCGTGAGCGCCAACCGCTTGAATGAAAAGCGCGGCTATTTTTTTGTGGCATCGAAAGACACGCTGGAGAATCGGGCATAAGCGCTTACTGCTGAGCCAAGGCCTTTGCCAGCCCAGCCTGATACTGTTTTGACAGAACATGATCCTTTCCATGCAACTTTGACATGAGGCGCTCCGCCTCCGTGAATTCCTCAATAGCCAAGTCGACTTGCCCCTGGGCCAAGTGAGCGTCAGCGACAAGGCCAAGCCGTGAGCGTAAACTGCGTTTTGAGCGTTTTGAAGCGTAAGCGCTCTCAAAGCCTTTCTTAACAACCTATAGGCTTTTTTGCCCCTAGTCGTAGACCAGCTATTGCTTCTTGATAGCCAAAAGCCGCAAAGCCAGTATTCACGCGCCGCAAAAAAAATATCTGCAGAAGCTGCGTTTTCTATCGGTTCAAGAAAGATTAGGGGATCTATTTGAATGAAATCGTTGCTGGGGTTTGCCAAGAAAATCTGATTGTGAACTGCGGCAAACGTCAAAGCCATTATCAGGGACATCTGGCCTTGAGCTACCATTGCCTTTAGGCAATCGATGACTCTGAAGCACCATTTTATGCCGCTGTCATCTAGCTTAGAGCCGTATGTCAACGCGCTAAAGCATATCGAGTGCAGCCGTGAAGCATTGCAGTTTTCAAGCCCGACTTCTTGAGACAATGCCCATCCTTTCTCGCTCCAAGACAGCGCTGATGACAGCCTTGAATGCTCAAAATCTATTGATTCGAGTTCATAATACATTTCCATAAGATTATCAATGCTAAATTCCAAGTCGTGTTCGGAATTTTCTTCGCTATGTTCGGTAGACCTTGGCGGAATGAAATCTTTGATATTTTGAGGGTTATTATAATCTATTCTTAATCGAACACTTTCGAGAACGTCTTTGATAAAAACAAGAATCTTTTTGAATCTGTCATGGTCATATCCGATATAATTTCGTGGATATGCGTGAGATAAAGTCCAAAAGATTGAAATCGCGTAGCTTGTGTGTATTCTGGGAGAGTCAATGTCAACCTTGTCAGCATAGTGGATAGCTTTGGAAAAGTTGCCTAAATAGGCATGCATGCGAGCTACGTGCGAATCATGTGCCGCTTGCACAAGGATATCGTCCTCATCTGGAAATTTCTCGTAATAATTTATGGCTTCTTTAGCGGCGATTCTTGCGTCTGGTGGATTATTGCTTTCATCCAGAGTGATATGCCGATCAACCAAGAATTTAAAGTATAGACGACGCTCGTCTATGTCATTCGAGTCTTTGTTGAGCAAAGCTTGGCCTTCGTTCAACATTTCCAATGCGATATCATAATTACCTTCGGTGCAGCAGTTAATGCTTTGAGCGCAATACTGTTCGGCCTTGATTCTTATCTCTTCAAGCATCTTTATCCCTCGTTTGATTTATCGCAGGCTAACGCGGCTATTTTTTGTGGTATCGAAAGACACGCTGGAGAATTGGGCCTATGCGCTTACTGCTGAGCCAAGGCCTTTTCCAGCCCAGCCTGGTACTGCTTTGAAAGAACATGATCCTTTCCAACCAGCTTTGACATAAGGCGCTCCGCCTCAGTGAACTCCTCAATAGCCAAGTCGACTTGCCCCTGGGCTAAGTGAGCGTCAGCGACAAGGCCAAGCGCGTGAGCGTAAGCTGGGTCATCAGCGCCATTAAGCTTAAGCCATCTCACAGCCTTGCTTAACAACCTGCAGGCCTTTCTGCCTTTGAGTGAAGACCAGTCATTGCTTCTCGACAGCCCAAAGCCGCAAAGCCAGTATCCATGCGCAACCCAAGGCGCGTTGATAATGCTTGTTTCAATCGTTTCAAGAAAGAACAGCGGATCTAAAGCCAAAAAATCGTTTCTGGGATCTGCCAAGAAAACTTGATATTGAGCAGAGACATAATGTTCAGCCATTTTCGGTGTCAGCTTGCCTTGAGTTGACATTGCCTTTAGGCATTCGAGCATGTTGAAACCCCATCTTTTGCGGGTGTCGCTTGACTTGGATTCTGGGAAGATAGTCGCCGCTTGGCATATCGAGAACACTGAATCTATTTCGCAGTTTTCAATCCCGACAGCCTTAATCAATGACCAGCCCTTATCGCACCAAGGAGTGTCTGACGCTTGGCCGTATTGTATAAAATCCAATTTGTTTAGCTGAGTGTAAACTTGCAAAAGATTAGTGATGTAAATGGGTATTTCGGAATTTGCCTTGTTGAATCTGACAGGCTTAAATTTGCTTTGCGGAAAATACATCCTAAGCTTGTTGCCTTCAAGCTTGTCTCTGGAAAAATCAAGAATCTTTCTGAATCTTTCGTAATCAAAGTCTACATTGGCAAATTGATATACGCGGCCCAATATGAAAAATGTCGATAGAGCGTTGTCGCTTCCGCGCAGCTCAGGCGAGTCAATGTTGACTTTGTTGGCGTAGTGGACTGCTTTGTTAATATTTCCTAAACAGATGTGAATGTAAGCTATGTTTGCGTCATTGCCCGCTTGCTGCACGACGCTGTCAGAATCTGGCACGCTTTCATAATACGCTACGGCTTCTTCGGCAGCGTTTTTTCTGGCTATTGGGTCGAAGTTTCCATCCATGAAGATATACTTCTGGCTCAAGAAATTGGAGTAGAACCGCCGCTCTTCTGAATCGCTTGAGTTCTTGTTCAGCAAGGACAGAGCCTTGTTCGTTGCGCTCATTGCGGCGCCTAAGTTTCCTGAGTTGTAGTAGGCAAGGCTTTGGCTAAGCAGCAGTTGCACCTTGCTTCTTGTCTCTTCAAGCATTGTTTTTGCCTCTTTTTTTAGCCATGCCTGTTTTGGCGGGCATGGCTTTTATTTTGCGCTTTATGTTCATGGCTTTATGTCATGGCTTATGGTTTACTGCTGAGCCAAAGCCTTTTTCAGCCCAGCCCTGTATTGCTTTGTCAAAGGGTCATCCTTCCCGCACTCCTCTGACATGATGCGCTCTGCCTCAGCGAATTCCTCCACAGCCAAGGCGGCTTGTCCCGTGGCTAAGTGAGAGTCAGCAATAAGGCCTATTGCATGGGCGTGAATGGCGCGGTCGATAGTTGGCTGATCTTTGAACATTCTCAAAGCCTTTCTAAGAAGCCTAAAGGCTTTTCTCCCATTGGACGTAGACCAGCCAGAGCTCTTGGAGAGCCAAACGCCGACAAGCCAGTACCCATGCGCAACCAAGATCGGAGTCGCGCCAAGGATAGGGCCTTCTAGCACCGGGAGAAAGTTCAATGGGTTTATTGTTATAAAGTCATTGCATGGCTTGCGGTTGAAGATGTTGATGTTGGCGATGACGTAAGCTGATGCCATAGGCACTGAAACATCCGTGTAATCAAGCAAGGCGTTTATGCATTCAAGAGTGTTGCGGCTCCATTTGACCAGAGCGCTGCCTTCAGAGGTTGCAATAGCGGCCAAGCACAGCTTCAAAAGCGTTTCGGCATCGACGTTTCCAAAACCGATCTTCCGCGCCAATTCCCAGCCCTTCTCGCACATGTCTATTGCTGCTGTTGCATTCTCTCGCTGAGCATACTCCTGGGACATGATCCGGAAAATATCGAGAAGCATTATATCGTTTCTTTCCTCTTTGCAAATGCTGATGAATTCCTTGGCGATCTTTTCGAATCTTGAGAAATCATAGCCATATTGGGATTTTGAGTAAACATCAAACAAGATCTGGTACACGTTTGACTCCAAGTCGCTTTCTTTGATTTCGGGAGAATCGAGGTCTATCTTGTCAGCGATGCTGATAGCCTCGGTAATGTTGCCCAAAAAAATATGCTTGTAGGCTGTGTTTGCGTAAGCAAGCGCCTGCGCATCGCTGTCAATGAAATCCAGAGTCTCATCGAACTTCAGGGACTCTTTGGCTGCGTCTGCTGCGGCATCGCCGTCATAGATCGAAAGAAAGATGAACTTGTGGTGCAGCAAATTGGAATAGATGTATCTTTCGGTAAAATCCTCAAAATCATCGCCGAAATCCGCCATGCCTTTCTCCAGCAACGCCACTGCCTCTTGGGGTTTTCTGGCGGTGAAAAGAGCGATGCTTTGCTCAAAACATTCCTTGCCTTTAATTGCTCTTTCAGCAGACATAGTTTTCACCTCATGAGAAAAGGGCGGATCCCAAGGCTTGACTCAAGGATCGAAAAGCCTTGTCTTCTCGATCCGCCCTTTCAGTTCTTTGTGGCACGAAAAAGCGCTTTATTTTTTTCGCAACTCTTATTTATCTCGCAACTCTTCTTTTTCCTGCAACTCTTCTTTTTCCTTCTATTTTTCTTTTTCCCTCTACTCTTCTTTTCCCGTTACGCTTCTGCTATCCTGTATAAAGCCATACGCAAAAGCTCCTTATAGAGCTTGGTTTGATTGCTTTCCTCGCCAAACAAATCTGTCGTAATGAATATAGCCTCCTGGAAATCGGCCGCCGCTTCCACAAAACTTTCGTCAAGCAAGTGATAATTGCCAAGATAGCCCCTTCCAGCCCCGTAAAATGCGGAGTCGTCCAAAAGCGTCTCCTTGAGCCCTCTGACAGATTTCTTCAAGAACCTGTATGTCCTCCTGCAGGCCGGGTCATCAGGGGATGGCCAATTGCAGTCTTGCACCATCAAATGGGCAGCTTCGTAACGCGCTTTAGCGGTGGGCAAAGGATTGGGGTCGCCCTCAAAAATCTTGGCGCAACGTGTTATGCGCTTGATAGTCGCGCATTCATCAATAGAGAAGGTGTGCTGGAACAGCTCGAAAATGGATCCGATGTAGCTGCTGGCAAGCTCCATTGTGATATTGCCAGCGTCAATGATTATGGAAGATGACATGACCACGCGCCGAAGCCACTTGAACTGCTCAGGACCTCTTTGGCTGCCTGAATCCCGCTTTGCCGCGCCAGCCGCAAACGTTGCAAGTATAACATGTTCCAAGCCCTCACACTTTTTCAGCCCATATTTCTCAGCGGCAACCCATCCGTCTTCAAATACCCTGAGAGCGTACTTGTATTCCTTGTCTACGTCCGTCAAGTAATCGCCTAGCATTCTGCATGTGGCTATAAGATTGTCCGGGGTTGGCGACTTGCACACGTCAAGTATCGCTTTGGCTTTTTCCATGTATGTCCTGGCTTTGCGTTGGCTTTTGGACACCCAGTAAATGGATGCGGCGCAGGTCATCAAGTAGGCTGATTCGGAGTCTTCCTTCAATGAGTCTATGTTGGCTTTCCCTACATAAACGAGCGCCTTGTTAATGTTGCCGGTTTTCTTCAGGGAGGTTGCCATGTTCAAGCACATGGTCGGAAATTTCAGCGGGTCGGAATCAGCCCTTTTCTCTTCAAGCTTGATAGCCTTATCAAAGGCTGATATGCTGTCGCCATGCCGTCCAAGCCCTGCCGCCGAGTTTCCCTTGAGAACCATCGCGTCAATGTAGAATGCCGCCTCTCGGTCGCTTGCAGGGGTAGCGCTAACGTGCTGCAGAGCTTTGTTGGCGCAATCCAGCGCTTTCTCATAGGAGCCGGATTGGTAAGCCATAACCCCTAAAGAGTAATTCAGATCGTACTGAAGAGAGTTGATGGTTTTGCCTTCTTTCTATTCTTAAAAGTGCGCCCGCCTGGCTTCAGGCGGGTTGGCGCTGAAATGTCTTGGTTTCGCCATCGGCCAAGAGAACGCGGGATGAAAAAAGGCCGCGCTTTTGTGATGATCATTGTCCGACTAAGAAGCTCCCATAACAAAATCGCTCATTCCTCTTCCCTGCCCTGGGTCGCTTTGGCGTAAAGCTTGCGATAGCGATCCACTGCCTGGTTGTTGGGATGGGCAGTTCCTTCCAAAATGCTTACGGCAACTTTGAAATCGGCGGCCGCCCTTGCGAGATCTCCCTTGGCTAGGTGAACCTCGCCAACAAGGCCTCTTCCCACACCATATAAGGCGCTCTTGTTTTGGCCTGATGCGTCAAGGATTTTCAGGGCGCTTCTCAAGTGCTTGTAGCCACGCATGGCAGACAGGTCGTTGGCGTCAGGCCAGTTCGGGGTGCGCGTGTGCAAATACCCAAGCAGCCATTCGGCGCTGGCGCAGACTTGAAGATCCATATGGCCTTCCGTAACGAGCTTCAACAGGGTTCTGGCTCTTTCGATGGTTGCGGTTTTGTCAATGGCCAGTGACGTTTCAAATGCGAGGTAAATGGCGGCCAGATAGGAGCAAGCCATGGCTGCGTCAGCCGCGTTTCTGTCCAAAAGCGCCGCCACAGGCCGGATGCCCCGGGTCAGCCATTTCAAGTGGCGATCAACCCGCTCATCAGTGAACTCGTCATCCACCAGAAGGTCGCCCAGCGTTGCCGACGCGAATGAAACCAAGTGGTAGAGCTCTTCTTGGTCCAGGTAATCCTGCCCGTGCTTTTCAATCAAGCGCCAGCAGGATTCATACATCTCAAGCGCCTTGTCGCTGTCATCCTCTCCATTGACGATCATGTACCCAAGCCATCTTATGGAGATCAGCAACTGATGGGGCGGATCTTCCTTGTTTGTTTCTGATATCTTTTTGGCCCTAATCAAGAGCGTTTTGGCTTTCTCATAGTTGTTGACCGCAGAAGAGCCGTATACCACAGCCGCCATGTTCAAGAGCTTTGCCGTAAGCTGGGTTCCCCTTAGAGAGGAGAGCCTTGCCCTCTCGCAGTAAGCGACCGCTTTTTCCGATTCGTTTAGCTGCAAAAGAATTATTGCCAGGCTGACGCATGAAGTGGCGACCTGCCCTTCATCGGCATCCGTTCTTCTCTCGTCAATGCCTATGGCTTCCTCCAAGCAGGATATGGCATCCCTGCGCCTGCCCAAGGCGTCATACGCATGCGCCTTGACCTCAAGCGAGCTGGAACGGTACCCAAGCTCATGGTTGCTGTCGCTATTCGCATTGGCTATTTCCAGAACCTTGTCTGCCGCCGCCAGCGACTCATTGTAATGGCCGCGATTGTATTCGTTTACCGCTATGGAATAGTAGCGTACATAGTCCTGCACGATAGTGGATCCCTCCAGTCCAGAGAGAGTCGAAAAAGCATGTTGCCCGTCTGAAATCCGGGGCAAACCTGAATTCGATTGCTTTCGCTCGCTATTATAGCATTTGCGCAAGACAAAAGCAATGCTGTCAGATATAGGCTAAGCCCTGATCAAGAGTTCGCTTTTTGTCGCGCTTGCTCATATCCAGTTTGCCCTGACAGTCAAAATTTCATAAGGCTTGATGGAAAGCCTGAGGGCATGCCCATTCACGTCAAGCTCTTCTCCGCCAGACTCCATTAGGCTTTCAAGTCTTGCGAATTTTAAAGCCCTAAGAAACGTTATAGAAAAATCTGTCTTCTTGTTGTGGCTTTCAAATATCCGAAATATCCAGCCATTCCCGTCCTCTGCCCTTTTCGCTGTCTCAATGATCACGTTTGCATGATCGCTGGCTGCAAGGGACGAAGCGAGAGCTTTTCCCTCTCCGGCGCCTGTCCAAGCCCTCAGAGGGCAGTTGAAAGCGTAGCCTTGGGAAATGGTTTCGGCTTGCCTCCATTCTCCAGAGTGGGGGTACAAAGACAGGGAAAACTCATGGATCCCCAGATCGGCGGACTCATTGGGGTGAGTGGTTCCTCTGAGAAGAGACAGCGAGAGAACTCCGTCCTTAGCTCCAAACCCATGCTTGCTTTCGCTTAGCAAGGAAAGTCCCATTCCGCTGTCGCCCATGTCCGCCCATTTGTGCCCGCAAACCTCGAACTGGGCAAAGTCCCAAAGGGTGTTGTTGTGGGTCGATCTTTCTATGTTGCCAAACTGGATGTCAAAGGTCGCCTTGGACGCGTTGACTGGCACAGGGAACTCTGCCTTAAGAAGGCACCTTCTTTGCTTCCAGTCAACCCAAAAGCGAACGTCAAGCCTTTTAGCGTCCACGCCCAGGATGAAGTCTTGGATTATCGAACTGTCGCCATACATTCTGGAGACCCTTATAATGGCCCTGCAAGGGCCGCTTTCCAGGACGCTTGAGCTGACAAGCTCTGTGCGCCAGGATATGTCCTTGTAATAAGCCTGGATGTTCCAAGCCTCATCCCCGTGAGGCCTGTCATCGTAAGCGACCAGCCTGCACAGGCTTTTTTGGGGATCAGCTAGATCAACGCCAGAGCTTTTCTCTATTAGAGACGAGATTTCCATGTTGGCGTTAAACATAACGCTGATAAAGCGGTTTTCAAGACTCTTTTCGGTGACTTTTAATTCAGGCACAGTCTCGGCATTAGCCGGCTCTCCTGAGCCATGCCTAAAAACAACGGCTGATCCTGCAGGGATATCCCGCGCCGCGAGCGCCCATCGCCCGTCCGCCGTCTCTTGGACCAGCACTGGATTGCCATGCAAATCTACCAAATCGCTTCCTGGATTGAAATCAGCCAGCATTGTCTCTGAAACAGGAAAAGGCGAAGAGTTAAGCGCGGACACGCCGCCTTCCGGAGGAAGAATGCAACCGTTAATTGCACCCATGGCTTTCTCAAGCTCTTTATGCAAAATGGTCTGCGCCTCTTCATACTGGATCCAGCTCTGGTCATAGACTTCTTTTATCGATGATCCGGGAAGGATGTCGTGGAACTGGTTTAAAAGAACAATCTTCCAAGCCTTGTCCAAGGCTTCCTTTGGGTATTCCAGGGAGAGAGACATGGCATTGGCCAGGGTTAGGGCCCATTCGGCCTCATGCAGAAGGTTTTCGGTCTTCCGGTTAAGCAGTTTGTTCTTGCCCATTGTAGTGTAGGTGCCCCTGTGGAACTCGAAGTACAGCTCTCCAACCCAGCGAGGGACGCTCTTTCCCTTTAAATCCTCTTCAAGCCTTTCAAAAAACGTCCTCGCCGTCTCAAACTCAACTCTGGGGCAGCCTGGCACTCCTTTCTTCAGCCTCCGACCGGTCTCAACCATGTCAATGGTAGGCCCGCCGCCTCCGTCTCCCCAGCCATAGGACATGAGGACGTTTCGGTTCAGGTCTTTCTGCTGGTAGCGGTTCCAGGCACCCATGACAGACGACGCTGTTATGTTGCCGTTGTAGGTCGTGATAAAGCCAGGCTGATCTAGATCCATCGTAGGGATGAAGTGCGCCAGGACAGAGCTTCCATCGATTCCTTGCCAGAAAAACGTGTCAAACGGCATCTGGTTGTACTCGTTCCAGCTGATTTTCGTTGTCATGAAGTAGTCGATCCCCGACTTTTTCATGATCTGAGGCAAAGCGGCGCTGTAGCCGAAGACGTCTGGCAACCAGAGTATCCTGTTGTCCACGCCAAACTCTGACTTGAAAAACGCCTTGCCGTAAAGGAACTGCCGGATAAGGCTCTCTCCTCCAGCCAGGTTGGTGTCTGCCTCAAGCCACATGCCTCCCTCGGCTTCGAATCTCCCTTCCAGCACCCTCTCCTTTATTCGCGCAAACGTCTCAGGGCTGTCTTCCTTGATGAACTGGTAGAGCTGAGGCTGGCTGGACATGAACAAGAAGTCTGGGCATTCCTCCATTAGCCGCAACGCGCTTGTGAAAGTCCGAAGCGTCTTGTCCCTGGTCTGCGCCAGATCCCAAAGCCAGGCCACATCGATGTGGGAATGGCCTATGCAGGAAACCAGGGCTTCCTCAGCCTTGCTCCCATAGCGCCCATAAAAGTTTTCTTGGAACCAGTCCCTTGCCGATGAAAGGGACTCCAGAAACTCTGGCCCTATGCCCTTCCTAAGTTCCAGCATTCCCAAGGCCGCGCCTACAGCCTGAATTATGTCTTGCCTTCTGTAGTCATCCAACCCCAGATTTAAAGCCACATCAAACGGAACTTGCAGATCCTTGCAAAATCTCTCAACTTCAGGCAATACAGTCCTGATCCTGGCGTCAAAGAGGATCTGCGCGTTAAAATAGACTTTGTCAGTGTACGCGGCAAAGAAGATCTCATATTTGTCTCCCGCCACACAATTTTTTGACAAAGTGACCTGAGAGCGGTTCGAGTCCATGGCCTGCAAGGGTTTCCCGTTTACAACCAGCAGCCCCTGGGGATTCGCCCAATTCCAAGATCCGTCCCGATTGGGGAACAGAGCGAAGCGAAGCTCTTTCCCGTCCATGCTTTCAGGCACTTTTATCTCTGTCTTGAAAGAAAAGTAGGAGTCGGGCTTTCCCCAATACTCGTCTGCGCCAAAAAGCCTGAATTCCCCGGATTCTGAGTCTAGACGCGGATATTTGCCCTCTCGCATATAAATGTCTGCAATCCGGATCTCTTGAAGCACAGTGAATTCGCCCCCTAGCGTCTGCAAAAGGCGCCTTATCCGGGAATGCTCCATCATTCTTTCGTTATTCCTGTCTGGGAACATGTGAACCTCCTGTCTGAGGGCGTATCAGATAACGCCCCAAGTTTAGCTTTAAACCCTAAGATTATAGTTTACCACGGCACACGCTTAGAGCCTGCCCAAATGCTGGCGCCATAGCGGCGCGATCTGCCAAAATAAAAAAAATTTTTTTAATAATCCAGAACCTTTTGGCGCGCCATTGAATAAGTTGCATTAAAGGCCTGTACAAGCGCGATATGGACGCGCTGAACATTGGGGAGCGGCAGGCGCTATCCAACAAAGCCGGCCCGGTACGGGCATACAAAACAATCGCAAGAAGCGATTGGCTTTTCGCTTGAACCGAGCGCGTATCCAAATTTGGCAAGGGCTTGCTTTGATTCAATGACTTGCTTTGTTTCAAGGACCCTTAAAAAGCTTGGCATATGCGCCAAGGAGGTAAATAATGAGCAACGCTATAGAAATAGCAAAGCATGACTTCCATGCCATGCGGTACCAGCACACCTTTATATCAGCGACGCTGATCATGGTGGCGTTCGGGTTTTTCTGGACATCATCAGCGTTCATGCTGAGCATCGCAGCAGGGTGGCTAGCGGCGCTTTACCTGCCCGCCATCTTCGTTGTGCGCAACGAGCCAGGCCATAACCTTTGCAAAGCCATCTCCACAGAACACGTTGTCATTGGGCGGTATCTCTATATGCTCCTGGTTTTCGCGGCAACATGCCTTCTTGGCATAGCCGTGCACACTGTGTTCGCTCTGGCCCAGGGCACCCCGTTCGAGCTGAATCTTATGACTATGGGGCTGGCGATTGCGCTTCTGTTCTTCTCTCTCGTAGTAGGAATACAAAACCCGCTGCTTTTCAAGTTCGGATACAAGGCCCGCTACTGGATGATAGTGCCTTTTGTAGCTCTCATAGCAGGACTAATGATCGCCTACAACAACTTTCTTGCTGTTATGGTAGAGCGCTTCCTTTCAGCTGTCATGTTGGAGCAAGCAAGAACCTGGTTGACGCTTGGGTGCGTTGCGGCCAGCTTTCTTATTCTGTTTGTCTCATGCAGGATAGCCATAGCTGTCTGCAAGAAATCAAAAAACTGACAAAAGCGCCTCTGGCGCAAAACGATAGGAGTCTTCTGTGATTCATGAACTCTGACGAAGAATATTAGGGCTTGGCAGTGCGCGGTTGCCAAGCCCTTTTTGATTTTTGTTTTTTTTGTTTGTTTTTTTGTGTTTTTTTCTTTCGTTTTTTTATATTTTACCCCCAAGCCTGTGCCCAGCTAAATATCGTCTTTAAACGTCTCTAAATTATCTTTAAATCCAAATCAAGAATTATCTGGCTTTTTCCGCTAAACCCCGAAAGGGTTTTTGAAAACCATTGCAAAGCCAGCCTATTTTGAGTTTTAGCATTCAAATCCCCAGCGCCTGCAGGCATAAATTGGCAGTTGACTTTCCCCTCTTTGGCATGCTATCATCTTTCTAAAGGCTGGCTAGCCCAGTTTATAATTAAAGGCGATGAACAAGAAAAGTACGATGCCAAGATTTTTCAGAGAGCAGCCGGTTGGTGCGAGGCTGTATTGGCGGGCATCCGAATGGTCTTGCGAGCCTGGATCTGAAAAGCTTTGCTGAGTAGGGGACACGCGTTTCCCGCGTTACAGGGAGGAAGGCATCGGCTTAGGCCCGTGCCTGGTAGAGTATTAACCGAGGTGGCACCGCGCTTATGCGCCCTCTGCATTTTTATGCAGAGGGCTTTTTTGCGTTTTGGGCATAATGATTGCATGCCCCAAAGTTTTAGACTTTGGGATCCCTTAGCCCAGCGCTCTTGCTCGCTCCCTGTCCAGGCACTGCCAGCTATACTGACGAACAATTTGAGCGTTCGTCAACAAAAAAATAAACCTGCCGGATTGCCGGCAAAGAAAGGATGGCTGCAAATGTCTATCAAAGACGCGAACCGCATCAACCTTCCCGAGAGTGAGATGCCGAAGCAGTGGTACAACATTTTGGCGGACATGAAAGAGCGTCCGGATCCATACCTGAACCCAGCAACCAATCAGCCGGCGAAGCCAGAGGACTTCTTCCCTATCTTCGCTGAGGAGCTGGCCCGGCAGGAGTTCGCGACAGAGCCGTTCATAGACATCCCTGAAGAGATAGCCGAGATCTACAGGATGTACCGCCCCTCTCCCTTGATCAGGGCCAGGCAGCTGGAGAAGCTGCTGGACACTCCCGCCAAGATCTACTTCAAGTATGAGGGGAACAACACCTCCGGCAGCCACAAGCTCAACTCAGCTGTCCCGCAGGTCTACTACAACAAGAAGCAGGGGATCAAGAACCTCACAACTGAGACCGGAGCAGGCCAGTGGGGCACAGCCCTTGCCGTGGCCGCCAACTTCTTCGGCGTCCCGCTGACAGTTTTCATGGTTAAGATAAGCGCCGAGCAGAAGCCTTACCGCAAGGCGATAATGGAGACCTTTAACGCGAAGGTCATAAAGAGCCCCAGCACCACCACCCACGCTGGCACAATCATTTTGGAAGCTGATCCAACCTGCACAGGCAGCCTTGGAACAGCCATAAGCGAAGCTGTCGAAGCCGCTGTGACAACGCCAGACACCAGGTATGTCCTGGGATCAGTCTTGAACCAGGTTCTCCTTCACCAGTCCATAATAGGGCTTGAAGCGCAGAAGCAGCTCGAGCTGGTTGACGAGTACCCAGACATCATAATCGGATGCGCCGGAGGCGGCTCAAACCTTGGAGGCCTTTTGGGGCCGTTCATGCGCGACAAGATCCAAGGCAAGACCAACCCCAGGATAATCGCTGTAGAGCCAGCCGCCTGCCCTAGCCTCACCAGGGGCAAGTACGCCTATGACTTCTGCGACCAGGGGAAGATCACTCCCATGGCGAAGATGTACACTTTGGGCTGCGGGTTCATCCCATCCTCAATCCACGCTGGCGGGCTCAGGTACCACGGCATGTCCCCGATCTTGTCAAAGCTGTACCACGACGGGCTCCTGGAAGCCACTTCAGTCTTCCAGACCGCTGTCTTTGACGCCGCTGTCACTTTCGCCAAGCACGAGACGATACTTCCTGCGCCAGAGTCAGCCCACGCGATCCGCACAGCCATTGACGAAGCTTTGAAGTGCAAAGAGTCAGGCGAAGCCAAGACAATCCTCTTTGGCTTGTCAGGACACGGAAACTTCGATTTGGCCGCTTACACAGAGTACAACGAAAAGAAGCTTACGGACTACGCTCCGTCAGACGAGGAGCTTGAGGCTGGCTTCAAGAGCTTGCCGGTGATCGGGTAGGCCGGATAGGAAAACAAGATAAAAAAATAAAAAATAAATAAAACAAAAGTCTCTGCGTGAAAATTTAAGGCCATGGGTTAACCCATGGCCTTTTTTTGGTGCTAAACGAGTAATTTTTGCTGGTCTGATTCGTGAGTGATCTCCAGATATCTGCGGCTATTCAGACACTGCCGCAGTATTAATAACACCCAGCTTAACCTTTTTGCATGTACCAATCAAAACCGAAACACCCAGCTTAATCCTTTTTATATGTCTCAATCAAAACCGTATCCACCGAGCTTTTATACTCGATTCCGAACCCCAGCTTCACGCAGAACTCTCGTATGGGAACAAACTTTATTCCTGCCACAGCCCAAGCGGAGCTAAAGTCAGACAAAGCGGCGGCGTCTTGGTCTCCGGTCAGCTGAAGAAGCTTGTCGAGCTCCACATAGCTTACCTCGCCTCCGCAGCTGCGCATGACGGGAAGATTGGCTACGTTGCCGTCAATGACAACCATGGGGGACCATGTCTGATAGGAGTTGCAGGAAAAGCTTTGAGGGAAATTTTCAAGCGGAGCGAAACGCATCTGCCGGCTTTCGTCATCCAGGGCTTCTTCTCTTAAAGATCTGTTCATCAAGAACATTTCTGCCGCGCCGCTTTTAAGATCGCGATAGGCTGTCAGCGACGATAGGCTGTTGGATCTGGCAATGCTTGTCCCAAGTATTGCCACGCCGATCACAGCAAGAGCGATGAAAAAGAACTGGGATCTGTCTTTATTGAGGCCCATTTGATGCTCGATTCGGCGCTCGAACGGTAGGCTCTTTCTTGCAATGCTTGGCGCGTAAGTGGCGCAAGCATCGCGATGCTTTAACCAAGCCATGCCTTCAATTGTTAAATATTCGTTGCTGGACGCCACAGGGGTTGGCCAGGCTAGACTTGCGCCAGGCAGGAGCAAAATGGCTTGGATCTCACTCAGGGCAGACAGGACAGCCTTGGCCTGGGCTTTGGAAGAGCTGAAAACCCGCCTGGCCCAGCCAGCTAAGTAAAAAGCGTTGCCAAACGCAAAGGCGAGGTTGGAAAGCCAGGTTATGTTGCGAAGCCTAGCTGGCCCCGCGTATCCCATTGCGTAAAAGGGAGGGGTATTGAGAGCTGAAACCAGGCAGAATGAAAAGACTAAAAGAGCTAATGGATTATCGAAGCTAAACCCGCACTTTCTTGTAGCGAGAAGAAAGAGCGGAACGCAGAGCAAAAGCGTACCTATAACCATCAAGACAGCCATGGCCGCGAGGTCTTGCAGGACTTGACGAAAAGACTCAAACACGGCTATCATAGGCTGATAGCCAGTGTAGTTTGCGGCTCTGATTGCGTTTCCAGGCGCGGACATGCTATAGAACAGCGACAATAGGCCTAGCAGGCCCGCTGCCGCGTTAGCGGCGGCTGCTCTGGGGTTTTTTCGAGCGGCCATGATCGCAAAGCTGGCGCATATGACTGGAAAGACCAGAGCTACGCAGTAATTGCCTCCCCCTATGAATATGGCGCCTAGGACAAGGGCTATGATCCCTTTTCCAGAAAAGCGAGCCATGAGGACTGTCAGTGAAGCGGCAATGCTCCAAAACAGTATGTAGTACGAGGCGGAATTCCACCAGAAAAGCCCGTCACCGGTTGAGGGGAGCCGCTGCAGGGCAACAAATGATATGGCTGAAGCGATAATCGCGCAAAGGCAGAGATCTGCGTCCTTGATTGATAGCAAAGCCAGAAATATGGGAAAAATGACAGCTGAGATCATGATGAAAGGGACGGCGGGATAAAGCCCGAAGTTGCCAGGCTCTAGGGAAAACAAGAATATTGCGCTGAAAGTTCCTTGCCAAGCTTGGCGCGCATGCCAAACATTGTTTAGGGCGGCTAAAAGCGCGCCTGAAATTCCTTGGCCGGTCTGCAAGGCTAGCCTTGCAGGGGCGCCATAGCCGAAATCATCGGCTTGCTCTCTCGCGTAGAAGGCCAGGGCTGCCAAGGGTGCCAGCGACAAGGCTAGAGCCGCCAAAGCGGCAACGGTGGCAAGAGGCTTAATTGCCTTTTTCATGAGATTCACCTTTCTTAAGATTTTTATTGCACTTTAAAATATATGTAAAGGATTTTGGTATGCGCTTAGCGTGATTCGACACAAGATAATTGGAAATATAAAAATATTAAAATTTATTTTAGGCATATCTCGCCGGATGCGAGGGGGTTAGATCATGGAGCTGTTCGGACAGCACACGCAAGCGTGGTTCAAGAAAGTTCTGGGAGAGCCTACACCTGTTCAGGCTGAAGCCTGGCCGCATATAGCGGCGGGAGGAAATGTGCTGGTTTGCGCTCCTACAGGGACAGGAAAGACGCTGGCGGCGTTTCTTGTCTTTATAGACAGGCTTCTGGCCCAAGCTGGAGAGGGAAAGCTGGACGATGAGCTTATGGTGGTGTATGTGTCGCCGCTGAAGGCGCTGGCGGCTGACATAAGGGAAAACCTGTCCAAGCCTTTGGCCGGGATAGCCAAAGAAGCTGGAGATGGACCTGCAGGGATAAGGGTGGGTTTGAGAACCGGGGACACTCCGAACTCAGAGAGAAGGGCCATGGCAAAAAAGGCGCCGCATATCCTTGTCACAACCCCGGAGTCCCTATTCCTGCTTCTCGCCAGCGAGTCTGGCCAGAATATGCTTAAGACCGCAAAGTCTATAATAATAGACGAGATACATGCCCTAATAAGTTCAAAGAGAGGGGCGCATCTCGCTCTTTCCGTGGCCAGGCTGGATAAGCTGGCGGGGGCGCCTTTGCAGAAGATAGGGCTTTCTGCCACAATCAGGCCATTGGATGTGGCGGCGAAGTTTTTAACAATGGAAGAAGTCAATATTGTAAATCGGATGGAGTTCAAGAGGGCTTCGATAAAAGTGGCGTCAGCGGTGGGAGATGGCTGGCCGGAGATTGCGGCGGCGGTTTTGGAGAGGCGACTTGGCGCCAGGACGGCCATAGCTTTCGTAGAGGGAAGACGGCAGGCGGAGATGCTTAGCCAAAGCGTTAACCAGGCGCTAGGCGAAGAGTTCGCGTTCGCCCATCACGGAAGCATGTCAAAGGACCGGAGGCTTGAGATAGAGAAAAACCTGAGAGAAGGAAAGCTGGGGCTGGTTTGCGCCACATCGTCGATGGAGCTTGGAATAGACGTAGGAGAGATTGACCGGGTTTTGCAGCTGGGATGCCCAAGGACAATATCAAGCGTCAGGCAGAGGCTGGGTCGGGCTGGACACAATCCTGGAAGGGAAAGCGTCATGGTCATGATCCCGAAGTTTAGGGAAGAGGCGCTTTACTGCGCCTTGACCGCGCAAGCTGCGCTTGCGGGGCTTACCGAGGCGGCAAGGCCGCCAAGGCTATGCTTTGACATTCTGGCCCAGCACCTTGTAGCCATGGCTTCGCTAAAAAAGTGCTCGCTTGAGGAAACTCTTTCTGTGATTCAAAGCGCCTATCCATTCAGGGATGTGACCATGGAGGATCTAAAGTCTGTTCTTGAAATGCTAGCTGGAGACTACGAGCACAAAAAGGATGTGCCTGTCAGGCCAAAGGTCTTATACGACAGGATAAACGGGGTTTTTGAGGGAGACTCTTACAGCAGGATGCTTGCCTTGGGCGCCGGAGGCGCCATACCAGACAAAGGGCTTTTCGCAGTGAAAAGCGACGGAGGAGTGAAGCTTGGAGAGCTGGACGAGGAATTTGTTTTTGAAGCCAGACTGGGAGAAAAGTTTCTGCTTGGAACTTTCGCTTGGAGGATAGAGTCCATATCAAAGGATGCGGTCACAGTTTCCCAAGCCTCCAAAGAAGGAGCTTCGCCCCCTTTCTGGAGGGGAGGAGGAGCAGGGCGAGACATTTCAGCAGGAAGAGCCTTTGGAGAGATGTTGGGAAAGCTTCAGAACGCATATGAAGAGGGGAGGCTGCTAGAAGAGCTGGAGGCGCTTCCGTTTGAAGCGAATGACGATTCCATCAAAGACGCGAAAGGCTTTATTGAGCGGCAGATAGAGGCGGTGGGGTGCATTCCCACAGACAGGATCATAGTGGTTGAGCACTTTTCTGACAGCGCGGGAGACAGCCAGGCGATGGTGCACTCGGTATTCGGGCGGGCGGTGAACGCCCCGTTTTCAATTATTGTCCAGCACATCGCAAAGAAGGTTAGCGGAATGGACATAAACGCGTTTGATGATGACGACGGCTTTATGATCTTTGGGCATGGAGAAGGCAGGATCCCTGATGGATTGCTAAGGCGGGTGAAGCCTGGAGAGGCAAGGCAATTGCTGAAGGCGATCTTGCCTAGAACAGCTTTGTATTCCATGGCATTCAGGTACAACGCAAATCGGGCCATGGCTTTGGGAATGCGAAAGCAGGGAAGAAATCCTTTATGGATCCAGAGGTTAAGAAGCGAGGAACTTTTGGACAGGATCTCCGAGTTTCCGAACCATCCGCTGATACGTGAGACAACCAGGGAGTGCATGGAGGACTACTGGGATCTGGACGGGCTTGAAAATGTTTTGGAAGGGATAAGAATAGGGAAGATAGAAGTGCGGGAAGTCCATTCTGGAGATCCGTCTCCCATGTCTTTGCCGTTTAGGAGAAAAGCGGAGTCAGAGTTCATGTATGATTACTACCCGGTGACGGCAAGAGTGGCAAATAGCGCTGAAGAAGAGGCTTCAAAGCTGCTGGCGCCAGATCCTGGGCTGATAGCTAAAGCGTCAGAGCGGGCCAGGCTTCCTGAAGACGAAAAGCAGCTGCACTCTCTTTTGATGACAGAAGGGGATTTGCTGGCCTTGGAGCTGGACATTCCGGCTTTATGGCTTGAAACGCTAGAAGAAGCTGGCAGAGCCTTGTATATTGAGCCGGGGCTTTGGATTGCCGCAGAGCATGAGAAGGATTATCAAGCCGCGCTAGATGGCGATGATGATCTGCTCCAAAGCATTGCCAGAAGAGCTTTGAGGTACAGGGGTACGCAAACCCCGCAAACCCTGTCACAGCGGTACTTTATCCCTGAAAGCAGGGCAAGGCTTATACTTGAGGAGTTGGCGGATTCCGGAAGCGCCGTATTGTCTGACGGGTGCTACTGCCATGCGGACATATTCGGGAGAGCCCAAAGGGAATACCTGAAAAAACGAAGAAACGAAGCCAAAACCCAGCCAGCGGAGCGGTACCAGGCGCTTTTGAGCCATAGGCTTAGAGTGCAAGGAGAGCCTGCAATGCAGCTGGAAGCGGCGATGAAAGCCCTGACTGGCATCAGCCTTTCCTGGGAAACTTGGGAAGAGTCGATCTTTCCCCTGCGTGTGAACGGCTACAACCCATCTCTGCTAGACTCGATTCTGGCTGGAGGAGAGTATTACTGGCAGATGAAAGACGGACTTTTGAGCTTTAGCCGCTATGGCGATTGGCAGCTTCCAGATAATCCGCCTCTAGAAGGGGACGAGCTTTTGGCTTTCACGGAGCTGAAGAAGAGAGGGGCAACCTTTGCGCAAGCGCTTGCAACACTCATAAAATCTCCCTATGAGACGCTTATGTCGCTAGCAGAGAAAGGGTTTGCCCACGCTGACAGCTTCATTCCGGTAAGAAAGCTCGAAGGCTCAAAGAAAGGGGCGCCTAAGGCCAAAGCTCGCTCGCGGGCTTTGGGTTCCATGGCTGGAAGATGGGAGCTTTTAGGAAGCCAGACTCTTAGCGTTGAAGACGAGCTGGAAATGGCGTTTGACAGATCTGTGATCGTTTGCAGGGAGACTGTCTCAAGCATTCCCTGGAAAAGCGCTCTTGCGGTTTTGCGCTTATGGGAGCTGACAGGCAGGGCCAGAAGGGGCTACTATGTTGAAGGCCTTTCAGGTTCCCAATTTGTCCGGGGAGAAGAGCACGACCTGGTTACAGCGATGCTGGAGAACCCAATGGAAGAACCAATTTGGATTCCTGCGCAGGATCCGGCCCAGCAATGGGGAAAATCCTTGAAGCATAAGCCAGGCAGGGCTTTTTCCAACGTCTCCGGCTGCTATGTCTGCCTGAAGCGCGGGTTGCCTGTTGCGGTGCTTGAGCGCCGGGGTTTGGCGCTCAAAGCTCTTGATCTTGAATATTTGAATGAGGCGCTAGATTGCTTCATGAGGGACTACAAGAAAAGACGGCTGATGTCGTCCGCTAGCCGCATAGTGGTGCAGGAGTTCCCGGCGGAGGCGGAAGACGCCCTCATCCAAGCAGGGTTTGCCCGATTGGGAGAGGGGTTTGTGGCGTACCAAGGATATATTTAATTCATATTCCAAAACTAATTACTCGCCATACAGGAGGTCTCGAATGCTTAAGAGGCTGACAGCATTGTTCCTGGCATTGGCTCTAGCCTTGCCGGGCTGCGCCAACGCGCCTGGGAAAACGGAGGCTCTGGCTCAGGAATCGACGGAAACCCCGCAGAGGTTGCCAGACACTTCAAGAGCTCAACCGTTGCCGGAAGTAAAAGAAAGAACGCGCCTAGCCATCGCTTCAAGCATTGGGGATGAAAATTTCGCTAGAAGGCTCGCTTCCGCTTTTTCAGAGGAAAAGGCCGTAGATTTAGACTTTCTTGACCTGGAAGCAGAAGAGGCCTTCGAAAAGGCCAGAGAGGGAGCGGTTGACATTGTCCTCACGAACCAGCCGAAGCTGGCTGATGATTTTGTGGCCGCAGGATATGGATTTGGACGCGAGGTGTTCACGAGAAGATTTGCGCTATGCGGGCCGGAAAGCGGGTTTGAAAACGCTGAGAGCGTTGTTGAGGCTTTTGCTTGGATAGGGGAAAGCAATCTGGCGTTTTTGTCTTACCCAGGAGACGCGCTTCAGGTGGAGAACGCTATCTGGCAGAAGCTGCAAATAAAGCCGGATGAAGTTTTAGGCAGGGCAATCGTTGGCGAAAGCTCTGAGGCGCTAGGCGAGATCGTTAAGAAGGACGCGTTTGCCCTGGTTGACTGGAATGACTGGCAGGAGTGGAGCGGGACAGGTGTGCGCTTGGCTTGCGGCAAGGGAGATGAGCTCTACGTAAGATGCCAGGTTGTATGGCTGAACCCGGAAAAAGCAAATGCAAAATTTTTGGAAGAAGGCCGGATGGTCGCAGAGTGGCTGCAGGGGAGGGCGGCTGGGGAATTGATAAGGGCGAGCGGGGTTTATGATATCAGCGAACAGTAAAGAATGGAAATTTGTTGAAGCAAAGAAATATTAGGAAAAAATCAAAAAAAAGCCAAGGGCGGCACGTCGCCCTTGGCGGAGCGGGAAACGCTAACTGGGAACCGCAAGTAAATATGTTGACACGCGTGTCAACTAACTTACTTGCGGCTTTTGGATAAAGCTCTGGCGCGAAAGAGTGATGCTGGCGGCGTGGCTATTGGCCTAAAAAAGAGGTTCGGGCATCTCGCCGGAACCTCTTTGAGGGCTAGCCGCTTTAAAGAGCGGCCTTATCTATACATGGATGTCCGGAGCTAGCCGAAAGGCTAGCACTCCAACGGAACGCAAAGCAGACAGTACCCGTACTCGCCGTTTGCCGGCAGCACATTGTCCACGCACTTGAACTGGGTGAAGCCTAGGTTCTTGGCGGTTGTCAGGTTCTGCTGGCTGTAGGTGCAGGGAACCCCGATGATGTACATGTCGACGTCAGGATCCAGCACATGCCCTAAAATAAAGTGGTTGTACTTCTCATAGGAGGATATGATGAATGGATCCTTGAAGATCCTGTGATAGTCAATGGGAAGCGCCACTGGCTCGCGTATGGAGATGCGAACCCATTTCACTTCATTGGACTGCTTTTCAAAAGGCGCCATCTCCGCGTTGCCCTCGAAGATTTCCTCGAGATCCAGCGCTGCCCTTGACTTGACGGGCGCGGGCTTATCGGCCGCTGGGGCGTTTTCATCATAGACCTGGAACTTGTTCACGTATGTTGGGCCGCTTCCCTTTGGAATGGTGAATGGCTCGACATGTTTTGGAATTTCCGGCAAAGGCTTTGCTGGCTCTTCTGGAAGAGGCGCAGGCGACTTTTCTTCGACTGCTATAGGCTCAGGAGCTTTGGCTGACGGTTTTGGAGGCTCGGGTGCTTTGGCTGACGGTTTTGGAGGCTCGGGTGCCTTGGCTACAGGCTTAGGAGGCTCGGGAGCTTTGGCTACGGGCTTAGCTGGTTCAGGCGCTTTGGGCGCGGGCTTAGGCGGCTCGGGAGCTTTGGCTATGGGCTTGGCTGGTTCAGAAGCTTTGGCAATGGGCTTAGCTGGTTCAGCCGCTTTGGCTATGGGCTTAGCTGGTTCGGAAGCTTTGGCTATGGGCTTAGCTATTGGCTTTGCTGGCTCGGCCGCTTTGGAAGCAGGCTTTGCAGGCTCGGCTGCCTTGGCTGGAGGCTTATCCCCTTGCAAGGAAAAGTCCTTTTTCCACAAGACAGGCGAATCTTTATAGCCTGACAAGGGAACAGAAAGCTTTGCGCCGCTGGCGGAAACCAGGGCTACAGCTGAGAATGAGGCTAGATCGAAAGATCCGCCTATGCCTGACAAGGGGATCTCTGTCTTGAGCTCTCCTTTGCCTTTGTCATTGATGTACACAGTTCCGATTGGAACTCCTACGAAGCGCGAGCCGCTTGGAAAGACGAGAACAACTTTCCAGCTGGCGCTGCCCTTCAGTTCTTGCGCGGTTAGCGACACTCTGCCGGTTTGCCCGCGAGCCTCCAATATGCACTGCCCTGAGGGCTCGCGGCTTTTGTACTCATATCCGGTGTCATCTGCTTTCAGCGCTACAAAGTAGCGTCGATACTCCATATTGATACCCCCCTGCCAAGCGTTGCAACGGGCCTGTCGAACGTTTAGTTGTTGGCTCGCCAAGGCTTGCGCGAAAGCCTTGGCAAGCCGGGCTTTTTGGGCTTACCAGAATATTCGGCTGGAAGGGGAAACGCTGTTTCCGCTTCCGGGCGAACATGGATAAGCTTTTGAAAGCCTTGGATAAACCTGCGGGCTTGGCGTCGGCCCGCTAATATGTATATGCGGGAGGTTGCTGGATGTGAACAAGTTTCGGACGCGCTATGCTTGAGGCATGTCTTGGATTTTATGGAAAGGCGAGAGTCTGGCGGATGAGGAACTTATGGGAGATCGGGGTTAGGATGCGATATGCTTGCCTTGGGTTTTTTGGGGCATGCGCTGTGCTTGCTTTGGGTTTCAAAGAGCAAGCAATGCAGGGTTTTGCCGCCATATTGATTTGGGGAGCCTCAAAACAGAAAAAAGGCTTGTCCAGCGGAGCTGGATAAGCCTTTGGCGCAATGAAATGCTGCGAAATTGGAACGCGGATTTCAAACCCTTTCGGGGAAGACGGCTTAGCGCATATGACAAATTTAAATTTTGTCTGGAAAAGTCACGCAAGATTGCTCGTTGAAGTCCGAGACAAGCATCGTTAAAGCATAGCGAGACTTTCTGCGCCGATGGATAAGCTGGATGTTGCCGCTTTGATTTGGGCTCTTCAAATCAAGAGTGAGTTCATAGCTCAGAATTTCTATCACAGAAGAAGTATAATTTCAAAATCCTTTCGGAGGAATCAGCATGTTGACTTTACCCGATTCAAGCTCGCTCTCCGGAAAGTCAATGGGATGTGGAAATTTTATACAACAGATATTTTCAAAATCCTTTCGGAGGAATCAGCTGGCTGTGATTAAGCCAATTTACGGGAACAAAAGTTAAGGAGAGGTGTAAGAAATTAAGATATTTTCAAAATCCTTTCGGATAAAAAAAGTGCGCATTCAAGCCACTTGCGAGACATGCCAGACAGAACAAGAGAAAAATCCACGTCTGTCTCGGGCACCCGAGCAAACTTGCGTGGCTTGTCCAACAAAACTGGATAAGTATGGGCGCGATGGAAATATTGAGGGTTGGTTGCGAGGTCACTAATATTTTTTTCAAAATCCTTTCGGATCAGGGTGCTCTCCGGCTTGTTCAAACCTTGATATAAGCCGTGAGATTTTTCTACTTATGCGACCACAGATTGTTTTTTCAAAATCCTTTCGGAAAAAGAGCGTTTCTAAGATTGATATGCGCTAAGCAAGTTTTAAATATTAAAGCGCATTCAAGCCACTTGCGAGAAATGCCAGGTGGGAATATTGAGAAATTGGAACTGCTTGTTTCAAACCCTTTCGGGAAAGACGGCTTATGCTTAGCGCATGTTAATCCTTTCGGAAATAGCGGACCTCAATTTAAGCCCTTGCTGACTGCACAAACCTTGATTTATTTTGCTCAAGGATTGGTGTGTAGGTTATCTGAACAGAAGTTTTCAAAATCCTTTCGGATATAACTTTGAATTCGAATATTATTCGAATGTCAAAGAAAGGAAGAAAACCGGATTCACCCACAAATTATTTTTTTCAAAATTCTTTCGGAAAAAGAGCATTTCTAAGATTGATATGATCTAAGCTGAGAAAGTTTAAATCTTGAAGCGCATTCAAGCCACTTGCGAGGGCGCTTTCCGGTTTGTTCAAACCTTGATTTAAGCTATGAGATTTTTATGCTTATTCGATTGTTTTTTCGAAATCCTTTCGAAGGGAACAAGATAAAATATTTTCAAAATCCTTTCGGAGGAAACAGCTGTTGACTCTGAAAGCCAATTTACGGGGAACAGAAGTTAGAAAATCTAAGACATTTTCAAATACGGAAAACCCAATTTAAGCCTTCGCTGACTGCAAAAACTTTAGTCCGCATTTTTTCGTCTTGGGCAAACCTTGATTTAAGCCGCCAAAATTTTATTGCTTTTACAGTAGTTTTTCAAAATCCTTTCGGATAGAACTTTGAATTCGAATAATGTCCGAATGCGAAAGTAAGGGAAATAAGAGACAGATGCACCCACAAATTATTTTTTTCAAAATCCTTTCGGAAAAAGAGCATTTCAAAGTTTGATATGCTCTAAGCCACTTAGCCACAGATTATTTTTTCAAAATTATTTTGGAGGAAACTGCTGGCTGACTCTGCCGATTATAAGCTTCTTTCAGGAAAGCCAATTTACGAGAGCAAAAGTTTAAGAGATTAAGATGTTTTCAAAATCCTTTCGGATAAAAAGCGCACATTCAAGCCACTTGCGAGACATGCCAGACAGAACATGAGAAAAATCCACGTCTGTCTCGGGCGCACGAACAACTAGCAAAACCGGATAAGTATGGGTGCGATGGGAATATTGAGAGCAAGATACAATATTTTTTTCAAAATCCTTTCGGATAAAAAAGTGCGAATTCAAGCCACTTGCGAGACATGCCAGACAGAACATGAGAAAAATCCACGTCTGTCTCGGGCACCCGAGCAAACTTGCGGGGGTTGTCCAGCAAAACTGGATAAGTATGGACGCAATGGGAATATTGAAAGTTGGTTTCCTTTCGGATCAGGGTGCTCTCCGGCTTGTTCAAACCTTGATTTAAGCCGTGAGATTTTTCTACTTATGCGACACAGATTGTTTTTTCAAAATCCTTTCGATAATAAGAGCATTTTCTAAGATTTATATGCTCTAACTGAGAAAAGGAATTACTGCTTGTTTCAAACCCTTTCGGGAAGACGGCTTATAGCGCAAACTTTAAAATCTTCGACAAGATATTTTCGAAATCCTTTCGGAAATAGTAGCTACCTCGTCTTTTTAAGAAAGGAAAACATTTCCTTTATGGCCAATGTTCAATGTACAATGTATTTTCAAAATCCTTTCGGAAATAGCGGACCTCAATTTAAGCCTTCGCCGACTGCACAAACTTAAGTGTTCGCGTCATTTAATCTTGGGCAAACCTTGATTTAAGCCGTCTAGGTTCTTTGCTCACAAGGATAGTGTGCTTTTTCAAAATCCTTTCGGAAAAAGAGCATTTATTAAGATGTTTTCAAAATCCTTTCGGATAAAAAGCGCACATTCTAGCCACTTGCGAGACATGCAAGACAGAACATGAGAAAAATCCATGTCTGTCTCGGGCGTACGAGCAAACTTGCGTGGTTTGTCCAGCACAACTGGATAAGTATGGGCGCGATGGAGATGTTGAGGAATTGGAACTGCTTGTTTCAAACCCTTTCGGGGAAGATGGCTTATGCTTAGCGCATATAAAAGTTTTAAATTATAATACAAAATATTTTAAAAATCAAAAAGCGGCCTCAATTTAAGCCTTCGCTGACAGCACAAACTTTAGTGTCTGCGTCTTTTCGTCTGGGCAAACCTTGATTTAAGCCGCCCAAGTTTTTTGCTCACAAAAATCCTTTCGGATACTTTGAATACGAATTTAAGAAATTAAGATATTTTCAAAATCCTTTCGGAAAAATAGCTGGCTGTGCTTAAGTCGATTCACTCAAAAGTTTAAGAAATTAAGATGTTTTCAAAATCCTTTCGGATAAAAAGAGCGCATTCAAACCACTTGCGAGACATGCCGTATGGCTACGGCTACACAAACCTTGATTTATTTTGCTCACAAGGATTGTTGTATGTAGTGGATATCATAACAGTAGTTTTTCAAAATCCTTTCGGATAGAACTTTGAATTCGAATAATGTCCGAATGTCAAAGTAAGGGAAACAAAAAAGACCCAATTTACGGGAACAGAATTTTGAGAATCTAAGATATTTTCAAAATCCTTTCGGAAATAGCGGACCTCAATTTAAGCCTTGCTTGACAGCATAAACCTTAGTGTTTGCGTCATTTCATCTTGGGCAAAATCTTCGACAAGATATTTTCGAAATCCTTTCGGAAATAGTAGCTGCCTCGTCTTTTTAAGAAAGGAAAACATTTCCTTTACGGACAATGTTCAATGTACAATGTATTTTCAAAATCCTTTCGGATATAACTTTGAATTCGAATATTGTCCAAATGTCAAAGAAAGGGAACTAAGTAACAGCTTCACCCACAAATTATTTTTTTCAAAAATCCTTTCAGAAAAAGAGCATTTCAAAGATTGATATGCTCTAAGCTGAGAAAGTTTAAATCTTGAAGCGCATTCAAGCCACTTGCGAGGGCGATTTCCGGTTTGTTCAAACCTTGATTTAAGCTGTGAGATTATTATGCTTATTCGATTATTTTTTCAAAATCCTTTCGGAAACAGCAGTTGGCTGCGTCTTTTTAAGAATGGAAAACAATCTTCGTCTTGGGCAAACCATGATTTAAGCTGTCTAAGTTTTTTTGCTCAGAATGGTTGTTGTTTATTCTACATTAGTTTTTCAAAATCCTTTCGGATAGAACTTTGAATTTGAATAATGTTACAATATTTTTTCAAAATCCTTCGAATAATGTTTCAGGAGGACGCCCTTATTGGGGGTAAAAAATCCTCCTGAAAACGTTGGAGTCATATCCCAAAATTCTATAATGCCGGATAGCGTTTGCCTGAAAGTTTAAAATCTTGAATCGCATTCAAGTCACTTGCGAGACATGCCAGGCAGAACCTGAGAAAAATCCATGTCTGACGCATAGTAAAATTTAGGATAGGTTGGCTGGTTGCAGCAATTGTTTTGCCATGCCACCCCGCAACGGTATTGCGTGTCATGCATGAGGGTAAACAGCTTATGGCTTGTGATCTCCGTATTGGTGTAGATGCAGATGGCTTGGCTATCCTCGGTTCCGGAAGTCTCCAAACAAATCGGCGACCAGACACGGATTGCCTTTGGTGCCGTTATTAGCAAGTGTTCCTTGGGGCTTTAGCAAGAACCGGGACTGGGACGGATCGCAGATCGCGCCAGTGGCTTTCTGGAGCAGGAAGTTTGCGCCATCAGTGATCTGAGTGGTCAAATCCCCGGACCATCGGATGGACATGTTGGTTCCCAGCACTGCGGCATCCAGAAGCCTGCCGTTGCAGTCATAGATTCCGACATTGTTAATCCAGCACTGCAGACATGGAACACCAGGAACAGCATCGCCTGTCATGCAGCAGCCTAGCCCAAGTTGGCAGGCGTTCCGTCAGGGAGAGACGCATAAGAAGTATATAACAAAGCGCCATCATTGTCAATGCACACTGCGCCGTAAATTATTTCCATGCAGCCATCGCCGTCCACATCGGCTGTTGAGAGGGAGTGGTTTCCTTGTCCTGCCAGCTTGCCGTAGACAGGATCGTTGCCTTCCTTGATATGAGGATTGCCGCAAAACGGGTTTTCCATTGGGACAAAGCCGCTGTCTACGCTCCATTCCTGCTTGAACCTGTTTTCGAAAAAGGAGTAGGCCGCTATCTCTGAGCGCGTATAGTAGCCCCGACAGACGATCAGGTAGGGACGTTTTCCATCCAAGTATGCGACGCCTGACAAAAAGCGATCTGAGCGGTTGCAGGGCTCGATCCGTTTCATGGCGTAGTCGCCCCACCGAAGTCCATCGTCCACTCTTGGAAACGGGAAGCTGATGGTGCTTAATTCTTCTCCATTGCCCGCGAACATGGTGAGGTAAGGAACATGCAAAAATCCAACCTCTTACGCCTTGCGGAAAGACCCGCCATCCATTTCAGCCACCAGGAGGTCAGCTTCCTTCAGCGTTTTCGGCAACGCCTCTCGAATGAACTCCAGGCAAACAATTACGTTCAAGCACCACTGGGCGGCGAAGTTGGTGCTGATCCAAGGAATCTCTTTCAGCTCCCGTTTGTTTGCGCAATTCTCCACTGTCACAGTCTGGAACCCTTCATGGTTTCCGCTTGACATTAGCGCGTGAAGCAAATGCCGCCAGGTTCTCTTTGCCAAAACGGAATCATTAAGGAATGATGCGCCATAGGCACCCATAGCGGCGGCCATAAACGGAAGGGAAAACTCCCTCTCGCCAATGATTCCGCCAGATTCCTGGAGCTGCTCGCTATTTGGCAGGTAATAAAACCTTCCGTAGTCAGCCAGCATTCGCTTCCATTCTTCGTCATCCAAGAGATCCGCAATCTCCATCCAGATTTGAGGCGATCCCATGCAGATTTGCAAATGGGTGCCGCCAGAAGCCCGTTCGCCGATGTAGCGCAGGTGGACCGTTTCTGGATCAAACTCAAAATCTGGGCCGGATACCAGCTTTAGCGGGGCATTCTTTAGGTCAATGATTCCTGTTTCAATCTTGTTCCGATAAGAAGTGTCATTCTTGCGTTCCCATTCAGTCATCCAGTTGGAGCATAGAGATGACCAGTCAGGGCCGCTTCTGGCATGAGCGGGATACGTCATTTCTTCTTTGTTATAAAAATCGCCAAGCGGGTCATGGCTTGCAAAGGTCTTTTCGTTGTCTTTGAGCTCATCAAAAATGTCCTCGAAGCGACGATCTCCTGTCAGGTAGTAGTAAACCCTGTGATGCCCTGCCATGGCGATCCTTGCCTCTTTGCAGGGGCAACCCCAGTGCCTGACGTTATGCCGCGAGCCCAGCCCTTTGTATTTGCCCATATGATACACATCAACCTCTGAGGCGTGGCGTGACAGCTTTTCCGCCAGAATAAAGGCTTCCTGGCGACCGCTTCGCAAAAACTCGTGCCATATCCAGAGGGTGGGAACCAACTCGGTGTTGTCCCAGGCATAGCCGCCCATGTCGTAGCGCCATTGATGTCGGGCGCGATCATATGTGTGCATGAAATCGCCGTAATTGAAAAGGCCGTACCAGCCTCTCTGATCCACTTCTTCGATGTAAAAGGCCAAGGCCTTTGAAAGTTGATCCTCCAGCCAGATCTCCGTTTCGCTGCTTCGATCCGGCAAAGACCAGTGGCCAAACGCTCCCATCTCGTGGTAGAATTCTGGCGAGCCGACGTATTGGACTGGACATCTTACGCTTTCAGCGAAGCCTGACACGTCTTCGTTTGATGGAATCAGCTCGTCGCATGCTTTGACAACCATCTGGCTCGTGCATGCGATCCCGTATGGATCCGCTCCTTTGTAGTCATATCCCTCATAGTATACCTGGTTGTAGCCGCGATTGGCGTAGTGCCTGAAATCCATGGGCTCAGCTTCAGGAGACCAGAACCAGGCGGAAACACTTGCCTCGTCTGTTGTCAGTCCAGAAACAGTGTAGCCTGATGGATTCTTCTCCCAAAAATCTCTGGTGGCAAACAAGACTGAGCCATGCTCCGAACCTATTGCGACGCCTCCACAGCTTCGGTGCCCGTGCAAGCAGTCTATCAAGCAGCAGTTGCTATCCCTGATCTTCTTCTTTATTGAAAAGTGCTCTGAACTGTCCTGGGTAAGCGAGTACTGATCCCAAAACGGCATATCCTGCATAACCTTGTCAACCAGTTCCTTCTCTTTTCCAGAAAGGCGAAGTACGACCCCGTTCATCTGGTTCTCGTAAATGCCCTCTGGGATCCTGGGCCGCCAGGACAGAAGCAGGGCAGGGCTTTCGTGAAACGCGCCAAAATCCCCTTGAAGCCGGATATGCCTGTTATATAGCTCGCCGAAAAGAGGCGACTGAAACCGAATGCCTATGCCTTTAAGAAAGTCGCGGTCTTCATCTCCGTCATACAAAAATGTATGTGTAAAGGAAACGCGGGGGCTGTCAAGGCCTATGGCCATACGAATGACAAAGGGAAATCTACGGCTTGAGCCATTCACATGGATTCCAGTGAACTTTACTATCGCGCAAAGCGGACCTGATTCCTCCAGCTCTGCCTGGTCAAAGAACCCCTCGTAATTTTGCCTTTTTGTGCCAGAGTCTGACGGCTCTTCCAAGATCAATACCGGCACCGCCTCGGAAAGCGCTATTTTTCCGTTAAACTCAAAAGACTCCAGCATGCTCTTTGACTTTTCATCAATGACTGCCCGCGCCATTCCCGCCTGGATGACAAGCAGACCGTCCTGCCTTGACACTTTGAGCTCTTTCGAAATAAAAGCGTTCTGGACAGGCCTGGCTTCCACCTCAATCTCATCTTCCAGAAGAGAGCTGTCAGCGGTGTGAGCTGTCCATTTAACTGATCCATCTGGCCAGTAGGCGGTAACGCGCGACTGCACGGGAATCTCATTGCCAGACAGGTTCCTTAAAATGAACCCGTTTTCTGGAGCAACACTTTCCTTTGGCCACATGCAGCCCCATGTCGTGTATCCTTCTTTTATTCTTTCGCCTAAGGCATGAAGCCTCATTGACGCGCTTTCCATGTATGGCTGTCCTCCTCGGCGAGCGCCGAACTGAGATTTTGCAAAAGTTTTGAGAAAGCCTCACTAGCTATATAGAGCGCGGCGTCTGCCGCGCCCCAAGCTTCGGCTTCCTGCTTGTCTGCCCCCGAGTTGCTATTGAGAAATATTAGCGCAAGCGAGGGCTTCGCATGCCACAATGATATCAAAAATGGGGATGGCGGTCAATGCGTTGCCACTCTCAAACAAAGCGGCTTTCCTGATCCCCGCAGTTGTTTGGGAACCCCTCCGGATACTCTTTGTCATCCCACTTGATCCAGTACGGGTACCCGGAAACCCTGCCGTCTGTTCTTCTGCACAGCTCAAACGCATCCCATTTAGTCAAGCCAACGAATGCAAGCTGCTTGTCGAGGTTGGCCTTGTGCCTGGGGCAGCTGTGCCTTTCGTAAAAGGCGTCAACCAGCTTCTTGCGGATCCTCCAATCATCAAAGTCGCCAAACGGAAGCTCCCACCACTTATTACTGTGCCTGACTGTGTGAACCGTTCCGTTGTCAATCTTGACATCCGCAAGCTTCCTGTCATTCATGTAAAAGGTAAAGCTGCAGTTGTATCTGGTTATGGCAAACATCTCCTTAAGCTCAAGGGAATCATGTGTTCATTGCTTTAAAGTATTCAACGACTTGATTCTTTCCGATAGAATATTCCTCTGACCAAATGCCGCCGATTAGTTGCTCTGCGTCAAAAGGCTTGATATTTAGCCGTTTGTCAGAAATGGAGAGCGCCAAGGCCAACTGTTCCTCGTGAGTCGGGCAAAACGGCAATGACGGTTTTTTCTTCAAGTATTGCGCCAAATAGTCATCTGACAAATCTTCGCAGCACGAAAGCAAGGCGCAGTCAAAGTCATAGAATGGCGACATTCTCCAGATCCCGTTTTCGTTGATGAATCCGATATTGCCAAAGTGCCTGTCCTCATTCAAGACAAAGGCGTCAAACTGGAGGAGAAGGCTGAGCTTGTCGGCAAAGTCAGTGATCTCTAGATCTCTTGTCGCAAATCTGATAACCAGATCCATCAAGGCGGATCCGTGAACAGAATAGGAAAGGACATGCAGGGAGTTGCAGTCGCTACTCAAGCGGTAAAGGCAGTCCAGCGGCTGAAAAAGGCTGGAGTTGGTCCAGTCTGAGGATTTTGTTGCAAACTCGCCATTCACCATGCAAAGCTCATATTTTACGTATTCCTCGATATTGGACAGCTCCAGCAACAAGGAGCAAGCGGCTTCCGCGTGAGAATTGAAGGCGCCGCAATTGATCTTGTACCAGCAGCCATCGACAATGAACTTTGATGCGTACCCTTTGCTGGTGCGGCTTCCAAACTCCAAAGCGGCGTCAAATGCGTAAGTAAAGATAGATTTGTCTCCTCTCAAGGCGAATACATAGCGTTAGCGTGCCCAAATTCGGCACTTCTAAGCAACATTGGGATATGCACTAGATCATAGGATAAACCTGCTGACGGGATATGTCAAGCGAAGAAACTTGTGAGTGAAAAGAGCTGGCTTTTCGATCAAGCGGCGCTGTTCGCGAGCGACAACAACAAAAGCCCCGGCAGGATACCCCGCCAGGGCTTTTGGGTCTATCAGTCTGAAATAAGCTCCAAGTAGCTGCGCATCATCGCGACAACCTCAGCTCTTGTAGCTTTGCTTTTTGGATCGAAATCATTGCGGCCTTTTCCGTTTAGAACTTCAGCGGCATACATGACGCTTACCGCTTGCCTAGCCCAGGGGCTAATTTGAGCGGCATCAACGAATGCGCCGCTGCGCTTGCTTGGAAGAGTTGCTTTAGAAAAGTTGGTGTAGTTGTAAAGAATGACAGCCATCTGCTCGCGAGAGATCTCGTCATTTGGCCCGAACAAGCCATTGCCGTATCCGGCTACAATCCCGTTTGAGGCCGCCCAGTTTACAGCGTCGGCATACCATGAGCCGCTGGCGGCGTCTGTGAATGATGAGCTTCCTGATTGCGGCTTTCCGCTGTAATTCCATAAAATAGTAACCATCATGCTTCTGGTCATAGTAGCTTGCGGACTGAACGACGTTGCTGATGTTCCAGAAACCAGGCCCTTTTGCTGAGCGTATTTCACGGCTTCATAGAACCAGTCGCTTTGGCGGACATCGGTGAACGGATTGGTCCATGCAGTTGCACTACCTTCCGCTATCTTAAAGGTTGAGCTGACTGCAGTTCCGTCCGTGAACCTAACTTCCACTGTGTGCTGTCCGACGGGCAGGGTGTTGAGATAGTCAGCCAAGAAAGTGACAATAGTGCCTGAAGTGCCGCTTTCGGCTTTATAATGCGTGTTTCTTGTTAGCGCTGTGCCAGCGATGCGCACATCACGGAATAGCGAAAATCCCTTGTTTATGGTAAGCACAAGCGGCGCGCCAGAACCTTTGGCGAAGCTGTTCCCGCCGGTGAAAGAGCTGCTTGGCGTTGCGGGCGGGGTATAGCTTCCGCCTCCGCCAGATCCAGAGCCGGAGCTTCCGCTGCCGGAATCGCCGCTGGAACTCGAATACGCAAACCTGGCCTCAAGTGTTCTGTCTGCTGTTGCAACAAAAGTATAAGTTGCTCCAGCTCCTGTTATTCTTGCTCCGCCCTCATACCAGCCATTAAAGGTGTAACTGGCGTTAGGCGCAGCGGTTAATGTGACAGTCTCTCCAGCAGAGTAAGTTCCACCGCCGGAAACAGAGCCGCCTTCGCCAGCGGTTGCAGTGATGACATATGGAGCGGTGAACCTGGCTTCAAGAGTTCTGTCTGCTGTTGCTGTAAAGGAGTAAGTTTCGCCAGCTCCGCTGATCTTTGTTCCGTTTTCATACCAGCCATCAAAGGTGTAGTTCTCGTTTGGCGCAGCGGTTAATGTGACGGTCGATCCAGAAGCGAAAGTTCCACCGCCAGACACAGTGCCGCCTTCGCCAGCGGTAGCCGTGATGACAAAGGGAGCGGTAAATCTGGCTTCAAGAGTTCTGTCTGATGTTGCTGTAAACGAATAGGTTTCGCCAGCTCCGCTGATCTTTGCGCCGTTTTCATACCAGCCGTCAAAGGTGTAGTTCTCGTTTGGCTCAGAGGTTAAAACGACGTTGGCATTTTTGTTGTAAGTGCCTTGGCCGCTTACGGTTCCGCCTATAGCGGTAGCGATAATCTCATATTTGGTTGACGACGGCACGGTAACAGTAATCGGTGCCGTATCAGCAGTTGTTTGATCGCTTGTCTTTGTTACTGTTAGGATGATCGCAACATCAGTGTCGCTATCAACAGGCAGGACGTTTCCGTCCAAGTCTACCGTAGGATTGCTGGCAGATTTTATGCTGACAGTAAATCCTGGAGGAACAATGGGCAGTTCGAGCTGTGTCGCATCCTGCAACAAAGACGGCAACCCTGTTATGGAGTCGGCTACGTCTTGGGCGGTTAAAACAGCAACGATGTCAGCTGTTGCATGTATTGTTGTTGAAGTCAGGTTGTAGTTGCCCTTGTCACTTCCGCGAAGAACGATTCCGCTGATAGTGACATTCTTTCCTGTTCCTATCGCGTCATCATCAAATTCTGCTGTCAAAGCGGATATATCAATGCTGACATCATCGCCTGGAACAACTCCGATGAAAGAATAGCCGAAGTTTTTAACTGTCGCGCTTTTATCTCCAGCTTGATACTCTTTGTTGTATACTGACAAGGCAGCTCCTGAAACTGTGATATCTTTCTTTGCTACGTCAAGAACTCCGGCCAGATAGTTGAAGTCGTAATTGTTGGAAACGCCGCCCGAAACAACAAGCGCATGGTTTCCTGCATTTATCTTGCCCGAAGTAGTCAGCGCTGCGCTTGGAGCGGTTGGCAAGTCACTCTCATCTTCGCCGTAAACAAAGCCTGAATACGTTATTGTCCATTCCGGCAAGGGATCGCCGTAGGTTATGGATTTATCGTCTGCTGTCACGTCAAGCGGCGTCTTGCTTACCGTTAGCTGCTGAGTCCATTCAAAGGCTGCGTAATCAGCGTCTCCAGGTTCGGATACGGAAATGTTCGCAACTCCGCTGCCCTTAATGGTTATCTGCCCGGTGGCGCTTATCTCTGCCACAGCTGGGTTGCTTGAACTAAATGAAAAATCGGATAACAGAGCAGTTGGATCAGGCGCGACAGTCAATGAGAACGGGGCGTTGCCATACGCTTTGTCCGCAATGCCCGTGACCGTTATGTTTTGAGGGGTTTTTGCAATGATGGTGAAAACCCCTGGCGTAAACGTCAGGCTGTAGTTGGAGCTTAACGCAAGAGTTCCCTGGTTTATGGCATAGGTGCCTACTTCCTCTCCAGTTGCTCTGGCAAGCGCTCCTGTAAAGCTGTCACTGCCTATCAGTGTTCCTGTCTTTGTGTAGGTCAAATCCGGATCATCAGATCCGATCTTTTTGGTCTTGTTTTCTGCCGTTACCGCAATCGCAACCTTTGCGACAGACAACGTTGTTGAGGCGGTAAATGGGGCGTATTCAGTATCCCCGGCTTGGCTGACCGTAATTGTTGTTGTGCCCGCGTTCTTAATCGTTATCTGACCAGCGCCGCTAATCTCGGCTACGCTTGTATCTGACGAGGTGAAAGTAAAATCAGTTAGTCCGGAAG
>JAISWZ010000660.1 GCA_031270945.1 Clostridiales bacterium | reverse complement strand
GGAAGCCCCATATATGCGGAGAGAGCATGGATCAGATGTTTGACAACTATGTAAGGCCAAACTGGCAGGGAATAGGCTGGTCAACCCATGTCCAGTACAAGGGCTGGGGTTTTGACCCTGGAAAGATAACTTGCCCTGTCCAAATTTACTATAGCAAGGGCGACAAAATGATTCCGTTTAGAATTGCGGAAGCCAGCGCTTCCAAGCTTGAAATGGCCATGCTTTATCCTTATGAAAACGAAGAGCACTATTCTGAGAAGATGCTGGGAGATCTGTTTAAGAATGCTAAAGTTAAGGCGTAGCAAAATATGGATATGCTCATTGAGGGCGAGGTCCATTTTAGCTGAGCAGTCAGTGGACGTGGCCACTGTGACAGGCGCGACCATAACTTTTGTAGCCGCAAAAGCAAAGCAAGCCGCCGTTAGGCGGCTTGCTTTGCTGGAAATGCAAAACTTGCTCCAGCTTCCTGATTTATTTCTCAATCTCAGACAAAACCCGTTCTAGTTGCCTTACCGGGCTGTCTGGGCCGTCTGTGTCAAGTCCGTAGTGCTTGCATAGTTCGTACACAGACATGTGATGAATGGATTCAGGAATTTGATCAACCGGAATAACAGAGGATATTCTCGGATCCTTTGCCAGGACGCCTATAGGGGAATCAAGTGTGAGCTTGTTTCGCATAGACTGAGGCGTTTCGTATTGAGCCTCATAATTGCCGGGTTTCAGGGTAAATCCGTTCCCGTCCCGGATTGCGAACATCGGGTTGCCAGTTTTCGCTAGAGCTTCTGGATCCGCCAGAGGCACTTTTAAGTGTGCTTCGCATTCAAACGGCACTGTAATAGAAAGATTAATGTGATATTCATCAAGGCAACTCCAGGAGATTTTCCATGTTCCAGACGCAGAGCGGTATTCGGCGTCCAGGCTCTTTAGCCGATAATCGGGAACAGGAGTGAGAAGCGCCTTCTTGAACCCAGGCTCAGCAGGGTTAAGGCCGGCGGCGTGTCTCCAGATCCACTCAATGATCGAGCCATAGGAGTAATGGTTGAGGCTGTTCATGCCAGTTGATGAGATCGAGCCGTCAGGCAGGACACTGTTCCAGCGTTCCCAAATGGTCGTTGCGCCTAGCTTAACGCAGTAGAGCCAGCCGGGATAGTCCTCGTTTAGGAGCAGTGAGCAGGCGAGACGATCCTCTCCGATCTCAGAAAGAACGTTTGACAAAAGTGGGGTTCCGACAAATCCAGTCTTGAGCTTTGATCCAGAAAGCTTCAGGCTTTTGAGAAGAGCGGCTTTCGCTTTCTCCGGGTCGTTTAGCCCATGCCTGATGGTAAGCAGGTGCGCGGTTTGGGTGTCTATGCAGCAGCGTCCCGAGGGGGAGTAGAATTCGAAATTTATCCTGTCGAAAATCTTGCTTGCGAGATTTCTGTACTTTTTAGCATCCTCAGGTTTTCCAAGGATGTCGGCGGCGTCTGCGACGATATTGCAGGAATGCCTGTAGTATACGTCAGCAATGAAGGCTTCGTCTGTTCCGCCTCTGACCTGGTCAGTGCCTCCGGATGGATGGTCTAGGGCAAGCCAGTCACCGTAATGGGTGTGGCGACGCCAGGCCATGTCATCTCCATCAATAGCCGCTATCGCGTCTACCCAGGCTTTCATGCTTTCAAACTGCTCTTCAAGCAGAGACTTGTCTCCTGTGAACAGATAGAGGTTCCAGGGTATTATCGTTCCGGCGTCTCCCCAGACGGCGCTGCAGCTGTTTATCCCGAATGAGGGGATTACGTCGGGAATGATCCCGTGCAGCGTTGTCTGCTCCTCTCGCAAGTCATGCAGGTATTTGCGGTAGAAGGCTGCAGAGTCCGTAAGGTACAAGGCGGTTGCCGAGAAGACCTGCGCGTCTCCAGTCCAGCCCATGCGCTCATCGCGTTGCGGGCAGTCGGTTGGCACATCGATGAAGTTGCCCTTCTGCCCCCACTCAGTGTTGGAGATAAGCTGGTTTACAAGGCTGTTGCCAGTTGAGATGAAGCCGATCTTTGGAATCTGCGAGTAGAGCGCAAGCGCCGTGAAGTCCTCCAGGTGGAGGTTTGGAACACCCTCCACCTTAACAAAACGGTATCCGTAGAAGGTGAACTTTGGTTCAATTATTGCGGGGTTTCCATCGGACACAAAGAAGTACTCAGCCTTGGCGGAACGCAGGTTGTCTCTATAGAAGTTTCCTTGCTGCAGGATCTCGCCAAATTGAAGGTGAACTGTCTGACCTTTTGGGATTGAAACTTTAAGGCGGAAGATGCCAGCGATGTTTTGCCCGATGTCAAGCACGGTTTCGTTGGCCGGAGTGTGGATGAGCTCCTTGGCAGGCAGCTCCTCTCGCGCTGTGACCGGTGTGCTCATGCGGTCTGTTAGTTTTGAGACTTCAGTTGCCAGCTCGGCATGGACGATGGGAAGCTCAGGCAAAGTTAGATCAACGCTCTCCCCGTCATAGATGTTGGAAAACGTTATGTTGCTTCGCCTTACTTGCCAGCTTTCATCAGTGCCAAAAACATCTTTGGTCCCATCAGCGTATGAGACATGGAGCTCGGCGATGAGCTTCCAATCGCTTCCGTAGAATCCCTCCCCTTCTGCCCTTGAGGAGAATCCAAACCTGCCTTTGTACCAGCCGCTCCCCAGCAGCACTTCAAGCTGGTTTGCGCCGGTTTTGAGCATTTCAGTGACGTCGTAAGCCTGGACTTGTAGCCACTGGCTATAGTTGTTGCAATATGGGGTCAGGCGCTCGTTTCCGACCTTCTTTCCGCCGATAGAAGCTTCATACAACCCAAGCCCGCAGATGTAAAGGCGGGCGGACGCCGCTTCCGCCTTGAGCACTGGATCTGCGAAGAAAATGGGATGCCTTTGCTCTTCTGAACTGCAAGTGATCCACTTTCCTGTCCAGGGCTCGGACATTTTTCCAGTCTCAAACCTGTTGATCTCGCTCTTTGCCTCTTCACCTGCGTCGGTCATCACTTCAACAGTCCACCAGTACGAAGTGCGGGGCAAAAGATCAAAATCTGCTGAAACGGCAAGCGAGCTCAGTTTATCATCCCATCCAGTGTCGTAGATGAGGTCAGACATGTCCTTGGTCAAGGAAACAGCGACGTGCGCCTTGAGTTGCTTCAAGCCATTTGCATCCTCAATAATCCAGGAGAAAACCGGATGATCGATCTTGTATCCTAGCGGACTTTCGTTATGGCAGACGCGGCAGTTGACTATTCTCATTAACTCAGTCCTTTTTCTGGTTTTGATACGGCCTGATTAGGATTGCTTCTGTTTGCGCTCATCAAGCTCTTTCACGATCTGAGGATACTTTGCATCCAGGTCATAAAAACGCAATAGCACATACACCAGCACCAGCATGAGGCCAGGAATCCAGATGCAAATTGCCAGGATGCTATTAAGAGCCCCAGGCGATTGCGCAGCTAGCGACGCGTCGTATCCGCCAAGAGCCAGCACCCAGCCGATCAGGGCACCGCCAAGGCCGCTTCCAACCTTAGAGCCAAAACCTGACGCGCTGTTGGACATGCCTACCAGCCGCTTGCCGTGCATCCATTCACCGTATTCAACAGTGTTGTTCACAAGCACACCGCCCACTGCCATGAGAGGGATGGTGCCGAAGCTGATAAAAGGGCCAAAGACAAGGGCTGACCAAATGTCATAAGGAAAGGCGACGCGTGCCGCTGTTCCCGCGATGCCTATTAGCAAGGCTATGCGGGCGGTTTTGGCAAGACCGAACCTTTTGATCATCGGACCTGTGATGGAAAAGCCGATAGCCACTGGGACAAGTCCTATTGCGCCTAAAATGGCCACTATGTTTTCATCCTTCAAAATCCATTTTGCGTAGTATATGCCGGTGGCACCGCTTAAAGCATACAAGACGTTGATGCTCACCATCGCCAGCAGCATTATGACCCAGTACTTGTTGTGGAACATATAATTCACAGCGGTGAAAAAGGGGATCTTTTCTTCTTCTATCACATTGCCGTCAGCATCGGTTTGAGATGAATATCGCTCCTTGTTGGATATAAAGGCGATTACAAGGCTCACTGCGATAATGATGCCAAAAATGACCCCGAGCTTGATCCATGCGGCTTGGTCACCGCCTAGCGCGTTGGTTAGAGGGATAAGCCCGATAGCGATGATCATGCCTATAATATAGCCTAGCAAGGCGCGAAAGATTCCCATTTTGCTACGCTCCTCGGTGCTTCGGGTAACATAGGCCATAAGGCAGCCATATGGGATTGCAATAGCAGTATACACGATAGCTGTGGCAAAGGCGTTGGATAATAACCCGTAGGAAAATTTGACCGCCGAACTGGCTTGCGATGGAACGCAAAATATCGCAACCACAGCGATAAAGGCGGGTATTGCCATGCGGATGATCCAAGGACGCGCTTTGCCAAAGCGGGATTTGGTGCGCTCCATAATATGACCCATCGCAAGGTCGGTAAAAGCGTCAATGATTTTGGCGATAATCATGATGGTGCCAGCTGCGGCAGCCGCAATGCCAACCTTATCGGTGTAAAAATAAGTGAGCATGCCAACCAGGCCGCTCATGCCGTTTAAGGCGATCATTCCTACTGAGTCACCAAGGAAGTTTTTTAGGCTCATTGTCTTTTGAATGCCTTGCCCGTCCAATGCTAGATTCTTATTCTTCGCCATGCCGCATCCTCCTCGCAAAATAGGCTATTCAAATATGACGCTTTTTAGCGCTAGAGTGCTGTCAGTTGAGAATTCCAGGCATATTGAGGGCATCCCAATTTTCCTTTAGTGGCGATGCAAAAGTCCTGTTTCTGTCTACTAGCGGCACAGTTATCTCGTATACCCCGTTTTCAAGCTCACGAAGAGAACCGTCAGGCAATTTCAATTCAGCGGATGTGTTGGCAGGCAAGGAAAGAGATATTGCAACATCTTTATCTTTCTTTTCCCACCTCGCTTGAATTCTGCCATATACGCTGTCATAGTGCCCTGCTGCCCAAGCGAGACCGGAATCATACTCAGGCGAAACAAGAATCTTGTCATAGCCTATGCCGGCGTTGCGTATGCCAAGCAGACGGCGGAACATGAAATCTCCCACGCATCCGAAGGCGTAGTGGTTAAAAGAGCAGCCAGCAACTGAGCCATCCTCTTTTATGGCGTCCCAGTTCTCCCAGATCGTCGTGGCGTTGTGGCTTACTTCATAGAGCCACGAGGGGCATTTTGTCTGCCATAATACCTTCCACGCTGTCGCAGAGAAGCCGTAATCACATAACGCATCCAAAATGTACGCAACTGACATAAATCCTGTATCAAGCCGATAGCCGTTTTCTATTACCATTTCGTTTAGCCTTTTCGCGAAAAGCGGCTCAATATCCTTAAGAACCATGTGGTGGACAAGCGCTAGGATGTAATTGCCCTGCATCTCAATGTTAAGAAGGCCTTTGCCGTTGACATGCTCTTCAAAAAAGGCTTCTTTCACCCTTTTTGCGTAATCGGAATGCTCCTGCGCAACTTCATGGAACCCCAGCTTTTTTGACACTCTTGCGTAAAGCTCCGCGTCAGCCGCCAACAGACAGGTTCCCACAACATTCATGGTCAGGAATGCTGAAGCGACAGCATCAGAGGCACCATCTGGCCCCTTGACGCTGGGCACCAGCCAATCACCGAAATGAAAGCCAGTGTTTACGAGATAGTGCTGGTTGTCCAGCTGCCTTTCGCTCATGGAACCCAAGTCAACAGGCAAGCCCAGCGTCACTCCCGCGCCTGGCAGCTCGTCTGCCGCCTTGCGCATGGCAGACATCCATTTGCCCATTGCCTCGTAATTGTCCAGAAGCACCCGTTCATCTGCGCAGCGTTCGTAAAGGAGCCACGGGAGCGCCAGGATTGCGTCTCCCCATCCAAGCGAGCCTGACATGGATTGCTGGATATAGCTTTTGATTAGCGGCGCTGTGTTTAGCACATGCCCGTTTTCAAGCTGCTCGCAACGAACGCTTTTGAGCCAATCCTCATAAAAGGCCGTCATGTCTTGGTTAAGCAGGGCAGTAGGGGCGTATACGAATACGTCGCCTGTCCAGCCAGCTTTCTCGCGCGTTGGGCAGTCCGTGGGGATGGCGATATTATTTGAGCGCTGGCTCCAATAGATATTCGATTGCAGTTTGTTAAGATTTTTGTCAGAGCAACAGAAGCGGCCTGTCACAGGATTGTCGGTGCTGATCGCCAAGGCTGTGAACTGGCCTTTGCACCAATTTCGACCGCCTTTGACTCTTGCGTACCGAAATCCATGGTAAGTAAATCTCGGCTCAAAGATCTCAGTTTCAGCGCCTGAGCAAATGAATGCATCCGTTTGGCTCTTGTTGGTGCCCTCAAATGGGTAAAAGTAGTTTCCGTCAGGCCCCAGCTCTTCGAAGTGCTCAAAGGTCACGGTTTCGCCGCTTATGCCGTCTTTGATGGCAACGCGAAGGAACCCGGCCATGTTTTGCCCGAAATCCACAAGCGTATCGCCGTTTGGCGCTGTCCATAGCTTTTCTGCCGCAAACTCAGCAATAACCTTGACTAGCGGATCGACCTGCGCCTCAAGAGTTCCCTTGGCGCTTCCCTTAACCATGACAGGCTTCCACTGGACGTCATTATAGCCATGCAGCGACGGATCTCCATCGTTTCTTCTCATGTCTATTGTCTCGCCAAGAAAAAGATCGGATTCGCGCACAGGGCCGTCATAGGAATAAGACCAAGTCTTGTCTGAGCAGACAACGTCTTTTTCGCCATTTTCAAACTCCAGCTCAAGCTGCAAAAGCAAGCCTGGAACCTCGCCGTACTCGCAGCCGCGCCCCAACGCTATTTTCCCTTTGTACCAGCCATCGGCAACAGTGGCGCAAATGGCGTTTTCGCCTTTTTGAATAAGATCGCTCACATCGTAGACCTGGTACTTGATCCGTTTGTCATATGTAGTAAAGCCAGGCATAAGCACTGTGCCAGAAACTCTTTTGCCGTTGATCAAGCAATCGTAAACGCCATGCGCTGTCATGAAAAGCCTGGCTCTTTTTGCGATCCCTTTGGCGCTGAATTCGCGGCGAAGCCGTACTGGAGGGTCATATGGCTCCAAGGGGAGTGAGTTAAGCAATTCGTCTTCAAGAATCATCTCCGTTTTTTCTTCGCCCATAAGTTTATTTAAATTTTCAAGCCAGATCTTGTTTGCCGTATCCAGAGGGTTTTCGGGGAGCTGCGGCAATGGGTCTGGTTCAATCCATTGCGCTTTCCAATCGTCTAGGCAAAAGAATGCTGTTTCGAACCACTGCCATTCGCTCTGGCTCATTGCGCCCTTTGTGTCCCATATGGATATCTGGGCTTTGTAACGCGCCGCAGACGCTAGAGGAGCTCCATGATACACAATGTCTACAGATAGGGAGCTTTCGATGACGCCGCTGTCCCACGTGATCGTTCCGTTGCCGGTCGTCACAAGCACCTGATACGCTCTTTGATAGACCCCGTTTTCATCAGACGCTAGGTTCCATGATATTCGCGGATTTTGAACTGACACTGAGAGCGGATTTTTCACGCGCTCAAATGTAACGTTGCTGATTGCTGCCAACTTGCCGCCTCCTTTGCTTGCGTAGTGAAGCCTGAGTTCTTTTTCAGTATATCAAGGCTTTGCAACTGAATATATCAAATTCTTGACTTTCATATCAAAAAATGATATGCTCTTAATGCATATTGCACAAAAGGCTTTAGCGCGGATTTTTATACCCGCAAAATTTATCTCAAACCCCGAAGACAGGCGAGCTATTAAAAATCTTGAGGTGAGCTTATGGATCCGCACTCCTTTTTGCCTCTCCTCTATGAAACGGCAGAAATACCTCTGTGCATTGTAGACAAGTCGGAAAACATGATGACATTGCCAGCTTACGATGAGCCGATTTTGCCTTTTAAGTTTGTGCTTTACTGCATTGAGAGCTTCGAGCGGCAAATGAGGGATGAGCTGCATCCGCTTGTGCTTCTGACAGAACCTGCATACTTCATAGGCGTCGCCAAGCTTGATAACGGCGAGTTCCTTATCATGGGGCCAGCCAGCCCTTTTCCGCACTCTCAAAAGCAGGCCATGACATTGGCGGCCAATGTCCTTTATCCTGACAAGCTCAAGGCGTTTTGCGAGATGCTTGCCTCTGCTCCCACGGTTGCGTACAGGAAGTTCATAAACACATTGTCGCTTGCGGTTCTGGCTTTGACTGGCGAGAAAGTATCAAAGGAGGACATTATCCTTTGCAACAACTCAACCAAGCATAGGGAAGCTGAGCCTGAAATGATGGAGAAGCTTTTTAACCAGAGGGAGAACGCCGCTGGCCATACCCCTCAAAGCTTCGAAAATGGAGTTCTTTCGGCTATAGAGTCAGGAGACGCCGTCTTGCTCAAGCGCAGAATGAATGAGCCGCTGTCAGGCCATGTTGGGCAAATGTCTGTTGATATCATAAAGCAAGAGCGGTACACTTTTATCGCGTTTGCAACCTTGGTCACACGAGCCGCTATCAAGGGCGGACTGAACCCCGAGACGGCTTGCACCTTAAGCGATATTTACTGCAAGCGCATGGATGCCTTGACAAGGGTTCAGGACATCAACTCATTGTCATTCCAAATGGCTGTGGACTTTTGCGGCAAGGTTGCCGAGTTCAAAAACGCGGCAGGATATTCAAAGCTTGTCAGAAGCGTCTGCGAGTACATATCTTTGCATCTCCATGAAGAAATTGGGCTTTATGAGCTGTCAGAAAGTTGCGGATTGTGCCAAAGGAGTATATCCAAGAGATTTCATGAAGAAATGGGAATGAAAATTCCGGATTACATACACAGGCAAAAAATGAAGGAAGCGGTCTATCTTCTTGACTACTCAAAATATGGGATCGCTGAAATCAGTGAATTCTTGAGCTATAGCTCGCAAAGCTATTTCACCAAGATATTTCGTGAAATATATGGCATAACCCCTCAGCAGCATAGAGACAGGAAAAAGTGAGCATGAAGACAGGGGTTGCTACGGCAAACCATTTATGATAGAATGCAATTGCATAGCTTTAGCGCTCAGGCGAGGCTGGCTGTCTCGCGATAGAGGCGCTTGCAGAAAGGCAGGCGGTTTGTTTGACCACTGATGAAATCAAGAGGTACATATCCAACTTGGATTCAGATCAAAAGCTAAAGATTTTTGATCTTTTGCTAAACGATCAAGCTGCGGCGAATAAAGCGTATGATTTTGCGAAGAATATCGCTTTGAAAACCTATGGAAAACCCGCCGTTAATAGCCAGAATATAGCGTATGACGTGTATTATGACTTGAACAACCTGGACTATGAATCGCTGTCCGACCACAAAAGCCGAAACAAGTACGGCCATGTCGATCATGTTGCGGCTATGTGTGACAAGTTTGAAGAAATCATGGAGCCTTACTTTGATGACCTTGATAAATCCATAACGTTCGGTTATAAAAAGGCCGCAAAGTCCTGCTGCATCGGAATCATATGGGGCCTCTTTATGTTTAATGATGAAGGTACCAGCGATCTCAGGGAGATGTTAGAAGGCCTGGTTGAATCATACGTTGGTGATGCCGTAAAAGCATGGAAAAAAGGACAGCCAAGCGAAAAGGACATCGCTGAAGTGATGGCGATAGTTGAAGCGCAGCACTATGACGAAGATGACGAAGACGATGATGACGATGATGATGATGATGACGATGATGATGACGATGATGATGATGATGACGAAGATGACGATGATGACGATGATGAAGACGAAGATGACGATGACGAAGATGATGAAGATGATGATGACGATGATGAAGACGATGATGATGAAGACTGGTAAAATTTATAGCAGATCATCTTGATCTATCGAGATGTTTTGCTTGTCTGTAGAGCGTTGCTTAAAACAGGGGATTTTCAGAGACAAAATGTTGATATGGCATTATTGCCCTTTTATGCATAAATGTAGGCGGCGCGGCTTGGGAGCAAAACCCGAAGCCGCGCCGCTTTTTTTGTTGACGAATGCGCAAAGGTGGACTTTTCTTATCGTTGCCCGCAGGAACGAGAGATGCTGGCTTTCTGGAGGATTTGCGTCAGCCTCTGTGAGTGTCGAAATATTGATAAGATTTGAAAATAACAGGGCGAACTAGGCAAAAAGTCAAGACCGATCCTCCAGCGCCCTCAACCCGAAAATTTTTTTTGATTTCCTATTGACCGAATCGGTTGACAGTGCTATAATACTATTAACCGATTCGGTTGACGTTCTTGCCTGAATCGCGAAAATCTACACATGACAAGGAGTGATTGCATTGGACAGCTTTATTGCCCTGCCGGAAGAGAAGCAGGAAACGGTTATAGGCGCTGCCCTTGCCGCTTTCGGGCGAAA
>JAISWZ010000659.1 GCA_031270945.1 Clostridiales bacterium | reverse complement strand
GCGTTAGCCGCCAGGACATCTTTGTCTTTGGTGTCAGTAAAGGCGTCTTCGTTGATCGAAACCTTCTTCAAAGCCATGAACTCGTCAATGCTCATCTTTGAGCTCTTCTCAATCAGGCTGATAAATATCTTGGACACATCGCCTCTAGATACGGGCTTTGTATAGTTCTTCTGCAGAGAGTCAGGCACAAGCCCTGCTTGGATAGCTTGAGAAACCTGCTCTGCGGCCCAGGATGAAGGCGCGTCTGTTGAAGTTGGCTCTTCTGTAGCAACAGGAGCTTCGGTGGCCTTTGGCTCCTCTGTCGCCTTTGGTTCCTCAGTTGCCTTTGGTGCCTCAGTTGCTTTTGGTGCCTCAGTTGCCTTTGATGCTTCAAGCTCGGAAAGTGGGAGCTTATCATAGTCGGCTGTGTGTGAGCCAGGAACATCCTGTTCAAACAGCAACAGATCTTTTGAATCTTCTTTAGATTTAATCGGAAATCCCATGCGAAGTTGGACATTGGCAACAATGGTGGAATTTGGACGATTTATATTTTCGAAGCTATCGGTATTAATAATGTTGCCATCTTGATCAATTTCCACAAACAAGCTGAGAAGGGAGTAATCACCAATATCGGTAACTTTACTTATATGTTTGAATTCTATTTCATCTGAAAAAGGGTATATTTCGCCCATATCGCCTTCTTCATAAATAAAGTTGCCTCGAATTTCGAATGTTCTATCTGGAGTTACCTTTCCAGTGTTTCCAGGGAATGCGAATCTATACGTTGGAATGCCTCCAAAGCCCTCATAAACAACATACTCAGGAAGCACATTCTCCATTGTAAAAACAACATCAGTGCCAGGTATCTTTATGTTAATCTTCTTAATCAGCTCATCAGCGGCTGAAACTTTAAGAGGTATCATAAAACTGAATAGGCTTGCCAATACCAAGGACAAAAAACGCTTGCTCATAAGCCCTCCAATTCTGCCGCTTGAGCGGCTTTGGCTTTTGAATTCTTCTGAAGAGCGCTCAAATGTGGAAGATATTATCGCCGTCTACTTTGAAGTCAGATGGACGCTCATTTGTCGCTAAATAAATTTTGTTTTACCGTTCGTTTGCGCTGCTGGCTTTGCCGATTGCTAGCGGTTTTGCGTAAGGAGTTGCTGAAAGGATCTTGCATATCTACCTTCATTGAACCAAGGCAGAGCCAAAGCAAAATCTCTGTCAAATCGATTTTCTTCGATAGATACGTTCTTAGTATCGGAGAAGCAAATTAAGATATTCATGACAAAATATGCACAAAAAGATATAAAAACCTCAAATGGACGCGAAAAGGGGGCGCTGAGCGCCCCCTTTTCTGTTAAGCCTTTTTTCCTGGATTCCTAGACTTTATTGGCCTGCATACGTATCGTATTGTAGGCTTATCTTTCGATGGATAAATCTTTCATTCGATCTTTGCGTCTTTCTTGCCCTTGCCCTTGGCTTTTACAGCCCCGGCCCTTTACCGCCACTAAATCGACGCCAACGCCTTAAAGTCATCCTTCATGCTCAGGTACAGCTTTGAGTAAAGCCTGTAATAAGGCTCGTAAGCGAGAGATGCCTCTGGGTTGGGGGAGATGGCCTTTTCCTTCTTAATTACAGCGGAACAGGCTTCTTCGATGCTGGAGTAGGCGCCTGCGCCTACTCCAGCAAGGAGGGCAACGCCTAAGGCGGGGCCTTCATCGGAAGCAAGGACGCTGACGGGAGCGTTGTAGAGATCTGCTAGCATCTGCCGCCATAGGCGGCTTCTGCCTCCGCCTCCAGTGACGATCATGTCGTTGATCTGAACACCCATTTCCCTGAATACGTCAACGCATTCCCTCTGGGAGTAAGCTACTCCCTCCAGGACAGCGCGGATTAGGTTTTCGCGCTTGTGCTTGGCGGAAAGGCCGAAAAAGACGCCTCTGCAGAATGGATCTGGATGAGGGCTTCTTTCTCCCATTAAATATGGAAGGAACAAGAGCTTGTCCGCTCCTATGGGGACGTCAGCGGCAAGGGAGTCCATGAGCTTGTAGACATCGATGTTTTTCTCTGCGGCTTCATTGATCTCAGGAACGCAGACGTTAGACTTCAGCCACTGCAAGGAAAGTCCCGCTCCTTGGGTGCAGCTCATGAATGTCCACTTTCCAGGAACGGAAGCGCAGAGCGTGTGAACCCTGCCTTTCATGTCTATGGAAACCTTGTCTGAGACGGCATATACGACAGCAGAAGAACCAAGGGATGTGAAGGCTTTTGACTCCGACACGACGCCAGTGCCTGCGGCGGCGGCAGGGTTGTCGCCAGCGCCTCCAACGACGATGGTGCCTTCTGCTAGGCCGGTTTCGAGTGACGCTTGCCTATGAACCTGGCCAGTGACATCTGGAGACTCATGCATGGATCCAAGAAGGGAACGGTCAATGCCAAGCTTGGAGAGAACTTCGTCTGACCAGTTCCTGGACGGGACGTCCATTAGCTGCATGCCAGAGGCATCGCTGGCTTCGGTAGCGAATTCCCCTGTCAACTTATATCTGATGTAGTCCTTTGGAAGGAGGATATGGGCGCACTTTTCATAGATTTGAGGCTCGTTCTTTTTGACCCAGAGGATCTTGGCGGCAGTGAACCCAGTCATTGGCGGGTTTGCAGTGATCTCAATGATCCTGCGATCTCCGATCAACCTGTTGAGATCGTTCACTTCCTCACTGGTTCGCTGGTCACACCAGATGATAGAAGGCCTTAAGGGGTTTCCGTCAGCGTCTAGCATGACAAGCCCATGCATTTGCCCTGAGAGTCCAACCCCGCCTATGTCTTTAGGATCGGCGCCGCTTTTTGCAAGAACCGCTCTGGTTCCCTCTGCGGCCGCGTTCCACCAATCCAGGGGATCCTGCTCGGCCCAGCCGTTCTTCGGCTGGGAGAGGGGGTATTCAATTGTCTTGGACGCGACAGCCGTTGCGTCCAAGCTGTAGAGGGCGACTTTTGTGCCAGATGTGCCGATGTCTATGCCTAGCAAATATTTCATAAAGCACCCTTTTCTTGTTTTTTTGCGTTTTTGACGCGTTAGGCGTGGTATGATTAGAAGAATCGAAGGCTAAAATTTAGCCCCGACGTTTCTACTATAATATTACCAACACCCCAGCCAGCTGTCAATCCCGGCAGGGAGGCGCTGCTATGGCAAAATCCAATGACTTATTGCTTGAATTGGGTTTGAGCAGATATTCCAAAAGGAGCAGCAAGTGGCCGGCAAATGCTTGGTTGAGGGAAAAATGAAAATTGCAAGCGTGAGGCGCCTGTTTTTAAGATTGAAAAAATGAGCGGTTTTATTGTATAATTAGCTCATGCTGGCAAGAGCCATACCAGCTGCCCAGAGGAAACCGCTCTGGGCAGCCACCGACTTGAAAAGCGTCTTTGACTGCTGGCGGGCTGCGCCCGCTTCAAGCGCACATCCCAAAATTATATAGGCGCCAGAAAAGTCCGGTGCCATTACGTAAATTTGGGATACGCTCTAGTTGGATATGCGCTGGTATATGAGAGAGAGCGGGGTTGGCGTTTATGCAAATTGTTGAGAATCGCTGCAAGAAATGCTTCAAGCCCATGAAGTCTGAAAAGGCTTGCCCGCATTGCGGGCAATTGGCTGACGCGCCAAGGAACCCCTCGCATTTGCCTCCGGGCGGGATAATTGGCGAATGGGTCGCTGGATACGCGGTCAAAGAGGACGCGGGGGTAATAACATACGAATGCTGGAACCCGAAGACGGACGAGCGTTGCCTGCTGAAGGAATGCTTTCCGTATGACGTGGCGATACGCACCCCGTCCGGAACGGTGGATTCGCTGCCTCATCTGAACAACCGGCTGGCGGAGAGCGTAGAGAGGTTTACATCTGTGGCCAAGGTATGCCAGGCCATAGAGAGGACTGGCAAGTTTGAAAACGTGATTGAGCTTTTTCAGGAAAACGGGACTGCGTACTCCGTAGTCGCGAAGTCAGGCGGGGTGCCGCTGGAGGATCACCTGGGCAAGTCAGGAGGAAAGCTGACAGTGGCGGTTGCCACGACGCTTGCAGACAAGCTGGTGGACGCGATCCATGTCTTGCACAACACCGGGATAACCCACGGAGGGATCAACCCTGAGACAATCGAGGTAACTGGATCAGGGATAATTCTTACCGGGCTTGAGAACGCGAAGCATTCCCACAGGGACGCCTTGCGCCAGCCAGCGACAGCGTACAGCGCTCCTGAGATATACCAGACTAAGGCTCATCTGGGGGCGTGGACGGACTACTACGAAGTCGGGGCGGTCATATACCGGGCTGTCTCAGGTGTGGCGCCACAGGCGGCGGTATCCAGGCTGATCAAGGACGAGGTTGTTCCATTGCCGGGAAAGCTGGGAAAGGTGATCGCAAAGGCTATGGCGCTGAAGCCTGAGGACAGGTTTGAAAACGCCAAAGACTTCTCTGGCGCATTGCACGGGCATCAGAGAATAGCTGTTCCCATGGCAAAAACGTTCAAGTACGCAGGGTTTGCCGCCATATTCATAGCCATAGCGGTGCTGGCTGTCCTGGGAGTGCGGATGGTGTCAAGCGTTATGACAACCGCAGGAGAGATCGAAAACGAGGTTGTTGTTTTCTGGGTTCCAGAAAAAAGCGGCGAAAACCGAGCCGAAGTATTTGCGGACGTGCTTGGCAAGATCTCGGCAAATGGGCATGTCAAGAGCCAGGTCGTGGCTGTGCCTGAAAGCGACTACGAGAGCAGGCTTAAGGCGGCCATAGCTTCAGGAGATCAGCCGGGGGTGTTTTTCAAGCTTGCAGCCAGGAGCGTCCAGGGCTCTTCGCTGAAAACCCTATATGACAACATGGATTTGAGCGGATATTGGCACTTGGGTACATACAGGAAACAGAACGCGAACGCAGACAGCATTCCCCTGGGTTTCAACGCTGTGGTGGCGTACTCCCAGGACGAAGACAGGGCATCTTACCTTCTAGGAGACATAAGGGCAGAATCGGATGTCGTGGTTGAAGAGAGCTGCTACTCCAGCTTTGTGGACTTTTACACGCTTAACGGGCTTTTGCCGGACAAGCCTCCGTTTGACAAGACTTTGTGGAGAACCCTGGTTGGCACCACCGCCATATACCCGAAAGTCCAGGACAGCTTGGCCGGAGAATACCACGCGTACATGTTCGCCAGGGAAGAGATAGGCGGGCGGGCAAACGGGATGGGATTATTTGAGGATTACCTGGCTGTTTGCGGAAAAGGCCGCCTTCAGGCGATGGAGGCGATAGCTTCTCTTTTGGGCGAAACCGCCCAGGCTGACCTGTACCTGAACACCGGGGACGCCATTCCATTGAATAAAGTGGCGGCAAGCAAGTTCTTCGCCGCCAACAGCGAGCTGGCGTTTCTGGAAGAGTCGCTTTCAAGCCTGCAAATGGGCGAGATGGCGTTGAGAAGACAGTAAAATAAAAAAAAAATAAAAAATGCGGTTTTTTATAAAAACCAAAACCCAAAAAACCAAACCCAGTATTTTTGCACGTTGCGGGGGTTAGAATGAACATTTGCTTTGGATGCATGGAAAGGTTTGATGAGCCCCACACGGTCTGCCCCAAGTGCGGGGCAGCCGTCGGGACAGGGAGCGAGCCTTGCCTTTTGCGGCCTGGCTTCGTCTTGAAAGACCGGTACATCTCGGGCCGCCTTCTCGCAAGGAACGCTACAACGCTGGAATACATCGGCTTTGACCGAAAGACCGAGAAGAAGGTAGAAATTAGGGAGCTCTTTCCCAGAAACGCGATACGAGAGGGAGAGGCTAAGGTCAAGCCGTTGGACGAGAAGGGCTTTGAGGATCTGAAGAAAGCCTTCCTGGAGCAAGGGCAGAAGAACAAAACCCTGAGATCCTCGGGCGTGGCGGAGACGATAGACTCTTTCGCGGAAAACGGGACGATCTACACAGTAGTCGAGAGGCTTGAGGGTCTGACGCTGACTGAGCGGCTGGGAGATGCCAAGAACGGCACGGTTTCCTTTGGCATAGCGGTATCTGAAATGGTAAAGGTTCTGCACATCCTGGAAGGCGCGCATGAGCAGGGGTTTATACACGGAAGTCTTACACCTGACAAGATCTACGAGCAGGACGCAAAGATAAGAATAAGCGCCCCTCAGGCCGCTGATCCCAGAGATCTGGCCTTGGTCAAGTCTGGGTATGCCGGAGAGGAAATCTGCGAGGGCAAAGCTATAGGCGCTTGGACTGACGTATACGCGGTCGGGGCGATATTCTACAGAGCAATCTGCGGCGCTGCGCCTGACGCGCCAGCGGGTAGGCTTCTGGAAGACAACCTGAAGTCCCCGGCGCAAGTCGGGGTGACAATTCCCAAGAACGCTGACAACGCTATCATGAACGCAATAAATAGGCGGGAGAAGAGAACCAAGACAGCCTCTGAGTTTATTCGCCAGCTGGAAAACGAGTCTACCAAAAGAGTAGGGGTTTTGATCAGCCTGTCTCTGTCGCTCAAGCTAAAGCTGGCCACGTCTTGCGCGGTGCTTTTGCTGGCATGCCTTGCCGCGTTCTTGTTGCTGCGGCCCCAGAATGTCAGCTCTTCCTTTGAAGTGCCTTCATACGCCGCCACCCAGGGGGTGGAAGTGGTTCCTAACATCAGGAACAAGACGATAAGAGAGGCGCAAGACGAGATCAGCAAGACATCGCTAGTCCTAAGTTCCCAGGACTACGGAAACCAGCTCGAAGTGTACCGGGTCACAACCCAAAACCCCAAGGCGGGTTCTGTTGTCCCGCCAGGAACAGAAGTTTCCATCGAAGCCAAGATCGGAAGCAACATGTCTATGGTTCCAGGCCTGGTAGGCAAGACTACGGAAGAAGCGACCCTTGATCTAGAGAATCTAGGGCTTGTGGCCAGGACTTTTGAAGTCTATTCCGAGCACCCAAAGAACACAGTCTCAAGCCAGAACAACCAGGACGTCTGGATCAGAAAAGGCGAGGAAATTTATCTTTACATTTCAAAAGGCCCAGAATTCGCTGACATGCCCAGCCTGATCGGCATGACCTTAGAAGAGGCAACCGCTCTTCTTGAAACCCTTGATCTCTTCGCGGAGTCCACGGGATCTGAAAGCTACGCGCCTGCCTATGAGGACGGGGTTGTCGTAAGCCATGAGCCAGCGGAAGGGCAAAAGGCCAAGACAGGCTCTGTTGTCTCTGTCGTAGTCAACACCAGGGGAGATCCGATACCGCTTCCCGATTTTGTCTCGATGACTGAGAATGAGGCAAAGGACGCTCTCTTGCTCCTGCCTCTCCAGGTGACATTCACATACCAGGAAGGCTCTGGCCAGCCAGGGATAGTCCTTTCCCAAAGCGTAGCCCCAGGGGAGATGGTTCTGCCTTACAGCAGCCTTACGGTAGTTGTATCCCGGGCGGCGCCTACTCCATCTCCTGTGCCTACCGCCACTCCCAGGCCGCCAGCCCAGCCGACCCAGCCGCCTAGGCAATCGACTCCAACGCCGTCTCCTGTTCCTACGCCTGTGCCCACTCCCACGAATGTTCCTACGCCGACGCCTATTCAGCTGAGGCCAGGCATTCCGAACACTCCGACACCGATCCAGATCAGGCCAGGCACGGAAGCTCCTCCGGAAGATACGCCTGAGCCTCCGCAAGAGGCGCCTACGGAGGAGGTTACTCCAGAGCCTCCGGTTTACACAGAGCCTCCAGTTTACACCGATCCTACAGCTACGCCAGCGCCTCCGTTCGTGCCCATAGATCCAGTGGTTCCTACGGACGAGCCTGAGACGCCGATAGATTTGCCGTCGGAAGCGCCGCCCGAAACGTCGGAGGCACCGCCTGAGGCGACAGAGCCGCCGGATGAGACGGAGATTGGGATATAAGCAAAGGGCTGAATGCGAAAGATGAGAGGTTAGAAGAGAGAAAGCAAAAGGCTGGATGAGAAGAAAAAACAAAAACCCAAAACCAAGCCAAAACAAAAAAGGCCAGGAAACCAAAGGTTTCCTGGCCTTTTCAGATCTAGAACTCAATGTCGTCATCTGGATCGGTGTCGTAGTCGTCGAATCCCTCGACCAGCTTCGTGCCCTCGACATCCGCGTTGACAAACGCGTATGCCTTGGTCTTTTCCAAAAACCGCATTACGTTTTTCGGGAGGGAAACTTTGCCTACCAAGCCCCAGTCCGTATCCATTGTGATTATGAGGCGGTAAGCCATGCCGTATTCCGCCTTCAGCTCCAGAAGCTCCTCCGTCTTGTCAAGGAGCGG
>JAISWZ010000589.1 GCA_031270945.1 Clostridiales bacterium | reverse complement strand
TGTTTTTAATCCAAGCAATAATTTATTAATCCTGAGTTTCTGAGGTTCCGAGCTCTAGTGGTGATAATACTGAGCTGGTGATAAGGTGCCTCGGATATAATTTTGGGATATGCTCTTAGATTATCAAAAAATCTATAAAAATCTAAGCGGCAGAGCCGCCTCAGCGGCGCAGCCGCCCCGGTTGCGGCCTTGCCGCACAAGCGGCAGAGCCGCATCAGCGGCTCCGCCGCTTATGCGGTTTTGCCCTCCATCAAATTTCTTCAGCCTTCTATCAAATTTCTTTCCTTTTGTTTTCAACAGAGACAACCCCACTTATCCAGCCACTTTTGTCTGGATTTTCGCCATTAGCATAAAACATGCCTTCCTGTTAATTAAAAACATCCAAGAAAATCGTAGAATGATAGTTGGTTTTTGTATAGATTAGATAAGCGCATTGAGCTATACTCTTTCTAGAGGCGGCAAAGGGCGATACGCCCTTGCAAGAGCGCCGCCAATACAAGGAGGCATAAATATGAAAAAGCTCATAGCCCTAGCGCTTGTGGCCATCTTGGCGTTCTCTGCCGGCTGCTCCGGCTCGTCAGGCGGAAAAGGCGTTACAAAAGACGGAGTGACAACCTACAGGGTAGGCGTTTCGATCTACAAGTTTGACGACAACTTCATGACCCTCTACCGCAACGAGATCCAGAGCTACTTCAAGAGCCTTGAGACAGCAACTGTCAAGTACCAGGTAAACGTGCAAGACGCCAAGAACGACATGGCTGAGCAGGCGAACCAAGTGGACTCATTCCTGGCCCAGGGCGTGGACGTGCTTATAATCAACCTGGTCCAGTCTTCATCTGAAGCGACCATTACAGCGAAAGCGAAAAACGCAAAGGTGCCGGTGGTCTACATAAACCGCGAGCCCATGGAAGCGAATGCCATGGATTATGAGAGCGCCTGCTACGTAGGAGCTGACGCGAAGCAGTCCGGAACCTACCAAGGCGAGATCATTGCCGAGCTTCCCAACAAGGGAGACGCTGATGGCGATGGAACAGTCAGGTATGTCATGATAATGGGCGACCCCGAAAACGTGGACGCGCAGTACCGCACAGAGTATTCCGTGAAGGCCCTTGTTGACAAGGGAATCGCAGTCGAAGAGCTGTTCAAGCAGCGCGGAGACTGGGACCAGGCGAAAGGCCAAGAGCTTGCCGCCAGCGCCCTCGCCCAGTTCGGAGCAAGTGTTGACGTAGTATTCTGCAACAACGACGGAATGGCCCTTGGAGCGGCGCAAGCCATCGCTTCCGCCAACAGGACAGTCGGCAAGGACATCTACCTGGTAGGCGTCGACGCTCTTGACGAGGTTGTGGAAATGGTCAAGAACGGAACAATGACCGGAACAGTTCTCAATGACCACATTGGCCAGTCCCATACAGCCGTTGACGCGGCTATCAAGTACATCAACAGCCAGACCAACGACAAGAGAATCATGGTTAATTACCAGAAGGTCGTTGCGTAAGTTTAAGTAAGTTTAATAAGAAGCAAAATTTAAACCTAAATACTTAAATTTTATCTATATTTGAGCTGGGTTTCAGCTCTGGGACATATCGCTTCTGTCGAAGCGGTATGTCCCGAACAGAGGGATTAAATCGCTCCTAAGTGATTGGAGATGGTTTAATCCCGTTCTGCTAGTAAGGACTTTTGTTGATAATTAAGGTTTTTTGCCTTTAAGAAAAAAATCATGAAGTTGGATAAAGACTTTTGCTTTTCTGTGAAGATTTTTGTTGTTAAGCAAAGGCTTTCGCTTTTTATTTTAGCTTTTGCTTTTTAACTTTTAAACTCTTGATTTTCAAACAAAGACTTTTGATTGACGGAGCGAATTGCCAATCACAAATAATCAACAATTCGTTTCCCCAAGGAGTTTTGCCATGAGCGAGCATGTGCTGGAATTGCTGGATATTTGCAAGTCCTTTCCGGGCGTCAAGGCGCTGGATAATGCCCAGCTTAAGCTAAAAGCAGGGACGGTTCACGCGTTGATGGGAGAAAACGGCGCCGGCAAGTCGACTTTGATGAAGTGCTTGTTCGGGATATACAACGCCGACTCCGGGAAGATACTTTACAATGGGGAGCAGACGAAGATAGCCAGCCCCTTTGAGGCCTTGTCAAAAGGCATAGCCATGGTTCACCAAGAGCTCCAGCCTATTCCTGAGAGATCAATTTCCGAGAACATCTTTTGCGGAAGGTATCCCACGACTCTTCCGGGGATAGTGGATCACAGGAAGATGAATGAGGATACGGCAGAGCTTTTGAAGAAGGTGGGGCTTGACAAGGATCCGACTACAAAGCTTGGAACCCTTAGCGTATCCCAGATGCAGCTGGTTGAAATATCGAAGGCCATCTCTGTGAACGCGAAGGTGGTCATAATGGATGAGCCCACGTCATCGCTTACAAAAGGCGAGGTCGACAAGCTTTTTGGAATAATGAGAGGGCTGAGGGACCAGGGCGTAGCCCTGATTTACATTTCCCACAAGATGGATGAGATTTTGCAAATTTCTGATGAGGTCACCATCATGAGGGATGGCAAGTACATAGGAACCTGGCCTGCCAAAGAGCTTACAACTGACATGATAATAACAAGGATGGTAGGCCGGCAGATGGCCAACCTGTACGCCAAAAGAACCAATGTCCCAGGCGAGTCTGTCCTGGAGGTGAACGGCTACTCTTCAACAAACCCCAGGTCTTTCAAGAACGTGAGCTTCAAGCTGAGAAAGGGCGAGGTTCTGGGCGTTGCGGGCCTGGTGGGCGCGCAGCGGACTGAGCTGATGGAAGGGCTGTTCGGGCTTCGAGGAACCCTTTCAGGCACGATAACCTACAAGGGCCAAACATTCAAGTGCGCCAGGCCAAAGGACGCCATATCCCACAAGATAGCCATGCTGACAGAAGACAGAAGGCTCACAGGCATATTTGGTGTCTTGTCTGTCCAGGACAACGTAGCCATAGCTTCTTTGAACAAGTACAAGACCCTTCGGATCATGCTTGACCAGAGAAAGATCGACGAGCTAGTCCAGGAAAACATCGATAAGCTCTCAATAAAAACCCCAAGCCCGAAAACCCTGATAAAATCTCTTTCAGGCGGAAACCAGCAAAAGGTCATAGTCAGCCGCTGGCTGGCCAATGATCCTGACATCTTCATAATGGATGAGCCGACAAGAGGCATAGACGTAGGCGCCAAGTATGAGATCTACACAATCATAGCCGATCTGGCCGCTTCAGGCAGAAGCGTTATCATGATTAGCTCTGAGATGCAGGAGCTCATAGGCATGGCTGACCGCATCATGGTCATGTGCGATGGCGCAGTCACCGGATTTGTGGAAGGCAAGGACATGAATGAAGAAAAAATAATGGAGCTTGCGACCCGTTTTGGGACAGCGGCGAAGGAGGCTTGAGTTGGAAAAGACTTCGAATGAATCCTTAGTAAATTTTCTCTTGAACAATGCGGTTATCATCCTCCTCCTTATCGCCTCAATCGCCGTAGGCTTGATGCGCCCTACCTTCTTTTCTATGTACAATGCCAAAAACCTGATAACTAACACTGCCGTGCGTTTCATTATAGCCCTTGGAGTCTCAGGGTGCCTCATATCCAAGGGCACCGATCTTTCCGCAGGACGGGC
>JAISWZ010000587.1 GCA_031270945.1 Clostridiales bacterium | reverse complement strand
TGTTTTTAATCCAAGCAATAATTTATTAATCCTGAGTTTCTGAGGTTCCGAGCTCTAGTGGTGATAATACTGAGCTGGTGATAAGGTGCCTCGGATATAATTTTGGGATATGCTCTTAGGCATGCAAAAGCTCGGCGCGAAAGCGCCCAGAACTTTTGCGTGCCTATATGATATCAGAAATCAGGGCGGTTTTTCTAAAAACTTAAAGCTTGCAAAAGCCTGAATTTTGGCTCTTGAACTATGCAATAAGGCCCAAGCCGGAGGCTTAGGCCTTATCTTTGAAGCTGTTCTTGGATTTAGATTTGTCGATAGTCACTTGTGCAACCAAAATGTAATATATGAAGCCGTTTTGGCTTTTTTAGATCTTGCTAATAAAAAACTCTTAAAAAAACTCTTACTGGAAGAAAGCGTCGATCTGGCTCTGCGCCGCCTCCATCAATTTGTCCATTCCAGCGGTCTTAAGATCTGCCACGATAACAGGTATCATTGCCTCAGGATCGGACGCGCCTGTCATAAGCTCATTTTTGTACTTGTTCCAGGTGGCGTTGCAGTTGGCGACTTCTGTCTCGAGTCCAGCCATGTCAAAGGCGAATCCCAAAACGACTGATGAAGCGGCCTTGTCGTTGAGCATGCGGACTTGATCCCACATGTCCTCTTGGGCGCCTTCCTGGGTGGACATGACAAAGAATGTTCCTATGGCGTAGTTGCCTATGCCCCAGGTATCGGTAAGCCTTTTTACGACGTTTGCGCTCTTGTATTCGAAGTCTTTTCCTTCTACTCCAAACGCGAGCATGTCTCTGAGCTTGTGGTCAGTGTTCACGGCCTGGAGGTACTTCAAGGCTTCTTCCTTGTATTTCGAGTTGGAAGAGATGGCGTTCAATGATCCCTGTATAGTTCCAGTTGTGTAGATAGGCCCAAAAATCTGGACTGGATCATACTGCTCTACGCCATACTCGGCAGCCCAGCCGACTTCCGCTCCAGGGAAGCCCTGTCCCGGGAAGAACGGCTTGTATTTCGGCACTTCCTGCAAAGTGGGGGCGTCTTGGTTGATGATTCCGTCTTGGTACCAGGTGTGGAGCAGCTTCAATGCGTCTTTGATGTCAGGCTGCTCTATGACGCTGACAACTTTCCTGCTGGCGTCGTCTACCCTGACTCCGATAGGCGGAATGCCCATGGTCAAGTCGTCATAGGAATTAAGAAGCCCGTTAAAGCCGTCAGACTGGCCAAGAATCAGGGGATAGAAGGAGTTTGGCTCTCCGTCTTTCATAGCCCTGAAAGGCGCGTCCAGATCGGCCAAAGTCTTGATCTTGCTCAAGTCAATGTTGTCTTTCTCAACGAACTCATGCTCGAACACCCAGTACTGGGTCAAGGATGAATCCTTGTAAGTAGGAACAGCGTAAGTTCTCCCCTTAATCATGGTTCCATCCCAAACATTCTGGGGTATGAACTTGTACAGCTCCGGGGCGGCTGTTTGAACCAAGTCAGTTATGTCCGCGAACGCGCCTTGGCTTGCCTGGATGTTGTACTTGGTATTGTTTGTGAACATGATGTCAAAGCTTTCGCCAGAGTTGACTATCTGGGTGATCTTGTCAGACCATTCGCCCCATCCAGCGACCTTCAAGTCAATTTTCACTCCGATTGATGAAGCTGTGTACTCGTTCAATGCGGCTATGCCTTCGTCCAGGTTTGGAGGCTGGTTTCCTATAAGCCACCACGTGAGCGTAGGGATTTCAGCAGCTGGCGCCGCAGGCGCAGCGGTAGCCGCCGGGGCGGCTGGCGCGTTAGTCGCTTGTGGCGCAGAGGCTGGCTGATTGTTGCTGCTGCATGCGGAAGCGAATATGGTTACCAGCGCAAGAAGTGCTAACAGTCTTTTCATTTTTACCCTCCTAAGATTTTCTTTAAGTGCATAACGTCAGCCTTTGACAGCGCCGACAGTAAGGCCGGAAATAAAGTACTTTTGGAAAAACGGGTAAGCGCAAGCGATAGGAATGACTATAAGCGCCGCTATGGCCATCCTGGCACCTTCCTTAGGCATGGATCTGGCCAGCTGGGATGACGATATGCCCATGGTTGCGGCGTTCTTTGCCAGATAGTCCACGTTGGCCATGATCTGCGTTAGCAGGGCCTGCAAAGAGAGCTTCTTTGCGTCGTCAATGTAGAGCATGGACTGGAACCAGTCATTCCAGTAGCTGAAGCTTAGAAACAATGAAATGGCGGCTATCACAGGCAAAGACAAGGGAAGGGCAATCCTGGCGTAAATGGCGATCTGGCCAGCCCCGTCCAGCTTTGCGGATTCTATCAAGCTTTCAGGTATTGTTGACTTGAAGAAAGTCTTGGCTACGACAACGTTAAAGGACGAAACGGCTAACGGAAGGACAAGGGCCAGAAACGAGTCCCGCAAGCCCAAAAGGTTTGAGTTGATGTAGTAGGTTGAAACAAGCCCTCCATTAAACACCATGGGAATGAAGACTACCCAGGTGAGAAAGCCGCGAAGCTTGTAGCCAGGCCTTGAAATGGCGTATCCAATCGAGGTTGTAAGTATCGCCCCCAAAAGTGTCCCGAAAACCGTCACCCCGGCTGAGACCATCAGGGCGCGAAGTATGATGGCGCTTTGCTGGCTGAGGAAAACATAGGCCTCAACTGAGAACACTCTGGGGATCATGCTGTACCCCAGATCCTGTATCGATCTTTCCGAGGAGAGGGAGATGGATGCGACAAAGACCAAAGGGGCCAGGCATATAAGGGAAGTAATAGTAAAAAACAGAAAAAACGCGGCGTTGGTCACTTTGCTTATCCTGTTGAACTTGCTTTGCATATTGTCACCTCAAATCATGGCGCTTTCAGGATCGACTTTTCTGACAAGGAAGTTGGCGGAAAGTATGGTCACGCAGCCAGCCACTGACTGAAACAGCGCTGAGGCTGAAGCCATGCCTACAGTGGCGCTCTTCAGGGACTTGTAAACCATGACGTCTATGGTGTTTGTGACTGTGAACAAAGAGTTTGAGTCCCTGGGAACTTGGTAGAACAAGCCGAAGTCAGAGTAGAAAACCCGACCCATGCTTAGGATGAACATAAGCACGATAACGGTCTTTATAGAGGGAAGAGTTATCTTCCAGGTTTGCTGCCAGGGGGTTGCGCCGTCTATGACAGCGGCTTCGTAAAAGGCCTGGTCAACCCCGGCTATAGCCGCCAAATAGACAACCATGCCATACCCAAGGTTTTTCCAGACGTTCAAGAAAACTAGGATAAAAGGCCAGTACTCTTTCTTCATGTACCAGTTGGAGCGGGAGAAGCCCAAGCTTTCAGCCAGCGTGTTGAACAAGCCGTGATCATACGAGAGAAACGCCCATACCACAGCGGATATGACAACCCAGGAAAGAAAGTAGGGCATGAACATGGCCGTCTGGAAGACCTTCTTTGCGCGGCTGGAGTGAAGCTGGCTTATCATCAGAGCAAACCCCACAGGCAGGGCTGTTCCCAGAATTATAAATATCGCGTTGTAACCCAGTGTGTTTCTCACTGCGAGGCCAGCGTCCGCGCTTGAGAACAGGAACCTGAAGTTGGCGAAGCCAGCCCATTCGCTGGAAATGATGCTGGTTATGAAGTTGCCCTTGATCTTGAAGTTCTTGAAAGCTATGACTATTCCGAACATGGGAAGGTACGCAAACAGGACATACCATAGGAACGCGGGCAGGGCCAGCAAGGACAGCTCTGCGTCATCCGCCGGCCAAAGGAATCGCTTTCTTTTTTTCTTTGCCAATACGGCCCCTCCTTCTCACTTGTCGCTGCATTGATTATATCGCAAGGCTTATGATGATAATAGACAACAAATCTTATTTCATAGTATAAAAACTAAAGCAGGGCGCCTAAAAAATTTGGCTGGATGTCAATCGCTGTTGTGATTCTGTTAAGAGCATTATAAAGCATGTTTCTTTAGCGAACCTTAAGGCCCAAGAGCCAAGGGGATTTATGGTGGCAAAATTTTACTGAAACGCGTGAGGTAATTAATAGACAATATGGCTGCTTGGCTTGCCTTTTTGAATCAGACGGACGAGGGGAAGAGGAATTAAATTCCTGTCGGCTTTAGTGAAAGCGCAATTGGCGGGATCACGGTTATGACTATGATGTACATCTTTAGGGATGCTATGCTTGGTGCATATCCCAAAATTCCGAAATGGCGCCGAAAAAATCCTGGCGAATGCTTCAACTAGTTTGCTCGGGCTTCTGCGAGCAAACACCCGGATTTTTCCGGCGCCTCGGATATAATTTTGGGATATGCTCTTAGAGCGACGAAAGCTCTTGGGCGCACGCGGATCTTAAAAAGCCCTGGCGCAAGCCAGGGCTTTTTAATGGTGAATATGGGTCTAACTAAGGGTGAATATGGGTCTAACTAATGGCGAATATGGGTCTAACTTTAAATGTCGAAACATTGATATTATTTGAAATAATATCAGCGCAAGACGATAGCGGGATGCGCTAAGTCAAGAATATTATTCCCGCAAGTGCCGACGTATTCGGAGGGTTAAGCGTTAGGGTGTAGACGAGGTTGCCAATTCTCCTCCGAAGAGAGTCGCTGTCCGCTTCGTTGCCGCCGAGTTCCAGATAAACCGTTATATCTCTCGCCGTAAAGGAGGCGAAGTAGATGATGTTCTTAACGCCTTGGCTGTTCGCCTTTGTAACGAAGAAGCCCGCCGCAACAGGAATGCCGTTTATTTCAGAGGTTTCTTCGTTGCCGACAACAGGGGTATCCGTAACAGGGAAGCCGCTTGCGGAGAGAATGACTTTTATTTCGTTATCAGCTCTCCCCTCGTAGTGAATGAACGCCCCGTCTTTTGAGCGAAATGTCGCCAAACCAGCAATGGATAAATCAGCAAAGAGCGCAAAGTTTTCCTCAAGAGTGAACTCGCGCGAGATGGATTCTCCCCAGTTGGCATCCCAAGCCAAGCTTGCCAAGCCTGCTGAATCCGCCTTGCGGAAAGTCAGCGTATTGCCATTGCCCAATTCCGCAATGAGGGTTTTGTCGCCAAACCAGCCCGCCATATTGCCAAAGACGGCAACGATTGCTACGGCAACTGCCAAGCAAGCGGCTAAGGTCGCTTTGAATGCGTTTGTGGGCACCTTTTTCAACTGCGCTGCATGGTTGCGGGCTAGTATCGAACCTAGCATCCGCTCTTCGGCGGCGGCATCCGGCTCGATCTTGCGCCATGAATCAACGATCCTTTCAATACTCATTGAAATCACCGCCCAATTTTTCTTTGAGAGCGCGACGCGCCTCAGTAAGATAGTTGCGGATAGTCGATTGCGGTTTCTTGAGCATGCTTGAAATCTCCGGAGTTGAATAGCCTTCGTAATAATAGAGGTATATCACGGATTTGAGCTTGTCGGGCAAGCTCATGACCGCTTCAAACGTATTGTCTATGTTATCCGCGCCTTGGAGGTTCTCGTGATCTGCCAAATCCTCATGCTTGCGGAACCAATGCCGAACGCTGTTTTTGCAGACGTTGACGGCGGTTCGGATGAGCCAAGCCTT
>JAISWZ010000418.1 GCA_031270945.1 Clostridiales bacterium | reverse complement strand
CCGTCTTTTGCTTGACTATCTCACGCGCTAAACCAATGGGCACTTCGATGTCAGAGGCAAAATTTTTAAAATCCATCGGTCTCTTGCCCTTATTCTTCCTGAGAATTTCTATCAAAAATTGGATCCCTCCAACCACTTTAGCGCCTTTCCGTTCAGTCTCTTTAAGCTTAGACCAATTAACGCTATCCACTGGCTCTTCCATGTCGTTGCCTCCTTTGAAATATGCAAGAACCTTTATCCCGAAGTTGCTTGAAAAGCTCGCTTTACTTATGATCTTGCCTCCCAATTTTGCTTAAGCATATTTCGTTTCCTATAAACACCCCAGGTCATTTGCCTTTGTATTTCAAGAACACCCTCTAACATCCGCTAAAGCATCTTTATCTAGAATGCGCTAGTATTAATTGGTTGTCAAGGGGTTTTTGGAAAAAATGTTTGCTCAAGCTATGTGCGATTTTTAACTTTCTTATCGTTAGCGGGAGCGGCCCGCCTGGGTTCTGAGGTGTGCAACGATAAGAAAATTCCACATGCAAGCGTCATCAGTATTGGCCGCAGCAGCCTACCCCCATGAATCCTTAATGTCTGCCACGAGATGCAATGACAACACCGCAACTCCCTCAAAGGCGCCGAGTGGGCTTTGCCCGCTTAAGCGACCGTAGCCCCGCTTAGGCAAGACATGCCATCGCGGATCTGGGTTGACTTGGGCCTTATAGCCATGCTATAATGATTACACCTGTTAAAGGGTTAACATGCAAGAACACCCTTGTTCCCTATGACCCGATGTGCTTCACTTAACAGGCTTAATGCGCTTAACAGGCTTTGCGAAGCTTTCGCTCAGGACATGCCTGCCCCAGCTCCCGCTGAGGCGTTAATGCATCTAAGATAACCCAAGAAGCCGCTTATGCTCTTTAAGCGGCTTTTCGATACGCTTTGCGAGATGTTTAAAGGCTTGGCAACCAATCTCTTTCAGCCTCCAGCGCGATCCCCGTTTTCCTAATGGGCATCGATAAAAAACAAACGCTGCCAATAATAAATCCTGTTATAACCCAGAACTAAAGTTTTATATAATGCACTCCGATAAATTTACATAGCAGCGCCTTTTATTCAGCTAAAATTCCGCAAGTTCCATTAGCATTGTGTAGCGAGCGCTAATAAACATTGCGACGGTTCGACATTTTGTCAGAAATTGCCTTCGCTAAGTTTCAGACTTATCATAAACCTTCGACGTAAATAAGTTTGTGCAGACTTCTGAGAGCTTGCCTCGAATTAAACAAAATGGCACTCAACGTCTCATATGTTATTGACGCAATGCCTTCGCTCACTCAAAAGCCTCTGTAATTCAAGCTTTTTTACTTGTCTTCAAACTTCTTAATTAAAAATTTCTAATCCGCTCCACCAAGCTTTCACCTTCAATCCTTTTTCATGCGCGACCTCTGCCAGCAAACGTTGGCATTGCAAGCTTTGCGCGTTACGGATGGCCTAATCGGCCCATCTGGCGCTATGCGGCATGCGAACAATCATGCCATTGATCTTGGCAACGCATTGAACTATAATAGACAATGAGGCACAAGGTTGCCTTTACGGCAAAGAGAACAGGAGGCATTATGGGCTTCAAATTGGGGATAGACATAGGATCGACTACAATAAAGCTCGCCCTGGCGGACAGCGAAGGAAGCTTGAGGTTTTGGAGATACCAGAGGCACTTTTCAAACATAGCCCAAACGCTTCTGGAAATGCTTCTCCAGCTCAAGAGCGAGCTGGGCCAGGTGGTATTCTCCGCCATGATAACAGGATCAGGCGGGCTGTCTCTGGCTGACTGGGTTGGGGTTGGCTTCATCCAGGAGGTTGCGGCTGTCGCCACGTCCATAGAGAAGTATGCGCCAAAGACTGACGTCGCCATTGAGATAGGTGGAGAGGACGCAAAGATCATCTACTTCACGGATGGCCTGGAGCAGCGCATGAACGGCATATGCGCTGGCGGAACAGGCTCTTTCATAGACCAGATGGCATCGCTTCTTCAGACGGATGCTGATGGCCTCAACGAGCTAGCGAAAAAAGCCAAGGCGATTTACCCCATTGCCGCGAGATGCGGAGTGTTCGCCAAGAGCGATATTCAGCCATTGATCAACGAGGGGGCCGCCAGGGAGGATTTGGCGATTTCCATTCTTCAAGCCATAGTTAGCCAAACGATAAGCGGGCTTGCCTGCGGCAAGCCGATCCGCGGGAAAGTAGCCTTCCTGGGAGGCCCATTGCACTTTCTTTCGGAACTGCAGAAGCGGTTTGTGGATGTTTTGAAGCTTACTCCGGAGAATACGATCTCTCCTGAAAACTCCCACCTCTTCGCAGCGCTTGGGGCGGCATTGAATTCAAGCAAGGAAATGTCTTTGGATGACTTGATGAAAAACCTGCAGTCCGAAAAGAAGCTGGCCTATGAGATCGAAAGGCTGGATCCGCTGTTCAAGGATGGCGATGAGTATGCCGCCTTCAAGGAGCGCCATAACCGCCAAAAAATATCCAGAAGAGACCTGGCCTCTTACGAGGGGAACTGCTACCTGGGCATTGACGCTGGATCCACCACGACTAAGCTGGCCCTCATTTCAGAAAGCGGGGATCTGCTCTACTCCAAGTATGAAAACAACGGAGGAAACCCTCTTAACGTTGTGACAAGCGGCCTTAAGGAGATCTACTCCATATTGCCAGAAAAGGCCTTTATAAGAAACTCCTGCGTTACCGGATATGGGGAAGGGCTAGCCAAGGCCGCGTTCATGGTTGACCTGGGAGAGATAGAGACAGTGGCTCACTACAAGGCGGCTGCTTTCTTCAACCCCAAAGTTGACTTCATACTTGACATCGGCGGACAAGACATGAAGTGCCTGAGGATAGCTGACGGCGCAATCGACTCTGTTTTGTTGAATGAAGCTTGCTCTGCAGGATGCGGATCGTTTATCGAAACCTTCGCAAAATCCCTGAACCTAACCGCTCCGGAATTCAGCCAAACCGCCCTCTTCGCCAAGAACCCTATAGACCTGGGTTCCCGGTGCACAGTATTCATGAACAGCAGAGTCAAGCAAGCCCAGAAAGAAGGGGCTGACGTTTCAGACATCTCCGCAGGGCTGGCTTACTCAGTGATAAAAAACGCTTTGCGCAAAGTTATAAAGATAACAGACCCAACTGACCTGGGAAAGGAGATCGTGGTTCAAGGAGGGACATTCTACAATGAAGCGGTGCTTCGAAGCTTTGAGCTTATATCAGAACGGGAGGCTATCAGGCCTGACATAGCGGGAATCATGGGTGCCTTTGGCGCCGCTGTAATCGCGAAGGAAAGATATGACGGGATGACCTCGACCCTTCTGGATTCCAAAGCCTTGGAGTCCTTGGAAATCTCTACTTCTCTCACACGCTGCAAGGGTTGCGGCAACAACTGCCTTCTTACAATCAACAAGTTTTCCGGAGGCCGAAGGTTTATATCTGGCAACCGTTGCGAAAAAGGCCTTGGAAAAGAGAAGACCAACGCCTCAGTGCCAAACCTCTTCGACTGGAAGCTGAACAGACTCTTTAGCTACAAACCCCTGGACATAGCTCCAAGAGGATCTGTCGGAATTCCCAGGGTTCTTAATATATTTGAGAATTACCCATTGTGGTTTACCTTCTTCACAGAGCTTGGATTCAAAGTGATTCTGTCTAGCCCTTCATCCAGAGACTTGTACGAGAAGGGAATAGAGTCCATGCCAAGCGAGTCCGTGTGCTATCCGGCAAAGATGGCCCATGGGCATGTGATTGACCTAATGGACAAAGGCGCTGACTTCATCTTCTACCCTGGCATAGCCTATGAGAGGAAGGAGATCGCGAAGGCGGACGGCCATTACAACTGCCCAATAGTCACCTCCTATCCGGAAAACATAAAGAATAACGTTGAGGATTTGCGGGAGCGGGGAGTGGCGTTCAAAAACCCCTTCTTCAACTTGAATGACGAAGCATCTTTAGCCTTGCGCCTTGCCGAAGAGTTCCCAGACATCCCAGCTGCGGAGGTCTCAAAAGCACTTCACGCCGCTCTGGCTGAGCAGGAAGCTTTCCGCCAAGACGTACGCCAGGCAGGGGAAGACGCGCTTAGAGAGATCGAAAAGAAAGGCATCTCCGGAATAATCCTGGCCGGAAGGCCCTATCATATAGATCCAGAGATAAACCACGGAATACCCGAGCTTCTCTCCAGCTACGGCCTGGCAGTCCTGTCCGAAGATTCCATAGCCCATCTAGGCTATGTGGATAGGCCCCTGGGAGTCAGAGATCAATGGGCTTACCATTCCAGGCTCTACGCGGCCGCAAGCTTCGCCGCAACCAGAAGCGACATCGAGCTGATCCAATTAAACTCTTTTGGATGCGGGCTAGACGCAGTCACTTCTGACGAGGTTCATGACATCCTATCCAGGTCCGGAAAGATATATACCCTGATCAAGATCGATGAGGTCTCAAACCTGGGAAGCGCAAGAATAAGAATTCGTTCCCTCTTGGCCGCGATGGGAGAGCGGAAGGCCGCCGGAAGGCTGCCTATCATCCCCTCCATTCTTCCCAAAAGGGTTGTCTTCACCAAAGAGATGAGAAAGACCCATACGCTCCTCTGCCCTCAAATGTCTCCTATACATTTCGAGCTCCTGGATGTGGCCTTCGCGTCTGGCGGCTACAACCTGGAGATGATGCCGGAGTTCGACAAAAGCTGCATCGAAACCGGACTGAAATACGTAAACAACGACGCATGCTATCCCGCTCTCATAGTAGTAGGGCAAGTGCTAAACGCCCTTCTAAGCGGAAGGCATGATCTGGACAAAGTGTCCGTGCTTATCACCCAGACAGGCGGTGGCTGCAGGGCGAGCAACTACATAGGATTCATACGAAAAGCGCTCCTCAAGGCAGGCATGAGCCATATTCCCGTCATCTCAGTCAATGCCGCCGGCCTCGAGAAAAACCCTGGGATGAAGTATACCCCCAAGCTCCTGGACAAATGCCTGAAAGCGCTTGTCTACGGAGATCTCTTCATGAGGGTCCTCTACAAGGTGCGCCCGTATGAAAAAACGCCCGGCTCAGCCAACGCATTGCACCGCAAATGGGTGGAAATTGCCAAGAAAGACTTAAGAGAGTCAAACCCCTGGGCCTTCAAGCACAATATCTATAACATCGTCAAGGACTTTGACACCCTCCCCTTAAACGACATCCAGAAGCCCAGAGTCGGAGTGGTAGGAGAAATCCTGGTCAAGTTCCATCCGACAGCCAATAACGATATCGTCTCCCTCCTTGAAGGGGAAGGCGCTGAGGCGGTTGTCCCAGATCTCATTGACTTCCTTACCTACTCCTTCTATAACTCCAACTACAAGAAACGCTTCCTTGGAGGCAAGGCCACTACCGCCCTAATGTGCAATACCGTCAACCTCGCCATAGAGCTCTATAGAAGGCACCTTAGAAACGCGCTTCACAAAAGCAAAAGGTTTGAACCCCCTCTTCTTATCCAAGACCTGGGCGTCCTAGCCGAACCTATTGTCTCTCTCTGCAACCAAACCGGAGAAGGCTGGTTCCTCACAGCCGAAATGGTAGAACTAATCCGCTCCGGCGCAAGAAATATCGTCTGCCTCCAGCCTTTCGCCTGCCTTCCCAATCATGTCACCGGAAAAGGCATCATAAAAGAGCTCAGGCGCCGCTACCCTCTCTCCAACATCGTAGCAGTTGACTATGACCCCGGAGCAAGCGAGGTAAACCAGCTCAACCGCATCAAGCTCATGCTCTCAACAGCCCAGAAGAACCTCTCAACCGAAACGACAGAAGAGGCTGAGCAGTCAGAGCATAAGTCAAAGGCAAAGCGCAGGTCAAAGACGAAAGAAGCGCTGGAGTACTAATAAAAACCATAATAGCCCGGAGCCTGCCAGCAGGCCTCCGGGCTTTATTTTAGAAAAAAAACCAAAACCAAACCCCAAAAGGCCTCGCTTGCGCGAGGCCTTTTTTATCCCAAAATCATATTGCGGCCCAGAAAAGCCGCTGTAGGAATTTTGGGATACGCACTCAGCCATGCTGGCAACCTGCCCCGCATATATGCCTGTTGGGGCAGCTGAAATCCTTGACTCCCCTGATGAAGGCTGGGCCGGTTTTGTATACAGTCTCCAGGTTCTTCTCTCCGCATTCAGGGCAAGCAATCTTCTTCTCCGTCTTCTCAGCCATGGAAGCGTAGATGTTGAACTCCTTGTCGCAATTAGGACAGCGCAGATCGTAAAATGGCACGAGATCCCTCCTTATTCTATTTGATTGGCTTTGCTTAAGCTTCTCCCAGGCTGGGAAGCATGCGTGATGGATGCGCTAGGCATACGTTATATTATACAACATTTCACTCTAGCTTAGCATGTTTTTTTGAGAGGACGGCAAATGGCTTTGCAAAGGCATTTTTCGGGACAAACCCCTGGGGGTTGCTTTTGCAGAGACAGAAGTTGGGAGGCTAATGGGAGGTTGGGGAGTTAGGGGGAAAGAATCGGGGCAATGTCGCATTTTTTGCTTGACAATCTCTGAAATCGTGTTTATTATGCATCACCTTGATTGCAAAATTTGAGATGTTTTCGATATCGACGTTGTTCAGCGTTAAGTTTAAATTTGAATAGAATGTTTAAGCATAATAAACACGCGTTCGCTATTTTTAAATATAACTCTTGCGAAAGTTTGTCTGGCCCAACTTGACATCCAGTCATTTCAAGTACGCCCTGCTCCGCCGCCTACCCCTGCCTATCCCTGCCCCACTCTGCCATGAATTTATATTTTTTTGAGTGCCCCTGCCCTGCCCTGTCCGCCGCAACCCAGCGTATCTTTAAAAATTTCTTTTGACAGTTGATGTTGACATTTCTGGACAAATCGGTTATCCTATAATAGAACCAAACAAATTTTCTCCTCGACTCGTATATGGTTCTGTAAGCGGGTTTGGGCTTGTTTCTAATGTTTGTCTGCGTGCTCACAGTTGGCCTTTTATAATGAAAACCGAGGTGAATCAATGACCGTAGAATGGGATTATGACTATACACTCTCCACTTCGTATGAAATTCTGCAGGACAAAGATGGCTGCAAAATGCGTGATGTGCGCCAGGTTATAACAAAGGAGCATCTCTATTTTAGCGACATAGTCACGATAATTGTGGATCGTGCCGATTTTGACTTTTTCAATCACTGTAACCGCTTGAGGGTATCCGAGACCGTCATCTATACGCAAGAGGTCGATTCCAGCGCATTGAATATGGGCGACCGCTACTACTTTTCCCCGACGATATACAAGCCAAAAGAACGCAACGCAAGCGAAATGTTCGCGAAAATAAGGGAGGCGATCAGCAAGGGCCGCGAGTTCAATGATTACGACCTGCTCTTGGCTCCTTGGTACAAAGATAGCCGAAATCCCCTTGATGTTTTCATGGAGGCTTGCAGCTTGGTCGTTGCCGCTGGGAAGGATGAAAAATGGAAGGAAGAGAGCCTTGACTTCCTGTTTCGGATCTACCACTCTGACTTGACCACAGAGAAGGTTTACGAGGCCAGGAAAGAGCTATTGGGCATGGGCATAACTCTAGCGGAAACTTTCTGGGAAGAGAAACGCGTCGGGTACGCCTATTCCGTTGCTTCTAAACTTATAGCCAGAGGGCTGCTTGACGAGGACATTTCCGACATTACCCAGCTTTCCGCTGAGGATGTGGCGTCGAAAAGGTCCAGGGACGAGAGATGGGCTTCGAATATCCATTATTAGGCTGAGTATTGGATTTTGGAAAGGAAAGATGCTGATGAACAGTTTTACTGACCTCTTAAGCCTGACAGGGGTCAATGAGCTGATGATGGAAATTGGGGAAAAGCTGGTTGAAAGAGGGTACAGCAACGCTGACATAGTTGACATAGCTGCCCTTCAAAGATCGCGCATCACGGTGATAAGGGCTAGAATCTATGCCAAAGAGCACAAGACGCCTGATTCTGACACTTTGGAGACGAGCTAGGAAGCCCCGCTAGTCAGTTCATAGCCAAAGAAGTGAGTGCAACCAAACAAATTTTCTTTAGGCGCGTATATCATGACAAGATATATTTTGGCAAAACAGAACGTGTTTTGTCGACGCACAGTCTTTACATTCTCGGCTCAGGCCTAGACACGCTCATCTTGCTTACTGTATGTAAGCGTGCTCAAATGTCTAAACCAAAGCCTTTTCCTAGCTTTGAACCGGAGCTTAGCCGAGGATACGAGATTGAAAAGCGCTTGAAATACATTCAGAATCATAAGGGGGGAAGTGGACATGGGAGATTTCACAGAGGAAGAGAGCATGGGACAAACCTTAGAAGAAATCCTTGTGAGCAAAGCGCTCGATGCAAGGAACCACGAAATTGCATTCGCTCTCGTCAAAGAAGGCTTGAAGAATTACTGCCTGATATCGCGTTGCACTGGGCTTTCTCTCAAGGAAGTCATGGATATCAGGGCTGCGGCCTGGCTTAAGAATGCCAAGATTGACGCAAAATCTTCAGGGGGCATGACCCTCGAAGAGGCTAGAGCGAACAGCGACATAGACTATGTGCTAAAGTCAGCCGTGAACAAGTACAAGGTTTCTTTTGCGAAGAAGTTTGGGCTTGGCAATATGGGCTTGGGCCGAAGCCTGCGCACTGATTTTCCAAGAAGATATGCGGACACGGTTATATCAGGCTCTTACTATTTTTTGTTGGATGAGAACGGCGCTGAGACAAAAGGGGTCTGCCAAATAGAGATAAATCTCCACGCAAACATTGATAACATGTTCCGCATCAGAATCGACGAGTTTGACTTTAGCACTTTTTACGGCTGCTTCGACAAAGACGAATACGAATATGATGATGATGACGAAGATGAAGATGATGAAGACGAATACGAAGACGAAGACGAAGATGATGACGAAGACGAATATGATGCTTTCGCCAGCGAAAAATGGATGGTTGCAAAGACCATAGTCATCACAACCGAAATGGAAGAAAACTCTTTGGGTTTTGACGCAGATTATAACTGGTACCATCCGCAGATATTCAACACAAGCGAGCACAATGCAAGCGACATGCTCTCTGAGGCAAGAAAAGCAATCAGCGATGGCGGCGAAATCAATGAGTTCGACCTGCTCTTGGCGCCTCTGTGCAAAGACGAAAGAAATCCCGACGAAGTGCTCAAAGAAACTTGCGCCTTGGTTCTTGCCTCAGGCAAAGATGAAGAGTGGAAGGGTGAGATGCTGAACTTTCTTAGTGTTATCGGCAACACTGCCAAATAGCTTGCGCTCTCGAGCGAAAACATTTGCGAAATCCATGCATGGCTTTCGCTCGTGGGCAACCTTCACCTTGTCAAAAATTTGTGGCGTACGGTTTATCGTGTAATTAAGGAGGCTTTATCCTATGGAATACAACATTTTTGATATTGTAGCAAACAGTGTGATCGAGGAAGGCGTAGCCAACCTCATGAGAAACGGACTGAAGGATTATGCGCTTATATTGAAATCTTTCGACCTTACAATCGAGCAAGTAGCGGCTATAAAAGCTAAAGTAGATGCCGAAGATGCCGAAAAAGCTGCAGCTAAGGCTAAAACTGAAGCAGAGACAAAATAAGCGGCTTAAAGATCGGCGACAAGTTTAAAAGTGCAATAGGAGGCTCTATCATATGGCATTTTTGCTTTGGGATATCGCAGCAGATGATCTGGTCGATATGGATACAGCCAAACCCATGGGGAATTTCGAAATCACATTGAACACCGATCTCCTTTCTTTCAAAGAAATCACGTTTATAAATGCTAAGGTAGAAGCCAGAGCTAAGATTAAAGCTGAGTTGGAAGCTATGGCTAAGATTGAAGCCGAGTTGAAAGCTGAAGTTGTCGCTAAGGCTAAATCTCTTGCGGCGGCAAATGCGCCGCTTTAACTCTATCCTAAAATGTTCGACGTTTTCGCCCCAGCCAGCAAAAAGCGGTGGGGCTCTCTAGCCCCACCGCCTTTTTGTAATTACCTCACATTTACAATCGTCTCATTTTTAAAACCATCATATTTTTGTAATAATCCCATATTTATATCCATCTCATTCAACTTCAAGCTCAACCCTCAACCAGCGCTCCCCTACTCCTGCGCCTCTTCCTGCACAGCTTCCTCCGGCACTTCCTCAGCCTTGACCCAGCCAGTGTAAGGAAGTATGCACCTGCGTTTCGGCCTGATGTCCTCGCTATTCTCCCTGTTTCGGTAACTTCTTGGAGACACTCCCATGATCTGCTGAAAGCTCCTGGAGAACCCCGAGACTGACGAAAACCCTACTGCCTCCGATACCGAGAGTATGGAGTCTGTTGTTGTATCCAAAAGCTCGCAAGCCTTCTCTATCCTGACTTCATTCGTAAAGCTCAAAGGCGTGGTGCCCATGACAGAGAGGAATACCCTCCTGAAATGCGTAGCGCTCAAGTGGCACATCTCCGCCAGCTCTTCGATAGGCAAGCGATCCATGTACCTGCTGTATACGCACTCCAGCGCTGGCGCCAAGGAGTATGTCCTGTTTGCTCCTCCCAGCTCCCTCTCACCTGGCTCGTCCGCCAGCCTCAGAATCTCGTAGTACAGCCCTTCAAACAGGCTTTTCACAATCATTTTGTATCCCGGGTTCTCTGCTTGAAGCTCTTCTATGATGCTTGTGGCGTAAAAATGCGCTCTGGGATTCTTCGCTTTCTCAAACAAGCAGGAAACGTCTGGCCCGCGTCCCCGCCCGAAAGCGCTCCTGGCCGCCGTGGTGTCTCCCAGAAGCTTCTCAAAGTCCACAAAGAGGTATGACCACAGGCTCCTCTTTCCTTTGTCCGAATAAGTGGTGTGCGATATGTGTCTTGGAATGCAGGTTACATCTCCAGCCTTGAAGTGCATCTCGCTGTTGTCAAAGGACAGGACGCCGCTGTCCGAATGGCAGACGCCAACCTCAAAGCAATTGTGGAAGTGCAGACGGCGGCTCCTGATGTCAGAAATCCTCCAGTTGTCGCCAGAGATAAG
>JAISWZ010000419.1 GCA_031270945.1 Clostridiales bacterium | reverse complement strand
GAAACGTACGCGTTTGTCAAAATGTCAACGCCTTGCAAACCCTTCACGGCGGCGTAGTAGAAAACACGGGTGCTGCTTGGAAGTATGGGAACATCCTGAGCCGCGATGTCCTGGATCTCCTTTGCGTAAGCCTGCAAGTCTTCCTTTGACGTAGTCGCCTTCGCCAAAGCGTATAGCTCGTCGGCTCTGGGGTTGGAATAAAAGCCTATGTTCATGTTGCCAAAGCTTCCGCTGTAGTAGCACTCAAAGGAGCTCAGAGGATTTCCCTCAACGTTGTTCCAGCCGCCAGAAAGAAGCTGGTACTCTCCGTTTGACATCTTCTCCAGGAAAACTCCAAACTCCAGGTTTACGATAGTCATCTCCACGCCTATAGACCGAAGCTCAGCCTGGAACGCCTCCATTGGAGGAAGCCCGCTGTCGCTGTAGATCCAAGCCTCAAACTTCAGAGGGTTGCTGGCGTTGTACCCTTCAGCCTCCAAAAGCTCCTTCGCCTTGGCCAGATCATATTTGGGCGTGTACTCAGAAGAGCTGTATGTCTCAAACATTGTAGGAAACATGCTGTCGATAGTCTTTTGTCCAGGAGATATGCCAGCTATGCCCTCTTTGTTGTAAGCGGACGCTATGGCGCGTCGCACGTTTGCGTTGTCAAATGGAGCGAGGGTGCTGTTCATGGCAACAAAGCCGGTGTACGTCGTGGTCTTCTCAAATAGGTTGACCTTGTCGTTCGAAGTCGCGCGATCCCGATCCTTTGCGTCTATCAGAGCGAAATGCGCGTCTCCAGACTCAATGGCGATGTACTTGGCCGCCTGCTCTGATATTCCTTTAAACGTAATCGTGTTTAGCTTCGCCTTCTCGAATGGATAGTCAGCCCAAGCCTCAAGCACCATCCTGCTTCCCGGGATGTACTCTTTGACTTTGAATGGCCCGGTTCCTATAGGAGTGTTGGCGTAAGCCTCCCCGACTTCCTCGCAGTACTTCTTGTTGAGGATGACAATAGACGAGAACGTCCTGATGTAGCCGCTGTCCGGCTCGTTCATCTTCACGGTTATCTTGTTTCCGCTAGCAGAAACCTCTTTCAGGTTTTCAACAAACGACGCCATCCTGGCTATGTCACGGGTTCTCTCGATGGAAAAGACCACGTCTTCAATGGTCATGGGATCTCCGTTATGGAACTTGTAGCCGTCTTTTATAACAAACTCGATTGTGGTGTTGTCAGGCTGGTTCCAGCTGGAGGCGACGCCTTCCTGGATCGCCAGGTTGTCGTCTATCGTCACCAGCTGGTCGTAAACATGGTACATAATGATCGAGGTGTCCGTGTAGTTCGCTACTATGGTATCCATGTTGTTTCCAACTTCGCTTATTACAACTGTTATGTCGCCAGGAGCGGCAGCGGCCGCCGCAGGCTGCGATCCAGAATCGCCAGCCGGCTGTTGGGTGGCGCTTTCCTTTGCGTTGCCGCAGCCAGCAAACGCCAGCAGAGACATCATAGCCAGTGCCATTAGTAATTTTTTCATTAAAGATCCTCCTGTTTGATTAAAGATGCGAACTTTTGCCTTTTTGCCTTGCCCTCTTGCCTTGCTCTTTTGCCTTGCCCTTATGCTTTGCTTTTCTTGCCTTGTCTTATCGTTCTTTTCCCTACCAGACCTCGCGGAAAACGCGCATCCAGTTACCTCCCAGGACCTTGCTAACATCCTCGTCGCTGTACCCTCTGGCAACCAGCCCACGGGTTACGTTAAGCATTGACCTGTAGTCCTTCATGCCCTTGACAAACTCCGTGGATGGGCCGTCGCCTGGCTTGAACCCGATTTTCGGGGCAACCTTGTCCTTGAACGCTATAGCCATCCACTTGGTCTGGGGCATGGGCCAGTCCGTGCCTATGCCTACATGGTCAACGCCAGCTAGCCTCGCGATGTAGTCGATGTGATCCAGATAGTGCTCTACGGTGGTGTTCTCAGGGTCAGGAGCTATGAACCATGGCATGGCAAATACGCCTATCACTCCGCCTGTCCGGGCTATGGCCAAAATTTCCTCGTCTGATTTCGCCCTGGAATGAAAATGGACAGCTTCAGCCGCCGTATGGGACGCGATCACAGGCTTGCTTGAAACACGGCATGCGTCAAGCGTTGTCTGCTTTCCGCAGTGGCCGGTGTCAACAACAATGCCTAGATGGTTAAGCTTTTCCACAAACTTTATTCCGAACCGGGATAGCCCGGCGTCGTTCTCTTCCATGCAGCCAGCGCCAATCAGGTTGTGGTTGTTGTAGCTGAGCTGGACAACCCGAAGGCCAAACCCGTGAAAGGTCTCAAGCAGCGTTAGATCCTTGCCAAACCCCAGGGTCTCTTGGCAGGTGATTATGCCTGCCTTTAGATCATGAGCCTTTGCGCTCTCAATGTCGCTTGCGGTTTGAACTTTGATCAGCCACGGCTTTGTGTCAAACTCCCTTTGCACACTTATGGCTGAGGAGTACAACTCATCTCGCGAAGAGACGCTAAGCTGACGGTTTCCTGCGGTCAAGCCGCTTTCGTACCAGCATTCCTTGTACAGCTTGTCGAGCTTTCCGCCAGTGAACCACTTTTGGATCAAAGAGCTGGCGTATTCGATCTGCCCAGTCACGGACTCATCAGCCTGCCTGGCAAGCTCCAACGTCTGGCTTTCAATGTCTTCTCCCAAGGAGTACGTTCCTATGGGCCCTTGGAACAGCAAGTCAATTATTACGCTGTCGTCGTGCAGCCTCTTTGCGTGAGCTTCTTGTATGTCGCTCAAGCCAAAAGGGTAAAGCGCCTCAATCATCAGCCATCCTCCTATCAAAACGAGGGCCTGAAAACTATGCTCTAAAGCATTGCCTGCCTTTGGCGTTGCCCTTGGGTAAACGCTATCTATCCTGTGCCGGAACTCAGGAATGTGCTCTTATGTAACGCTCATAAATAAACTCAGCGGATGCCAGATCTTCCACTGCAAGCCCCAGGGATTCAAAAACCGTAATGTCCGTGTCAAGGGTTCTGCCAGCAATGCGTCCCAGGAGAACATCTCCAAGCTCGCCTAGGAAGTGGCTCAAATCCAGAGCCTCTTCTTTGACAGGGATCAGCAGATCTCCTGCTTCAGCCAGCGCAGACTCCCGGCGATCACCAAAGAGCTTCGCCTTTGCCACAGCGGCCGTGTCAAGCTCCCTGCAGTCAGGAGAGCATGCGCCTACGGCGTTTATGTGCGCCCCAGGCTTAACGCTGTCCCCAAATAGAACAGGCGACTTTGCGGCTGTCACTGTGCAGACGATGTCGGCGTTTGCGGTCGCTTCTCTCGAAGTCTGGCATACAGTGACAGGCAAGCCGTAAGCCTCTTCCATTTCAAGCTTGAAGCGGTTTGCGCTATCGACGTCGATGTCCCATACCCGAACCTCTTCGATCCTTCGAACCAAGCGCATGGCCAAAAGATGCGCCCTGGCCTGAAGACCGGAGCCTAGAATCGCTAAAACCTTTGCGTCTTTTCGGGCTAATGCGTCAGTCGCCGCCGCGCTGCAAGCGGCAGTGCGAATGCCAGTGATTGCGTCTCCGTCAGCCACAGCCTTCAAAGCGCCAGTTTCTGTCTCAAAGAGCAGAACCACGCCTTGGTGAGAGGGAAGGCCTTTGGCGAAGTTCCCGGGGAACACAGTGATTACCTTCGCGCCAGCAAGCTTCAGGAAATCCATGGTCGCAGGCATTATGCCCAGCACATTGCGATCCCCAAGCGGTATGACGCTTCGGAGCACTTGCGTGGCCTCTTTTTGGGA
>JAISWZ010000408.1 GCA_031270945.1 Clostridiales bacterium | reverse complement strand
ATCAAGCTCTTAGCCAGCGTATCCATGGCTGAAATCTTCAAAATCTCTTCTTCTATCGGGCCAAACGTCATGACAGACCTGATTCCCTCTTTTTTGAGCCTTTCTTCAGGAACCGGTCCGATTCTAAGGGCAAGGAGAACTTGACAGCCTGAGAGAGCTTTTACTACTGGGGCCCACTTGTCTGACTCATCGCATTCCCCATTGCAGTACTTGGCGGTTTTGCGCTTTTCGAGAAAAATTACTGTTTCTCCGTCTGTTTCGAATACAAGAAACTCCTCTGCGTGGCCAAAGTGCTGATCCACTAGGGTTCCTGATTTAGAGGCTACTGCTACTTTCATCTTTTCCACCCGCTTCAAAAACAGCTCTTGGGGCACGTCTTGGCCCAAGAGGCCTGCCGCGTCTGCGCGGCACTGTCTGCAGTGCCGCATTTGCGGCGCATGTTTTTCGCACTTGGTTCTTGCTGTTTCAAGCTCTTCCTTGGTCAATCTGGAAATACTCTCAAACTCCGAATCTTTTACTGGGATATGGGGCATTACGTTAACCAGGCAAGCTCCGAGCTCTGCCGCCTTCTTGGATACCGCCTCTAGATCGCTATCGTTTACGCCTTTTATGGCAACGCAGTTCACCTTCACTTGCGCTCCGGCGTCCGCAAGCATCTTTATGCCTGAAAATTGGCTTGAAAGCAGGATTGAGGCGGCTGCCTCACCTGTGAAGCGCTCGCCCATATAGTCGGCATGGCTTATGATCTTGGCGCCAACGCTTGGGTTTATGGTGTTCATTGTGACTGTGAAATGGGTGACTCCAAGTTCAATCAGACGCTTGGCGTATACTGGAAGGGTCAGGCCATTGGTTGAGAGGCAGAAGATCGCTTCCGGATCTCGCTCTTTTATTAGCTCTATGGTCTGGGCCACTTTATCAAAGTTGGCAAGCGGATCTCCGGGGCCAGCAATGCCTACAACCTTAAGATTTTCTATCTTGCTCTTAAGATCCAAGTAGCGGTCAAGCGCTTCTCTGGGGCTTATGACGCTCGATGCAACCCCGGGCCTGGACTCATTCACGCAGTCAAACTTCCTGAGGCAATAGCGGCACTGGATGTTGCAGTTGGGGGCGACAGGCAGATGAATCCTGGCCACTTGCTGTCCCTCGCAGCCGGAGAAGCAGGGATGAAGAGCCTTTTTTTCTGGTTTAGCCTTTTTGATGGTGCCAAAATGGCTTCTTGTGATTTCCATCCTGAAGCTTCTTTCCTCTTTCCCCATAATAGAGTTAGCGGCTTCATCAAGCACAGACAGCGATCCGTCAAACCCCAGGAACCTAGTTCTCTGCCCTCCGACTCTATCATGTATGGGAAAGCCCCGCCTTATGAGATCTATGGCGAGTTTTGAAGAGATCCTTCGGCCGTCCGAGTTTCCTATCATGAGATTTGCGCCATGGAGGAGGCACATCTCTTCTATCTTTGTGAAGTCAGCGTCATCTTTTAGCTGCGTCTCGCCAGCAAACGCGTTTTGGGCGGCTTCGTCCATGCTGTTTTTCAGTTCATGCAAGCTTGGACAGACAGATCCGGTAGCCGCAACCACCGGCACCATTCCGCTTTCGCAGCAAAGGGAAACCATGGCTTTGACAAAGTCTGGCTCGCCATAAACGGCCGCTTTGACTCTTCCGCAGTGCTTGTGGGAATCTACCATGGCATCCAGGTATCTTCCTCTTTCCTTGGCAATTTCCGGGCTTGCGATCCCGCCAAGCTTAACTAACGTTTGAACTAGCGTGTCCATTGCCCGTATGCCTGTGGGCAGAGGAAGCCGGATCAGTGGAACGTGAAATCTATTTAGCAAATGCTCGCCTGGCGAGTCACCTTTGGGGACGAACTCGGAAAACTCAAGCGTTGCACTTGCATTAGCCATCTTTTTGATATTTTCTATGCTAGTTCCCGATTTCTTAAGCCTTTCATAACTTTTGCCAGCCCCGCCGTCCAGGTTTTCGGACAGATCCGGGAAGAAGATGAAGTCCAGCCCAAAGCTTGCCAAAAAGCTCTTGAGCCATCGCATGTCACCTGGGGATATGAAAGGAGTTACAATGTTTATGTGCGTTCCCAGTGTTCCCGTTTCACAATCAAGGTCGCAAGTCTGCTCCAGAACGCTCTTGAGCGCCCGGAAAAAGCCTTCATGAAGACCCCCGCCGTAGCCGGGGCTGGCGATAGCTATGATCTTTGCCTTCAGGTCTGGGTTTGCCGTCTGGTACCGCTTTATGATCCCGTCCAGATCCTCGCCTATGGTTTCAGCCAAACAAGTCGAGCAAACCCCTATCAGCTCTGGATCGTAGAGCTTGATCAGGTTGGAGAGGCCCTTCGCCAGGTTCTTTTCGCCCCCGAATACCGTCCCCTGCTCTGTCAGGCTAGACGAGGCGATGTCAATCGGCTCATTGTAATGCGTAGCCATATGTCTTCTTATATAAGTCGCGCATCCTTGGGATCCGTGAAGAATAGCCATGCATCCGCGCAGGCCGGAGAGTGCTGTGGCCGCTCCCATAGGCATGCACATCATGCAAGGATTCGCGCT
>JAISWZ010000406.1 GCA_031270945.1 Clostridiales bacterium | reverse complement strand
ATTATATCCGAGGCACCGGAAAAATCCGGGTGTTTGCTCGCAGAAGCCCGAGCAAACTAGTTGAAGCATTCGCCAGGATTTTTCCGGTGCCATTTCGGAATTTTGGGATATGCTCTAGGGGTGATGCCATTTTGACGATATCTGACCAAATCCGCGCATTGTGCGCGAGATTAAACATAAACCTGGCCGAGCTGGCAAGGCGAATCGGTTGCTCTCCACAAAACCTTAACAACAAGATGAAGCGCGAGAGCTTTACGATTAAGGACTTGGACAAAATAGCAAAGGTTGCCGGAGTGTCGTTCTCGCACAAGTTCATTATCAACAATACCGAAGAAATATGAGAGGGGACGGTTGCGTGGCAGCATTCAGGCTAGGAGAGCTTTTCTGCGGACCCGGCGGCATCGCCTACGGAGCGACTACCGCTGCTTCGAAAGCTTCAGGTTACTCAATAGTTCATCAATGGGCAAACGACTATGACCAAGACGCTTGTAGAACATACATTTCTAACATTTGCCCGTCAGACCCGGAAAGCGTGGTCTGCAAAGATGTCAGGAAACTCGACTTGGACACTCTTAGCCCCATTGACGCGCTTGCTTTCGGCTTTCCTTGCAACGACTACAGCATAGTCGGAGAGCAAAAGGGCATGAATGGCGTTTATGGCCCGCTGTACACCTACGGCGTAGCCGCCCTTCGCATGTTTCAGCCCATTTGGTTTCTCGCTGAGAATGTAGGCGGGCTAAGGACCGCAAACGACGGCAAGGCCTTTAGAAGAATTCTTGATGACCTGCGCCATGCGGGATACGCGATAACGCCTCATCTGTACAAGTTTGAGAATTACGGGGTGCCTCAGGCTCGCCACCGCGTTATCATCGTAGGCTTGCGAAATGACCAGAAAGCGGCTTTCAGGGTTCCGTCTCCAGCTCCGTATTCCCACATGGACAACACATGCCGCAACGCAATAGAGAATCCCCCCATACCGCCTGACGCTTTCAATAACGAGTTGACTAGGCAGGCGTCAAAGGTCATAGACAGGCTAAACCTCATACGGCCTGGAGAAAACGCCTTCACCGCTGACTTGCCAGAAGATCTGCAAATCAAGACATCAACAAAGATAAGCCAAATCTACAAGCGTCTTGATCCGGACAAGCCATCCTATACAGTCACAGGCAGCGGCGGAGGCGGCACTCACATTTACCATTGGAAAGAGCCAAGGGCTTTGACAAACAGGGAAAGAGCAAGGCTTCAGACATTTCCTGACACCTATGAGTTCAAGGGCACAAAGGAAAGCGTCAGAAAACAGATAGGAATGGCGGTTCCATGCAACGGCGCAAGAATAATATTTGAAGCTATCCTCAATACGTTCGCGGGCGTTTCGTATGAATGCATCCAATCCAACATAAGCCTCGAAGAGGAGCCTGCTTTATGATCAACTACTGGTGGGCCACGCGCCCCAAGCGCAGCCTGAACTCCATACCGGAAGTGTTGGCTGCCATAGCTGATGTCGCTCTCAACGCGCAATGGGACGCGCAACGCAGGACACACCTTTCATTTGAGTCTGCTCTAGAAACCGCTGGCATCAAGCGGGAAGGCGAGCGCCGCGACCAAACTGGGGGCGGAGGGCGCACATACTTGGCCTGGGTTTCAAGCCTTGGCTTGGTGTTTCGCCAAGAAGGCACTGGTGATTTAAAGCTTACCCTTGCAGGGGAAGCGATTCTTGCAGGAGACTCTTCAGTTGCCGTAATAAAGAACCAGGTTCTTAAATATCAGTTTCCCTCTTCGTATTCGCAGGGTAAGGGGGTAAATCTCAATCCCCGCTTCAGGCTGCGCCCGTTTCGGTTTCTGTTGCGGCTTCTTTCAGACCCATATATTTCTTTCTTGTCTGAAGATGAAATAGCAAAGGTTGTAATTGTGGAAGCCGAGAATGAGACCGAGCTCTGCTACCGCAAAGTCGTGGACAAGCTCTTGATGTTCCGCTCTTTGGGCGATGCATCTCTTGACCATGACTTTCTGGAGAAGTACCATTCAAGCAAAGGCATCAACCTCTCGAATCCATACAGCAATCTGGGTGCTGTTGCCAACACTTTTGAGCTCTGGCTTGAATATACCCAGCTGGCAAGGCGCGGCAATGACAAACTTATACGCATCCTGCCTGACAAAAAGGCAGAAGTGGAAACGCTGCTTGCGCACAAGCCAAGCTTTGTCGACCGCCCCGAGCAGCATGAATACTTTCAGCGCAAGTACGGCCTTGACCCAAAGCACAAAAAGGATACAAGAAATTTGAGCCAAGCCAAGACGATAACCGCTAAGATGCTTATAGATCAGAAGATACAAAGCGCGTTCATCAGCGAGTCCCTGAAATCCCCTATTGCCAAGATAACAGCCGACTTGGTTGGCAAAGTGGCGGAAACCGTTGGCGCTGATTTGCGCCTCGTTGAAGAAACCCTCCAACGTCTCTACCCTCATGGGGCAATAGGCTCATTTATGACCGAATACTTTGAGATGGCATTCAAAGGGCGCGACGAGGCGCTTCCTTTTGAACAGGCGACTTCAGAACTGTTCAAATCAGTTTTTGGCTTCGAAACACACCATATAGGCGCAATCGGAAAAACGCCGGATGTGCTTGTCCTCTCCAATTCAGAGGGCTACAGCGGCATCATAGACAACAAGGCTTACAGCTCTTACTCCATCAGCAATGACCATCATAACCGCATGGTCCACAACTACATAAGCGGATTGGGCAATTACTACAAGGGCGGTTTGCCTCTCGCGTTTTTCATGTATATCGCAGGAGGATTCGGCAGCAGCATTGACAGCCAGATTCAGGAAATAGTCCGTGAAACCTCGGTGCACGGAAGCGCTATTAGCGTGTCCAACATCATAAACCTGGTCGAGAAGCATTCCAATGGCGAGCATGACCACGCATGGTTGCGAAGCCTTTTCACTCTTGACAAGCAAGTTCTGTTGGGTGAATTGTGATTTTTAAAAAAATATAAAAAAACAAAAAATAAAAGGCATAACAAAAGCCGCCTCGGCGCGAGGCGGCTTTTGTTAGATCTGGCAAGCAATCATCCAAAAACTTAACGGCTTATCGCCTTTTTTGGAAATCATGCTTAGTCACAAAGTTACAAGCTAGATAATTGATTCCGAGATGGTCTTGTAGTTATTTTCTTAATGCCTTGACTTC
>JAISWZ010000376.1 GCA_031270945.1 Clostridiales bacterium | reverse complement strand
CAAGCTCTTCATTTTGCTCAGAGAAATAAAGATAATATTCTTGGCTGATAATCTCCAACGCAGAACGAACGCTTAAAGGTGATCCATCAGGTTCTAAAACTTGCGAAAAGCGTGAATACACACTCATGCCTGGGCCGATGATTGATTGAGCCAAGTCCACTGGAGCTATGTTAGTGGCTTGAAGCTTCTGAAGGGCAGACTTCAGCTCTTTTTTGAGAAGGTTGACAAAGTCTCGGCGAGTGCATGGAGAGGCGGCAGATGACCGCTTTCGGCAGACAAGAACGATGGAAGACGCCAAGGCGTTTGTGTCCATCCCTGTCATTCGGGTAGTCAACTCCGTTCTTATTGGCCAGGTGCCGGTTATGGAGAAGTCTGCTTGAACGATTGCTGAGAGCATTGTCTCCCAGCCAGAGCTTTCGCCGTTTTTTTCCTTCTGCTTGTAGGCGTAGTATACAGTGACTGGCACGTCATTGCGAGCATAGGCATTTATCTGCCTAAAGACCTGAGACATGCCGTCCTCAAAGAAAGTGAAAGCCTTCTCCTTGCTACCACCCCATCTGTAAGGCGTTGCTACAAGTTCTTCAGCTTTTGGAACAAGCGTTGTCTGAAAAAGGTCAGGGTAAATATCCTTTAGTGATTCGCGTAGCCAAACATAAAAGAAATCGCTAAGATCCGCGTAGCTTATATTGTCATAGTATGGAGGGTCGGTAGAAATCATTAGGTCACGCAGTCCGTTGTCAGTCTGGGCGTCGCGTTGCGAAGCTGAGCCTGCGCAAGTGCCTGTAGGCAAGTTGGCAATGCATTTAGCAACCCAGTCAAGCATGTTGCCAAAGCAACCGGATGAATTGCTGAAGGGGTTGGCTTCAGCAAAATCCCATGCCATTGATATCCCTTGCCGAGAAAAGGTATTCCTTATTACATCTCTTGAAGAGTGCCAAGAACAAACAGAAGTGCTGTAGTCTATTAACTTGTCGACCGCAAAAGCCAAATGTGTTAATATAGCTTGTGCGTAATCAAGAGTGCCTCCATCAAGAATCACTTGATTTTGGGCATCTCTGAGGATATCGCCAAATGCTTCTAAAACAACTAATTGTCTATTGGTGAACAATTTGTTGAATGTATCTAGGCCATAAGCTGGGCACCATATGCTTCGCGGATCATTGGCGAGATCTTGAGTTAAAAAGTCTTCTAACCTAGCGACTTTGGCCGCATTGCTTTGACTTGAAGTCGGACTTAAATAGATTCTGGTCTTGTCGCCTTCAGCGACTATAGCCATGAGCTGTGTGCTGGCACGACCACTTGAGGTTTCAGACTTTATATATGCAGAAGTCGTGGATTCTCCGCAGCAAATGCATTTAAATTTTGCCCCGCGAGCTGTCTTGGGCGGTTCGGGAGCGCCGGTTCCGTACTTGACTTCATATCGGATCGTTTTGCCTTCGATGATTGGCTGAATGAATGCCTCTTTGCCTTTCTTTTTGGATAGCTCAAAAGTGGTTGCCAGAGGCATTTCGCATCCGCACATGGGGTTGGGGCATGTAACTGTCCAAGTCCAAAGCCATGCGATTACTGTATGGGACTTCCCATCCTCTCCTAGCGCGTCAGGGTACAGATGCCCAACACGCTGGAAGGCTTGTTCTTTCATCCATTCGCCGTAGTATCGCACGTCTTCGGCCAAGCCTTGTGCGCCAAGCCAAGTGTTGTCCATCCGGCGTTGGGAGTTGCCATTTATAGGCGGCTGCCCAGCAAATTTTGGAGGGATTTCTATCATGGCCTTGTTTATCATCACGGCAACAGGGTTTAAGTCGAAGGCATGCGCCTTAAGTCCGAGACGTTGCGCTTCAAGTGGAATGGTTCCTCCTCCTGCAAATGGGTCTAGCAAGGCCGGAGGATTGTTGCCTGTGGACTTCATGATTTCGTATTTCGCTTCAGCGAGGATATTTGGATCGTTCGAGGATTCCCACTTGACGAGCTTTTCGAGTATGCCAAACAACCGAGATCTTTCTTTTATCTGCGATTCTTCAGTCGGGAAATCTTCAGGATTTGAAGAAGGATCGTCTACCAGTGAAGCGAATATGACCGCTCGTGCTGTAGCTGTAGGCTTTCGGGACCACCAAAGGTGCAGGGTAGACGGATGCCCATGGCGGATTGTCTTCTCTCGGGCGGATTCCGCGTTTATGGCTTTTAGAGGTAGAGCAACTTCAATGAGCTTTTTCTTGTAATCCAAATAAGGTTCCTCATTTCTCACATACAGTCATATGACTCGATGCTGGCAGAGTTGAAATGATTTCAGAGCTGCTTATAAGCTCTGAAATGCTATAGTTCACGCTTGTCGCAGCAAAATCTGGGTGTTCGTGAAAAGGTTTTTTCAGGTAGACTACTTTCGTGGCTAGGCCATCTACTTCAACAATCGCCAAAATATATTCATCTGGCTTATTGAAAGCAGTAATTATCTCGTTTTTGGTAATTGTGACAGTTGTAGCGCCTTTTGCTCTGCCCTTAACTTCTATAAAACGCAAAGGTCTTCCGTCTGGATCACGTTTATCTGGCGGTATAAGGGATTCGATGTCATAACCGACTTTGGCGGCGCTAACGTCTTGGGGTATGTATCCCAATGAAGTTTCAATATCCATAACCGCTTTCATAGCGGCCAGTTCAACTTCTCGCCTTGACTTTGCATCTGCGGAAGAGAAATTGGGTTTACCAGTCAAGGAATATATCAGTCCGCGAGGGATGACGAGCGCACCGCCGACAATTACAGGAGGCAGGGCAGAAATTGATTTTTCATTCTCTAATTCGGTGAGTCTCTTTTGCAAACGGGCTACTAGTTCATCAGCTCGATGGGCGGCTAGCTGGGAGTTTTGCTTGGCATTAACTTTACCCGCTTGTTCTTTCGCTTTCAGTTCGGCAGCGCGAAAGTCCCAATACTGAATCTCAGAAGTTAGGCGTTCTTTTACGGCCTTGGCGGTTTTATCAATTAACTTGATTTTACGTTCTCGTACGTCTGAAATATGGGCAGGAATGATATTTGAAATGGCATAGCCGATTGCTATATCCTCAACATTCGATTGAAGCCACTTCTGGCTTTGAAGGAATGATTTGATAGCCTCTTGTTCGTCTTCCTTAGCGGAGCGGTAGTCCAAGTACGGAGCGTAGCCAGCGTTTATGGCTGTGCCATCCTCTTTTATCTCAACAAAATGGATATGCTTCGAGATTATGCGTTTGCTTCCATTAGGAAGGACAACCCCGTCCTGCACTGAGTCTTCCATGTAGAACAGCAAGCGGGCCTCTGTGCCAAAGTCCGAGTCATCGATAAAGACGGCGCCTCGTTTGAGAGTGTCTATGTTCCGCTCTCGTATCAAGTCGATAGTCGCTTCTAGAAGCGGATGTCCGGGAGATATGAGCGATGCAGGAACTTGTCCTTGGTTATTGCAGTAACGCTTGTCAAAGCAAACCCTCTCGTATCGAGACACCACAGGTTCACCGAATCCAATCTGCATATCTCTATTGCGCACGGCAAAAGGAACGAAGGTTATCTCGTACCGGCCTTTTTCGCGAGGGCGCATTTTGCCTCCGACGCTTCGAAACGATTCGGTGAAGAATGACTCTATGAAGTGAGGCTGCAACCTACGAGCGTCAATTCGCTCCATTTCCTCACGAATTGCCATTACCTGGCTGACATCAATTGTGTCCTCTGTTAGGGCATGCTTTTCCAATAGCTGTCGCAGAGCTTCTCGGTCAAGGGAGCTGTCAACAACTTTATTAAGCCTTGCTCTAACCTCGGGGTCGTTGCCGTATCGAACAGCCTCAAGTATCAGCTCTTTGAGAGACATGTTATCGAACAGCACTTTGCCGAGAACATCGAAAACCTTGCCGTGCAAAGCTTCTCGCTCTTGTTCCAGCTTGGCGAATAGCTTGTTGAAGACCATGCCCTCGCGGGTTTCTTTGGAAACCAGATTCCAAAGATGGCATACTTCTGTTTGCCCGATGCGGTGGATGCGCCCAAAACGCTGCTCAAGCCGGTTAGGGTTCCATGGAAGGTCATAATTTACCATCAGATGGGCTCTCTGCAGGTTTATGCCTTCACCAGCCGCGTCTGTTGCGATAAGAATCCGCACTTCTTTGTCTTGCTTAAACAATTCCTCAACTTTGCGCCGCTCATCGCGAAGCATGCCGCCATGGATGATGACAACAGCCTCATCGTTGCCAAGCAGGGAGCGGATTTTTGATGTTAGGTAGCGGAGCGTGTCTCGATGTTCGGTAAATATGATAAGCTTCTCACGCAGCCCGTCAGGGCCAAACATGTTGCTGTTGTCTTGCAATAGGCTGGAGAGCTCTTCCCATTTGCGGTCAACGCCGCTTTGGCGGACTTCGTTTGCCATGCGTTCAAGCTTTTGAAGAGTCTTGATTTCCGCTTCCAGCTCAGCTATTGTCTGAGACGCTGACGCTTGGTCTGCTACGGTTTCCTCAGAATCCTCGATCTCGGATGACGGCATGTCATCATCATCGTAATCAGCGTATGATTGCGAGAATCCATATTCAGCGGCTCTTTTGCCAAGACGTTCCTCAGCAAGACGACTTTCAAGCCGCTCACGTCGGCGCTTAAGAGATTGATATATTGCTTCTGGAGAGGACGCAAGCCTTCTCTGCAATATTGTCAAAGCAAAGCCTATGGTGACTTTGCGATCATTGTTCAGTTGGTCAGCGCGATTGAACTCGCCCTGCACATAATCTGTTACTGCGGCATAAAGAAACGCTTCTTTGGGGGACAAGTCATAGTTGGCTGTATAGGCTAAACGCTCAGGGAACAAGGGTGTTCCATCGAACTTGAGCAAATCCTCTTTTACGAGACGCCGCATTACGTCAGAGACATTTACTGCACGGCTGCCGCTTCTGGAGACGCCCTCAAACCGATCCGGATCTATAAGCGACATGAATAGCTGGAAGTCTTCTTCCTTGCCGTTATGCGGTGTGGCTGTCAAAAGCAGAAAATGCCTTGTGAGTGACGACAGAAGCTTGCCTAGCTGAAACCGCTTTGTATACCTGATTTCCCCGCCCCAAAAAGTAGCGGACATTTTGTGGGCCTCATCGCAAACAATCAAATCCCAGTCAGTGACTTTAAGTTTGTCCTGAAGGGCTTCGTTGCGGGAAAGCTTGTCTAAGCGGACTATGCAAAGGTTTGTCTCGGCAAAAACATTTCCAGTGACCGCTGCGCTGATTCGGTCGTTCGTGAGAATATCGAAGCGCAAGTTGAATTTTGAATAGAGTTCGTCCTGCCACTGCTCGGCCAGATTTCCTGGCGAAACAATCATGCAGCGCTTTAAGTCTCCCCTCGCTATAAGCTCTTTGAGGAAAAGCCCTGTCATTATTGTCTTTCCGGCGCCTGGATCATCAGCGAGAATGTACCTAAGCGGAAGGCGAGCAAGCATTTCTTGATACACAGCAGAAATTTGGTGAGGCAATGGTTCGATAGCCGACGTATGCACAGCAAGGTAAGGGTCGAAAATGTGTGCTAGATTTATGCGATAAGCTTCGGAGACCAGGCGCAACAGGTCGGCATCTGCGTCAAAGCTCCAAGGAAGGTTCCCTTCTGTGACAGTGAGACCAATCTCGTGTTCTCTAAACAAAAGTTGCGCAGCAAGCTGTCCGGCGGCATTCTTGAATGTGACCTCAAGGGCGGCATCGCTGTACCATTTGACGGCTACGATACTCACAGGCGAGCTTCCCGAAAGCCCTACGACATTTGCGCCGATGGTTAAATCCTCAAGTCTAGCCATGCTAGCCTGTCCTCCAAATAGTGAATGAGCGCCAGCGCGCCCAAAAACACAGATTCAAGTCGCCGGAAAAAAGGTAGACATTTTTCCCAGGCCAAGGCAAAAGACAAAAAAGTCGCGCTAATAATTAGCGCGACCAAAAAATACTATGAAATTAAGGTTTTTTCGTTAAAAGTCTCTGTTTGTTGCAATATGTATGCAAAAAATCACATTAACAGGCTGAGTTCGTGTTTTTGCCAGTAATTAAGCAAGTAATATGTTGAGATAGCGTCTATAATAGAATTATGGCTGCCTGGGAAAAATGTCTACCTTTTTACAACATTTTCATATATAAGGAAAGAATAGTTAGTGATTTGATCATGTTACATTCATTATAGCACACATTCTAGCCGGATGCAAAATCTATTTTATCGGGTTGAAAATTGACCGACCATCCTTTTTTGAAAGACTTCCAAGCGCATATCCACGAATTTTAACCGAAGCTGATTTTTAAGCATCCTTTGAACTCCAGAGTTTTAATTTGCATGGGCTGAACCTAGAGGCTATTTCTTGGCATTGAGAATTGCCTTGTTGCTTGCGGTTGCAACATTCCTAGCAGCGGTAGGCAATGAAGTGGTTCCAAAAGCTCAAACCCCTTCATTGGCAAGCATAAGCTCAACGAACCTGATAGAAGCGCTTAACGGAAGACGCACGGGCCGCATTAAAATGTCGAAATATTGATAGATTTTGAAAACATGAAAATGCCTATCTCTGGGCAAGAAAAGAAGGATGCCTGTACACACAGGCATCCTTCTTTGAGTCCGACTTATTCATCAAATCCCGAGGTCTTCACCTGCAGCGTCTTGCAGTTTTCAGAGATCACCCGAATGGTCTGCTGAGTAAACCCGTCTGACGTTTCAGCTTCTATCTCAAGAGACAGTTTCACCTTTGCTCCATTTACGGAGGTCAGCGTAAGTCATATGAGTTTTCATCTTGGCGGATGATTGTTATGACCGAAGCTTACGAGCGCTAAGCCCGCCTTAAAAGCCAGTCGAGCCGCTCACGATAACCATAAGCAGAGAAATTTACCTAAATCTACGGAGATGAACTCGAATATTAATTGTAGAGAGCACTCGAATTTTGGATATTGGTTGACAGACCTAATGATTAACGAGAGAATATTAAATCTGCAATATTAAAAAAAGTGGCTTTTCTGCAAATAAACCTATAATCCGCTTGAAAGCAAAAGCCTTTTTTCTCGCCATATCTTCTTGAAAGTGCATTTTCACGTTTCGCGTCAATTTCAATGGTTTCATGCGACATTCAGAACTAAATTGACAAATCCGAGATTTTTTTATTATTTTGTCTAAAGCGTTGCAATGCCCTGGAAAACTGCTATAATAGAAAGTAGGACACGTCTCATAACGTGCGCTCGTCAGTATAATTCGGCGTTTTTTCATTGGAGCGGCGTTCAGTTATAGACATATTACGAAAACTTATGTATGGCTGGAAAAGTCTGTTTTGAAGCCTTCGGGACTTTTACTGCCCCGCTTTTTGGGTTCAGGGATATGAGGAAAAGCTCAAGTCGCATGAGCGCATCCTGCGGTCAAAAAATGACATGCCACAATAAGAGCATATCCAAAATTCCGAAATGGCACCGGATAGCGTTTGCCCAATGTTCAAGGGCAAATCGCCAAAATCCTGGCGAACGCTTCAACTAGTTTGCTCGGGCTTCTGCGAGCAAACATCCGGATTTTTCCGGTGCCTCGGATATAATTTTGGGATATGCTCTAATAGGCGCAGAAGCCCTGGCCTTTTAAAGCGGCGCGAGCAATCTCGTACGAGAGGACGCCTAGAGGTTGTTTATGCTCTCATATCATGGCATTATAGAAAAAATACAGGGGGAAACAAGATGTTTCGAAAGTTCTTGGCTTTAAGCCTTGCCTTGCTGCTTGCGGTCGCATCGTTAACGGCCTGCAGCAGCGGGGGCAACGAAACGGCTCCGATAGCTCAAACTCCTGCATCGGCAAGCAGCAGCCCAACGATCTCAGCAGAAGAGCCTATTCAAACGAATCAACCGGCAGAGCCTACTCCAACAGAACAGGCCGAGGAGCTTGCCCCGGATAGCCAGGCGGAAGAAACGGCTCTGGCAGAAGCGCTAGAAAAGCTTGAGGCAACAGTTACAGCGGCGCCTGCTGTAGAGACAGAACGGCCAGCGGCACAGGCATCAACAGCCGAACCAGTTTCTCTTCCTAAGGCAACTGATACAGGCAATAATGCTGGCAAGGATTTGATTGTATCCATCATCGACGTAGGGCAGGCCGATTCAATCCTGATCCAGCTTCCCAACTCTCAATCAATGCTTATAGATGCGGGAAACAACGGTGACGGCGATGACGTAGTTTCCTTTATCAGAGGCAAAGGGATAAGCAAGATAGACTATGTTTTGGCTACTCATCCCCATGAAGACCACATAGGCGGGATGGATGATGTCATAAATGGATTTGACATCGGAAAAGTCTATATGCCCAGAGCCACGACAACAACCGCGACGTTTGAAGACATGTTGCTTGCAATACAAAGCAAAGGGTTGAAGGTTGATACGGCTTCCGCTGGAGTCACGATCCTTGACAGCGATGGCCTTTCGATTAAGCTTCTGGCCCCAGTCGGCTCTGGATACGATGACTTGAACAACTTTAGCGCTGTGGCAAAGCTGACGTATGGAAGCACATCGTTCCTGTTTCAAGGGGATGCCGAAGGCCTTTCTGAGACAGAAATGCTTGACTCAGGGGCAAACCTATCTGCCGATGTGTTGAAAGTAGGGCATCACGGAAGCGACAGCTCAACAACCGATGAGTTCTTGAAGAAAGTGTCGCCGAAGTTTGCGGCAATCAGCTGCGGCACAGACAACCAGTATGGCCATCCGACGCAGGCGGTTCTTGATAAGCTGGCTGGAATTAAAACATATCGGACAGACTTGAACGGCACGATCACCTTCGTCAGCAATGGCAAAGACGTGAGCGTCAGCTCTCAGAAAAGCTCTGACAAGACTTACGAGGCGACAAATGGCTCTGGAACGACATCAGAGACCGCTCCGCCAAAGCCAACAGAGGCACCAGTTCCGACAGAAAAGCCATCTCCTACAGAAGCGCCTGCGCCTACAGAAAAGCCCGCGCCTACATTTACTCCTACGCCAACCCCGGAACCCGCTTCTGAATCCACTGACAGCATTGTGTATATTACCAAGTCAGGGGAGAAGTATCATTCAGACGGTTGCCGATACCTGAAAAGCAGCAAGATAGAAACTACGCTTTCTGACGCGAAATCGAGAGGCTTTACGCCATGTAGCGTTTGCAACCCGCCTAAGTAGGATTGCATGGGCTTAAAGCTGGATATTTTTATTATAAAAACAACCAACGCCCCTAGGCAATTGCTTGGGGGCTTTTTGCATGTATGGAAAACATATGGCCCCGTAGAAGCCAGTCGGGCCGCTCCCGCTAGCGACGAGAAGACATGGTCTTTGCTGAGCATTTTTCGAAAGCGGCATATTTGCTCGTCAATAACTCATTAACAACATAAAATGTTAATCATTCTGCAATAGAAATCGAGCGCTGCCTCAAGGGTTAACGCATATCAAACCTTGCGTTCTTGCCGTAAGAGTAGGGTTGAATTGCCACGGAGGAATATTTGAGGATTAGGGATATAAACATATGCATATTTAGGTGTAGAAATTTGCCAGGAACTTTACTATTTACATATTGTTAGAACGGTTGTATAATGTTTTTGGGTAATTGCAAAACTAATTAGATTTCGACAAAGAGCCGATATCCAACTTGTGAAGCCAATCTATGGAGCGCTATTGTGAGCATAGAAGAAAAGAGGACACTGTGGACTATAAAAGCATTCTTGACATTCAGGAGAAAATAGAAAGAAGCAGCTTAAACAGCATCATCAAAACCAAGCAAGAGGCCAATTACTACGACTATTTCAGCCCTGTTTCAGATTCGTTTAAGCCATACCTTTATACAACTGAAACGGTTAATATCATTTTGCCTTATATAATTAAGAGGAAAACAAATATTACAAACATAAATCACAGTTCTTTAGGAAAATTTAACCCGGATTTCATCTTTGAAGAAATATGCGAATTGCCAGTGAAGCAGTATGATTCCTTGATGCCATCAATGCAGAACTTGTTATTTGTGAAAAATGATTCACAACAGCCACTGCCAAAGGAAAACTATAAAATCCTGAAAACAGTATTTGCATTTGATGTCCCAATGAGATTTCGAGCAAATCACTATTTTATCCCGCCTATTTATAACGCGGAATTGATTGATTTGTACGATACAGGTGAATACTACGGCATTCCAAGTACATGCACGGTTTCAATAAACTGCGATAACAGATATGCAACGTCGGTATGGGAAAAATCGGGGAAAAACAGGATTTGCGAGGGCATTTACGAGCTTAACCTAAACTTGGCTCATGAGCTTGATAGGGTTAAAGAACCTGGGCTGGCGATGGTTGTGGATTTCTTTCGCTATGCAAATGTGCCGGTAAAGTTCCAGCAGATAGTTGACAACATAACTGACGCAGACATTAAAGCCGACGCTCAAAAGTTAGCTGATATAATGAAAAACCACATGGTGAGTTACTCTGTGGCAAAACTTTTAAAAAATAAAGATGATGAAGCAGACGGGTATGTAGCTTTTGATTGGGATGATACGGAGAAAATGGTTAGTGCAACTGATGTGGTGTTTAAGGGGGAGCGGAAGCATCATCGTGAAACGGAAGAAATGAAAAAGAATGCTTTAAAAGTCGTGTTAAGAGACTTTGCGAAGGATCCTGACGGTGACTTTGAGTTGCTCCTCGGTGTGACAGCTGATGTTTTGTTGAAAGCTCAAGGAAAGCCAATCGAAGAGGCATATGACGTTTTTTTGGCAAGCCTCTTTAAAACTGCAAAGTCCATGATCAATGAGGGCAAAAGCATTGATGAAATCTTTGAAAGAACAGGATTATCTGATACTGCAATTGATAGGATTAAATTTAACATGGAAGAAGAGATTGAAGGAGAGTTTTTTGAATTTATCAAAGATTGGGCTTGGTAGTGCGTACAATAAGAGCATATCCCAAAATTATATCCGAGGCACCGGAAAAATCCGGGTGTCTGCTCGCAGAAGCCCGAGCAAACTAGTTGAAGCATTCGCCAGGATTTTTCCGGTGCCATATCGGAATTTTGGGATATGCACTAAGGGCTTTAAGGCACTGGTCAAAAAAACATATAGCAGACCGATTGAATCGGACTGCTATATGTTTCGCGGTAATTGAAGTAACGATCTGAAATAACTGGGCAAGCTTTTCGAGGCAAGTCAGCCTAATTTTGATCGGCGATTCAAGCTTGAGTTGGGTCAAGCGCCCTCCGCATTCGAGCTTCTATTCCAGCATCAGAGCGCCAAACCCAAACTGTTTTAATATGGATACTGTTTTGTACATGAGGTGGAAGATGATGGTGTCGTGCTCTTCGGAGTTGATAGTGAAGACCTTGACCGTCCGGCCACTCTCTATCTCCTTCAAGGCGTACTGGTACCATTCGTAGAATTCTGTATCCTCATATTCTGGGTCTTCTTCATCTATCCAATCGTTGTCATCTGCATAGTCATCTAATTCTGCCTTTGTGCGGATTGTTTTTTCCAGCTTCTGCTGCAGTTCGCTTAAGCACATCTCAGCTATTTTCAGCTTTGCTTGCTTAGGGATGGCTTCATCGGGCTTTGCAGCGATTAAAAATGAGGAGGAGCTTGAGTTTGTAACAAAATCATACCGTATTTTCAACCAGGCACATCCTTTCATGGCATAATGAAAAAACATCACTTCAACTGCATTTCTATCGCGTAAGACTATTTGCCTTGGAGCAACGGCTCGGATTTTGGATTACACGACAAAACGTTGTTAAGTTGCGGATTAGCCCGCTAAAGCCATTGTAAGCACGCACGCAGCTTGACAGATTTAAAGACCGCGACACTGGCCTTTGAAATGCCATAGCGTAAGCGTCACGAATTATCCATATCGCATTCCTTTGCAAAATTAATGCGCCCCAAGCCGCTATGCATTCAGAGCGCTCATAGTCCTGTAATTGATTATATCGCTCGTCCAACCATTTGTCAACTATTAAAAAACATTTTCATGAGCAAAAACAACTGGACTTCTAGTTCAGGATGGTGGCGAGTAATATTCAAAACCTTGAATTAAGTTGACAGATGTTTTGACTCGCGAGTATGACCGCTCTGAATTTATATATCATTGACCTGGTTTTAGCCGGTCGGGTTGCCCGCTAAGGCGCATCCCAATAATCGCAACAGCGATCTGAGGATTGGATCCAGAAGAACTATGGCGCAATTGTTTCATCAAAATGAAAGGAGTCGCTATGATCGAAAATGACAGCCCATGCTTTAAGACATCAAAGACGCTTGAAAAGATCAATAAAGCTTACACTGAAAATAATGGCATAAAATTTGAGCAACGTGACTTTGTTGAACCGCTGTACAAGTTTTGCACAAATGAGATTTACGATGACGGGAAACTGGGAATCGTATTCGGGTTGCGTTTTACAGGAAAGACTGTTGGAATGCTTCAAGTAGCCGAATTACTCGTCGAGCAAGGATATAAAGTTGCATACGCTAAATTCATGTATCAGGATTCGGGTTTGCTGGCTATTTCTAATGAGATAGAAAAACTCGCAGACAAAGGCTATACGCATTTCTTTGTTGACGAAGCATCGCGCTTATATCATTTTGTTAACTATATCTCGGATTGGTCTGAGCGCCTGATTATGGAACGTAAAATCAAAATCGTCATTTCTGGAAAAGATAACTTTTTGATATGGACAGTGCAACGCTCGCCGCTTCTTGAACAATATGTTGAATTTGCAACCAACTTCATGAGTTTTCCGGAATACAAGCGGCTGACAGGAGAATCTTTTAGCTTATACAAAGCCAATGGAGGCATATTCAAAACTCCGCCTATGGTAGACTATATCCACTCAGCGATTGTAGAAAATTTGATGAATACAATAGAGTGCTGCACAGAAGAAGCTGACTATATTAGCGATTACGCGCGATTTTTGTACGGCATACAAGCGTTTGATATTTATAAATCGATTGCAAGCATATTCAAATGCATAATAGAGATTCACATAAAGGAACAGTTCTCAAGAAATAACGCAATGAAGAACATCCCTGATATGGGGATAGGCCTATCCAAAAGCCCTGGTAAAGTTAAGGAAAACATTATAAAGCGTGTCGCCAGTTCGATTCTAATTTATACACCTTATAGAATTTTGGAGCGTCCATTTGTCGCTATAGGAATGATTATTGAATTTTTGTCAAAAATCGGTTGTTTATTGGAAATTCCTTATGGATCCTCAGATTTGCCAGGGTCTACAGATATGTCTTATGCGTTTTGCCATAATGCTTTGATGAGCTATTGTCTTAAAGAAACAGTTACCGGAATGCTAAAAAATGATATCGGCAATAGGGAACCGCTTGCTGACGGGATTTGGCAAGCCGCAGAAGATTGTCTTAATGAAAACATAATTAAAACTCATATTGCGGCAGGCATTGGAACTGGCGACACATTTTTCAAATACCATGATATAGTTGGCCGAAAAATAGATGCAGTAATAATCAATAGAGAAGTCAAGACTTTAATATTGATCGAAGTAAATAGCGACAGGCATATTAATCAGAATACAATTTTTAGAAAAGAAGCTGTCTATTTGTTCAACAACGATATTATTGACAACATCGGCATTGATAATACCTTTAAGATTACGCGGGTTATTGTCTATTATGGAGAAAACGAAATCTTGTTTAATAAAGGCAAGGCATTGCTTTTAGTTAACATAGAGAATTTTCTTGAGCATTTTCAAGATTTGGGCGGTTATTTCGATCAGCTAAGAGAATGAAATAACCAGCCAACTTGATATTATTTGATTTAGTTTTTAAGAATATCCAAACGGTCAAGTGACATTTTGATTTTTCGCGCCACGGAATAAAGCTAACGTTTCAAGAAAGGAGTTGCCATGATCGAAAGCAACGGATTGTATTTCAAGACTTCAACAGAGCTTGAAAAGATCATCGTCGATTTGACATGCGATGATAAGGGGGAGTTTAAGCGGCGCGACTTTGTTAAGCCTCTGCTTGACTTCTGCACTAACCAATACTACGGCGACAAAGTGGGGCTCGTGTTCGGTCAGCGCTATACAGGCAAGACCGTTGGCATGCTCCAGGCAGCCAAGGAGCTCATGAAGCTTGGGCACGAAGTGGCTTATGCCAGTTTTAAGCCCCAAGAAGCCAGCATGGCTCAAGTCACAAAAGAGATAGAGGATCTTCGTGAAAAAGGGATCACCCATTTCTTTGTGGACGAGGCTCAAAATTTGTCCCTATTTCTAACCCGTGTTCCTAATTGGTCAGATTATATAGTGCCAGCGCTGCTAACCAAGATAGTCATTTCTGGAGCTGACAGCTTTCTGTTGTGGTATACGAAGATAATGTTTCTGATGCATCGACATGTCCTCTTCGAAACGAGCTTCATGAGTTTCCCTGAGTACAAGCGCTTGACAGGAAAGCCATATGCCAGCTACAAAATGACGGGCGGCATTTTTCCATCTATCAAGCACGATGACTACATTCGCGTATCATTAGTTGAAAACTTGGAGCGCATGCTCCTGCACTGCCAAGAAGCCCACTGGACAAACATTTATGCCGATGTCCTGTTAGGAATCGAACGTGATGAGCTTTGCAAGTCAATAACATACATTCTCAAGCTTTTGGCAAAAGATTTAATAACAGCCCGTTTTTTGGAACGCCACGGGCTTAATTCCGTTTTATGCTTCACTTTGCTGGAAAAACAGCGTATCATCAACTTGGTCGCTAATGATATCGCTATAAATCCGAGGCTTTCCATATTGCCGACTTATGCGGCAGAGATGCTTTTAGAGGTTCTTGTGAAGACTGGTTTCCTGAAAGAGCGCACAGTTTCGTCATCCATCTGGGGCGCTCCCTTTACGGGATTTGTTATTTGCCAGAACGCCATCATGTCTTGCGTGATAGATGAAGTGCTAAAAGACATAGAGAAGGCTGGATACCCATGCCAGGACGAGATGCAAAAAGCTATCCGTGACGCTACCGACAGCGCGGCAAACGAATCTATAATCGTCAACCATGTCATCCACAACGCAAAGGATGAAGATAAAATCTTCAAGTGCTGGAGAAATTACAAGCCTAAAGTTGACGTGGTGGTAATCAGCTCTGCCCAAAACACGCTGAAGCTTATTGACGTCTCGGATAGCGCTAATCCTGATGTTGCGGCAAGCCAAGCCAAATGGATGCTAGCGGATCATTCCCTAGACGATCTCGCTCCAAGCGGACCCGGCTTGATGCTAACGGATCATTCCATAGTCGAACTCGCTCCAGGAGGTTTGTCGGTGCATCATTGCATCGTTGTGTACAAAGGAGAGAGCGTGGTTGTGCCGATAGGAGGGAAATCGCTTTATTTGATTAACATCGAGGAGTATCTTGAGCAGTACCAGGTGCTAGACAGCTTTCTTTCGCAATTGAGTTCATGAGGATTACGCTCAACGAACGGTTCTAAAAGGGAAATACCGGAAAAATACTGGCGAATGCTTCAACGCCGGATTTTTCCAGTGCCTCGGAAATAATTTTGGGATATGCTCTAAAGATGAGATCATAAAAACGGGCAACGCAAGACAATATGTTCCAGTATCCGACAGCGCGGGATATCCAACACTGGCAATGTCTATACTATATCTCAGCGCGAAGCTAGCATGATAGGCGTATGGCTTTGCCAAGCCTTGCTATACTGGGTGAGATCAGCATAAGCGGCACAATACTTAAGGTGGACGAACTGGCCAGCGTTCTTCAGGTTTGCTTGGATAGCGGCGCAAAGTGGGCGCTGGTGCCTATAACATCAGCAGTAGATGTTGGAACCATCCCCTCAGATCTTATCGGGGCTGTTAACATGATTTTCTATAAGAGCCCACAAGACGCAGTTTTCAAGGCGCTGGGGGTGGAGTGAGGATTGCGGGCTGGCCTGAATTTGTCAGCCCGAAGAAGTTGCCCGCATAGCAAAAAATGGTTAAATTCCATGGCAGATAATGATTGAATTGGAAGTCGGATCCCATAAAGCACCATGGAATTTAACCATTATAAGCAGATTATTCGCAGTTTCCAAGCAAAAAAGACAGGGGCTAACAGGTTCCCTGTCTTTTGCTCGAATGGCGTAATATGAGGCGTTCAGAGCAAGCGCATTCTACATTTCTGTTGTTGCCATTCTCTGGCACTTAGTCGATATTCCACCCGTTCGACTGTTTCGTTTTGTTTGACCATGCCGCATTTTTGCATGACCCGCTCGCTTGCCCTATTTTGAGCAAAACAACTCGCTTTAAGGCAATGCATGCCATTTTCCTCGAACGCAAACTGCATGACTCTGCTAAAGGCTTCTGTTGTGAATCCTTTGCCCCAATATCTCGGCAATATAAAGTAACCGGCGTTAGCGATCTTTCCTTGCGAATCGTCTTCTGCAATTGTGTAACCGATTGAACCAATAAAAACGCCATCTTCACGGGTTTCCATTGCGAAGAAATACTTTGTGCGATTAGGGTTCACGGATTCTTCTACTGCTAACAGCAGATTTGCGCGGCTTTCCTCTTCGTTGTTTGTTCTCATGCTATCAAGATAAAACATAGTTTTCGGGTCTGACATGAGATTGTGCCAACCCTGCAAATCAGCCATATTCGGGTCGCGGATCGTCAAGCGTGGCGTCATTAGTTCGATCAAGCTTTTGCCTCCCTCAAGAAACCTTTATGCCATTCGTTAAATGCAGATTGGTCGATCTCGAACAAACTATCCTCGTACCACTCGCCACCCTCGAAACCAAGAAAACCCTCGCGCAGCTCAAGAGCCATAAAAGCGTCAAATGAACTGCCATTAGACATGACGAGGTTAAACTCGCTCGCAGCCTTGAACCCGAAGCGGGGATAGTATAAGGGATGCCCGACGATAATCACTGCGCCAAATCCAAGTTCGCGAGCGCGATCTAGGCTGTAGCCTATTATTTTCGTTCCAAGACCACGACAGTGAAATTCCGGCGAAACGCTTACAGGGCCGAAGGTTATAGTCTCAAGCTCATCACCATTTGGCCGCACGACTTTGCTTTTGCTATACATTATGTTCGCGAGGATTCTTCCGCCTTCTTCCAAAACGTAATCAAGTTCTGGAATGAACGCAGGCGCTCCTCGCAAAATATGCGCGAGATAGTGCTCATCAGTATGTGTGCGACCGGGCAGCGTCATTGTTTCGAACGCCGCAAACGTCAGCCGCTCTACGGCAGAATAATCTTTTGGGGTTTCAAGCCTTATATTCATTGGGGTTGCTCCTTCATCTGAATTTAAGACATCTTCTGGCAATGCCCTCGATAACAAACTCACGCATTCCCTAAAAAGGTAGCATAAGCTAAATGAATTAGTTTGTCAAGCATAAAAACAACCCTAGAGTTCTTGTGCTTGGGAAGTAGGAATGCCACTGAGATATGGATAGCAATGGTTAAATTCCATGGCAGATTATGCATTCACAGGAAGGCACATTCCATAATGCACCATGGAATTTAACCATTCTAAGCAGATTGATCGCGGTTTCACCCGCAACTGAAAAAAGACAGGGGCCGTCAGCAATGTAGGCGGCGCTTGCGACTTCCAAACCCGACATTTTGTCTGCGGGTATCTTAGCAAATGGAGAATCCAAGTCTTGGCTTTTGTTCGCCGAGATTATTATCAATGTAGGCGCTCCGTAAAACACGCTCTTCATTTCGGAGTTGTCGCCAAAAGCTCTGATAGCAGCCTTTTCAACACGCGCCATGAAATCTCGGTCTCTTACAACTGTCAGCCGATAGCTGTTGAACATTGCAAGCCCGACTGGCGCAAGGCTTCCAGCGTAAAGCACAGTATTGAGTTCGGAGTCGGAGATCTGCTCTTTCCGATATTTTCTCACAGCAGATCGAATGGCGAGAGCTTTTATCGTTTCCATCTTAAGACATGCTAGCCTAATGATTTCGCGTGCTATAAAATTGTTCTTCGCCGAAGTCGCTCAAGGTCGGGATATAAACTTTTGGTGATTCCCAAAGTCTGTTGAATCATGAAGCGCTTTATGATATAATCGAGTGAGCATCCATAAGCTTAAAGCACTGTTGCGTAAATACTCTTGGTCGAAAAGAATATGGGAGAGTCTCTAAGGAAGTTTTAGTCGATAAATTGAAAGGAGAGATTTTGTATGACTGATGCCCTAAAAGATTACTTGCAAACGAGAACTGACAAAATATCTTACGTCTTAGATGTTGAGTGCGATTCGGATGATAATTTTACCATTTTACTCTATGATACAAGCTTTGATGTTGTAGCTGATATTTGGAAAGAACCTCATTATTTAGTTCGCACGGATACTGTATTGAAGTTTTTTGGAGATTACTATATTGATGATCTTAAAAAACGTGTAATGGGAGAGTGAAAATGAATTTCGAAGCCAAAGGTTGATGTATTATCTCAATTCAGTACATAAATAATATCGAGGGTTGCTTGAATAATGTTAACAATTCAAAAATATGATATTGAATATGTGTCGAAAATTATCATAGACTGTTTGAAAGACAATTTTGTAAAGATAGAATTTAAGGATTTGTCAGTTGGTGAGTATTCCTTATTGCTAATTTTAGTATTTGTAAAGGATTGTATTAGTTTTAATAAATTTGCTACAATTTTTCCAGATGAATGCACAGAGATTTTTGAGTATTCCGAGTGGGTTGGTTATAATATAAAAATCATTATGGGTACCAAGATATCAGTTAAGTTAATTAATACGAGAGATTTGATTGAGAAATAATGATAAGGTGGAGCCTTCCGTAAGCTAGGCTTCGCAGTTTCAAATCAAAAAAGACAGGGATTAACGGGTTCCATGTCTTTTACTTGAACGGCGTAACATGAGGTACTCCCTGTCTTTTGCTCTCTTTTCGTCCGCCATGCGACAATCACTCATTTGTAGTTGACCTTCAGCTTGATTTCAAGTTTTCGCTCCACAGCCAATTCATCTGTATAGCCAAGCAGTATGCCCGCTATAGGCGAAAATCCGTCAGGCAAGCCGAGTTCCTTTATCAGATTGGGCTCGGCGTTAAAACCCTCAACAAACGCGCACAAGTAAATGCTCGCAAGCCCGATGTCAGTAGCGGCTATAAGCATTGTGTCAGCAATGCAAGCGGCGCTTGCGACTTCCAAACCCGACATTTTATCTGCAGGTATCTTGGCTTTTGTTCGCCGAGATTATTATCAGCGTAGGCGCTCCGTAAAACACGCTCTTCATTTCAGCGTTGTTGTCAAAAGTCTTGATAGTCGCCTTTTCCACGCGCTCCATGAAATCTCGGTCCCTTACAACTGTCAGTCGGTAGCTACTGAACATCGCAAGTCCGACTGGCGCTAGGCTTCCAGCGCAAAGCACAGTATTGAGCTCGGAGTCGGAGATCTGCTCTTTCCGGTATTTTCTCACAGCAGACCGAACGGCGAGAGTCTTTATCGTTTCCATCTTAATACATCCCCCGGCATCACTTCGAAAAAATTACTCTGCCGTCTTTTCTCGGCTTATAGCTCGGCTCTTTCCCATCTGGATAACCAAGCACGACGTGAACCCTTGCTTCGAACTCTCCGTCCAGCCCCCACATTTCCTGAATCTTTGCTCCTTCTTCGGTAGAGAACGTCTTGGCGCAGCGACCAACAATGTAGGCGCCGATTCCAAGCGACCATGCCGCCACAACAATGTTTTCCGCTGCAGCAAAGCAGTCGCCTGTAAGATTGTAGCCTGGCTTGGCGAAGATGGTCAGCACAGTCGGCGCTCCGTAAAACGCGCTCTTTATGCTCTCGTCATCGATAATGCTTGGCTGTTCCGACGATACCCTGCCCATTCTAGCGCCTGTGATGTTTTCTGCATTTCTGCTCAACTTCCCTAAACGCTCGTTCAACTCAGCATTCTGGCTGACGACAATAATCGAAGATTGCCCTCCGCCCGCATTCGGCGCGTGAAGCCCCGCTTCCAATATAGCGTTAAGCTCCTCGTCAGAAATCTGATCAGCCTTGAACTTGCGGATCGTTCTCCGCTTTACCATTGTGTCTATGACTTGGTTCATGCCGCTGCCTCCCTAAGGTCTTCTGGTTTTCTAAGCCCATTATAGAGTGCTGCATGCACAGCCGCAAGTACGCACAAATCTATTAGTTAGTGATAAATTAATCACTATTGACGATTTAGCATGTTAGGGTGTAAAATTGATGCAGCATTCAAAACGGCTGTGAGGTGTGCTATGAAAACCAAGGAAGAACTGCCGGATTGCCCGGTGGCGACAACTGTGGAACTGATAGGCAGCAAGTGGAAGCTTTTGATTTTGCGAAATCTCCTTGTTCGCCCTTGGCGCTTCAATGAAATGCAGAAGTCGCTTGATGGCATCAGCCAGAGGGTATTGACAGACAGCTTGCGATCATTGGAAGCCGACGGAATAATCACAAGGACAGTCTTTCCAGAAGTGCCGCCAAGGGTAGAGTACGCCCTTTCTGACATTGGCGAGTCCATGCGCCCAATATTAATGGCGATGGAAAAATGGGGGATTGAATACAAGGCCTCGTTCGAATCCTGATAAAAGCCTGTAGGAGCGAGGGCTGTCCTTTGCAGGCGAGCCCCATGCGACATGGGGCGCATTCCGGCAAAATAAAGGAGCGGCAAGCTTTCGCATGCCGCTCCACGTTCTAACCCCTCATGCATGAGGGGGTTGGATCAGTTTTTCGCCAGCCACTCAGCGTCAACCGGCCTGTTTTTGTAATAATAAATCTTGTCTTCTTCAGTAATCTCGCGGATAACGCGGCATGGATTGCCGAATGCTACCACGTTTTTCGGGATGTCCTTCGTTACAATGCTTCCAGCGCCTATTACAGAGCCTTCTCCAATCGTTACCCCTGGCAGTATGATGGCGTTGCTTCCTATCCAAACCCAGTCTTCTATCGTCACAGGGAAGCAGTACATCTCTCCGTGCTGCCTGAGATCGCGGTGAACGGGATGTCCGCAAGTGATGATAGTGACGTTGGGCGAGATGAGCACACCGCTTCCGATTGTTATGTACCAATCGTCAACAAGGGTTAGGTTGCTGTTGATATAGACAAACCTGCCAATGGTAACAGTTTTGCCTCTGGCTAGCGTAATTGGCGGGTTTACCCATACTGTGTCTCCGACAGAACCAAATATTTCCTTGACAAGCTCGACGCTTCTCTCTTTCATGCTGGGATGCAGGTGGTTGAATTCATGCATCAGGGACTTTGCTCGCGCCTGCTCGTCGAGGTAATCGTCTGTGTCCGTCCAAAGCAGTCCTGCGGCCTTGCGCTCTTCCATATTCAAATGGGGCCTCTTTCTCCGCGCCATCGCGCATCCCGAAAACTTCGGGTTTTGGCATTATGCCTGCCTACGCGATGATTTGCGGTTTTTTATGAGCATTTTTTATTATATATCTGCTCACAAGAGAGAGTCAAGGCTTATGCCTCTAAGAGCATATCCCAAAATTCCGAAATCGCACCGGAAAATCCTGGCGAATGCTTCAACTAGTTTACTCGGGCTTCTGCGAGCAAAAACCCGGATTTTTCCGGTGCCTCGGATATAATTTTGGGATATGCTTTAATCCTCTATCGAAAGCCCGTGTTCCTTTAGCCACTTTATAGATGAATCATTTCCAAGCTTTGCGCCTTTTTTATACCATTCTATTGCCTTGTCCATATCTTTCTCAAAATGAATGCCTTTTTCGTATAAGCCTGCCAAGGCGGCATGGGCGTATGCGTTTCCCATGCTTACGGATTTCAATATGTATTCGCTGGCCTTTTCAGGATTCGGATCGCCAAGCTTGCCATCTCTATACATGATGCCGATATTGTAGAATGAAGCGGAAGAGCCTGAAAGCAGGTAATAGCTTAGCGCTTTTTCATGATCCGCCATAACGCCATGGCCAGTGTGGTAAAGATAGCCTAGCCAGAACTGGCATTCAGTGCTGCCCAGTTTCTCTGCTTTGTCATAGAACAGGAACGCTTCGCCATAATTGACATCAAAACCATCAGTGCCATAAAAATGAATCTTGCCCAGCTTCTCCAATGAGGGAACGTAATTGTGCCTGGCCGCGATATGAAGCAGTTCAACCGCTTTATTCGCGTCTTTTTCAACCCCTGTTCCATTCAGGTGCCACAAGGCCAAATCATGGAGACATTCAGGGTTTTCGGTTTTAATGCTGGGTTCGTAGAGCTGCAACGCTTTGGCGACATTCTGGGGTATGCCGTCGCCAGTCAGATTCATTTCCGCAAGCTTCTTGGTCGCGTTGCGGTGTCCCAATTTCGCGGCCATCTCATATTCTTGCGCCGCTTTGGCTTTGTCTTGGGGAACGCCTCTTCCATAATAATGCAGGTTGCCTAAACCGTAATAGCCTTCTTTGTAATTGGATTTCGCTGATTCAGTGTACAGGGCGATCGCCTTGCTGTAATCGACTGCGAGGCCGCCTGAACCTGACTCGTAAAAACTCGCAAGATTGACCATGCAACCGTTTTCGCCCTTCTTGACGCCCGCTTCATATATTTGCGCAGCCATTGCAAGATTTTTTTGTGCACCATATCCGCTTTCGTACATATAGCCGTACCTGTACAGATCATATCCTGACGCGGTGCCGTTTTTGTAGGCTTTTTGATAGTAGGTCCGCGCTTTCGAGTAATACTCGCTTGCTTTTTGAATGTCTTTGCTAACTCCTGTCCCGAATTCATATATTTTGCCAATATCAAGATTTGCATTGCCATTTCCAAGATCTGCCGATTTCTTGTAATAATAAAGGGCAAGCTCAGGATCCACAGGGGTATGGGCAGATCCATACGCATAGTGAATTCCGAGATTGTAGCAGGCGGTCTGAGAATTGTTGTCAGCGGCGATTTTGTACCAGTGCAAGCTCTCATTAATGTCGCAGGGTGTGCCTAAGCCGCGGCTGTACAAGTAGCCGAGCCTGAACTGGGCGTTCGAGTTGCCGCCAAGCGCCCCTCTTAGCGCGTAAGTGAATGACAGGGCGTAATCCTGCGGAAATTTGTTTTTGCCATGCATGTAATTCTCTGCTTTGTCATAGTTCAAAGAAGCGTCCCGCTTGTAGCTTTTGTACCGCGTCAAGAACTCAAGATCATTCTTGGAGTAAATATTGTCCCCGTACTTGCCGTAAAACATGGCCACTTTGTGTATGTGCCTGTCCACTTTCAAATATTTTGAATTGGCCAACAGTGAGACGTATGTAACTTTCAGCTTTTTCTCTTTTGAGCGCTCGCTGGCAATGACGCTTTCCAAATCGTCAAGTATTTCTTTAGCCGCGCCATCCGGCATGCTGTTCAATAAGATAGGCCCAAGGCCAATGGAGTGAGCGAGCTTTGGCGCATCGTACTTGTTTCTGAAAAAAGCGAAAATGTCAGAAGACTTCCCTATAAAGGGGAAATCCCTCCGGAGAGATTGCGTTATCTCTCCGGCAAAGACGCCAAAAAGAGCGTAAAAGTCGTTGTATTGCTCCACCGCGAGATGATCGGGATAGGTCTCTGAAAAAGAGCTCATGATCACATCCAGGTCAGACTGGCCTTTTCCTCCGCTAGCGGCTTCAATAAGCTCAACCAGCATGAAAATGTTGGTCTCTTCCTTGGGGGACTCAAAACGCAAGAACTCAAGCATGGCAGACAGGAATAAGTATTTGCCAACAGAAGCGGTGTGAGTGCATTCTTTTACGGTTGCGAACTCAACGAAGTCTTTTGCCGCGTGCTTGATGTCCATGCCGGAAGGGATCATTGAGCTGATCAGTCCTCGAATAGGCTTCAACCCGTCTTTGTAAACCATGTAGCTTGGAGCGAAATCGTATTTCGCATAAAGGGCTTTGAAATATATGGACTTTCTATGGCCAGAGCGGGAAAGCGCATCAATCATTGCGTTTCCAGCATTGCAATCATCGACCCCCAGCCCAAGCAAATGCATGAGCGCCAACCTGTACTTGGCCTCCGTAATGACATCAGAGCAGACATCGTATAAAGAAGCCGCAAAAGCCAGGTCTTTTTCCACCCCGCAACCGCTTGCCAGAAGGCCCGCAAGCTCGTACTGGGCAAGCGGCAAACCCAGGTCGGCGCTTATCTGGTACTTCTCTGCCGCAATTTCAACATTGACAGGACAGCCTATGCCGTGCATGTGGCAGAAGCCTTCCTTTGCTGCTATCAAAGCTTCCTTTCGGTCCTCTGGTCTTACGCCTTCAAACGTGTACTCGAAAGCTTCAGAGTCTGCGCTTGGATCAGGAGGCTCGTAAGCGCTTGCATTTTCTACCGCTGTCTCGCGTATGAAAAGAAGAAAGTCTAAAAGAGGATAATGAGAGTCCGCATAGCTTTTGTCAGTTTGCATCAATTCCTTGTCAAATTCCTGGGACAAGTTTTCGCAGCAGAAAAACATCACAGCCTCATTGCCATTTATGGCGTCGCCAGGGTGCTCAAGAAGGTTGAACAAAGAGTTGACGTATTTGTACGCTATAAAAAATCACCTCCAACTGGAGATTTGCATGCTGCGTTGCTCGCTAAAGCCCGAGACAAGCATCGATCCTTTGGCGTTTGCCCTTGAACATTGGGCAAACGCCATTCTGCGCTTTGGGATATGCGCCATATGATTATACCACAAACATGAAAGGGCGAAAAGAGTTGCATTATACTTGTTTTTGTTAGAAGCCATAGAATTGGCCGGAATTCTGGTTTAGAGCGTGTCCCGAAATTTAATTCTCAGAAAATCCGCGCAAGTTTGCTCATCGAAGCCTGAGGCAACCACTGTTAAGGGCATATCCCGATATAAATGCATTCGCCAGGAATTTTTTCTGCGCCTTAACGGAATTTTGGGATATGCTCTAAAGCATCCCATGCCTTTGGGGCAAACGCTTTTTAGAATAAATCATCATAGCCCCAACCTCTCCAAGGCTCTCCCACAAGCTCCTTGTAAAACAGCACAATATCCTCATAAAAGCCGTATTTCGAGCGAAAGCCGTCCGGTATGGTTCCAACCCTCGTAAATCCAAGCTTGTCATAGAGGTGCAAAGCCCAGGTGTTCGTTGCGACTACGGCGTTAAACTGCATGATCGTAAAACCCAGAGTTAATGCCGTCTTGAGTGAGTCCTGAACCAAGGCCTCGCCCACGTGCTTGCCCCTATACCCTTCCTTCACGGCATAAGAAGCGTTGGCCAGATGACTGCACCGCCCAATGCCGTTTGGATGAAGGATGTACAGCCCCACAACCTGGCCGTCCACCTCAGCAACCATCGAGCGGGATTGGCTTGCAAAAAAGGCCTTGGCCTCGCTGTCATCCAAAATGAATTTCTGCGGAAAAGCGTTGCCTTTCTCTATTACTGCATTCCATATTTCCATCATGGAAGGCAAATCCTCGTGCAAGTATTCCCGAACCATAATGTCCACTTCGCTATCCCCTCTCGCTTTTAACTTGCTTTGTCATACTGTATTCTACTATCGATTGCCGCCAAGCGCAAGACCGCGCATCATAGCCTTGAACCCTGTTGGCTTGATTTGCTAAAAATTTTAGGATATGATTTAGGCGAATTCGATAGATTCCTATTGACGGGCGGAAGCGGGATCGTTATAATGTATTGGCAATGAGGGCTGACCCCGCGCTAAGGCAACCGCGTACGGTACAAGCTGAATTGCGCGTCATGATAGCCAGCTCCCATTTTAGAGACGCTCGGACGCAGGAAACACGGCCAGGATTATAAGCTGGGCAATCTCGGCGCATGCGAAGAAAACCTGCTTGAGATGTCTTGACGTATAGCCTCTTTACAGTTATAATATAGTTTCAAGTACGGGACAACAGCTGGCTTGGCCATGCCGAGCCTTGAATAACCTCAAACGCTGTTCCCGGCGCAAAATCGCATTCCGATTCAAACTCTGAAAAGTCCGCCAGGACTTTTCAAAGCAGAAATTTCTGGATTGCTATGAGACGCGAAAAGCGGCAAGAGAAGCAAGCTTCTAGGGCAAAGCTTGCGAAAGCCAGCGCGTCTGCATGTGGCGCTAGAGCTGTCACAAATCATGGAAGCGTACTTTTCCCAATAATTGCGTGACATGCGCTATGCCATATGGTTTTTTATATCGCAGAGACAGAGATATCAACAAAAAAAGACGTTTTGACTATCAGACAAGCTTATTTATGTCTATCAAATTGTTTCGAGTTTGTATCGCAAAGCGCAGATCTCTAAAGTTCGCGCGCTGCAAGCCGATAGAACTTTGGGATATGCTTTTATGAGCGAAAAAAACATGCAATAACGAACGCTAACGCTCGTTATTGATATCCCGAAATTTATTTTGGGAGCACTTCAATTCGCTCACCCCAATCGGAGCGTTTCGCTGCGGAACCCCCCTCCATGGCCAGGACGCTTGTAAAAGCACTGATTTCCCTTATATGCCAACGAGCGAAAAAAGCTTCGCTTTCGCTCAAGTCGATGGTTGCTCACGGGCGAAAACCTGTTTTGGTTCGTGAGTATACGAATGGAGACATTTTGCAATGGGTAAAGTGAAGATCGTTTTCTCTACCGCTTTGGTTGCTCTCCTAATTACAATTACGGGCACCTATGCATGGATCCGCTTCTACAGCTTTGCGACAAGTAAATTCACCGGCTCGGATGAAGCGCCTGGGGGAACTACCCACGATGACTTTAACGATCCCAACAAGGACGTGTACGTTGAAAACTGGGGCAACATTCCGATTTTCGTTCGCGTCAAGCTTAGCGAGTACATGGAGGTAGGAAAGCTTGCCGGCACAGCCAGTGAGGAAAAGGACGTGGAAACGCTGGTTGAAGGCACAAAAATGGAAGACGAGTCAACCTGGCAGCCGCATGTCCTAAGAAAGGAAAGCGATGAGCCGGATTTGTTCCGAGAATACTGGCACTGGGAATTTGGCGGGCAAAAGCATTATATGCCTGTTTCAAAGGAAAACCAGCGAGACGGATACATAGACCAAAACAGCGCGGCTTATGACGGCTCTGAGCCCGGCGTCAAGCAAACCAGGCATGCCGAGGTTATCGACATGGAGGCCTGGATCAACTTGGGACGGCCAGTAGGGGACTATTGGGTCGGAGACTCTGACGGATGGTTCTACTGGGCGGCGCCTCTGGTGCCAGGGGAAGCGACAGGGCTTCTCCTGAACAAAGTTGAAAAAGTTAAAAACATAGTAGGCGCTTTCGGAGGATCATACTATTACGGCATTATCGCAGTGACACAGATGGCCACAGCGTATGCTCAAGGCGCATCCCTGGACGACTACAGAACATTTGGAGCGACTGACAAAGGCGGTTGGACGCAAGAGGGCGAAACGCTCATGAAGACCATCACTTGCGACACCGGCGTGACTGTCCGGCAATTGTCCAAAGGCGCGGTTGGCAACAAGGCAAGGATAAGCCCTTCTCCATTCAAGGAGACAGCCAAGAACATGCTTCTTTGGGAGCTTACCAAAGAGTATGGCGACAAGGCCACTCTCCAGTTTCAAACCGTGGTTTTCGACAACGGGAAGACCATCAACGAAAAGTATGTATCAAACGCCTACTACGAGATCGCCATAAGGCTTGCTGACCCGTATTTCAACGCTGACGAGTACGGCATAGTGGAGGCGGGCGACAACCTGGGACACGAGGAAAGGCCAGGCATGCACTGGTGGAGAATAGGCATGAGCGGCAGGGACTATGAGGAAGGCTTTGTTGAGTACTACAAGATATGCCACAGGGAATCAGGCAACTACGCCATGGTTCACATGATAGTGGTCGGCGTCGAGTGATAGGCTCAAGCTACATAGAGCGCATGCAATAAAATGCGCCCTAAAGGGGAGTTGGCGAAATCCAGCTCCCCTACACATACGCGAAAGCGACAATATCTCCAAGGCACTAAAAGCCAACAACCCCAGCGATCTCAGTCGCTGGGGTTTGCTATAGTGCGAGCGCAACATGACAAGCGGTTCATGTTGCCATATCGCAAATATAGCTGACGATCTTAAAGCATATCCCAAAATTTTATCCGAGGTGCCGGAAAAATCCGGCGCAATTTCGGAATTTTGCGATATGCTCTTAGCAATACAGGAGGCGCTAAATGAAATATGAGGCAGTCATTTTGGACATGGACGGAACGATAGTAGACACCGAGCGAGTTATCATCGAGCTGTTGGAAGACGCCGCAATAGAAGCCGGAGGAAAGTTTTCCAGAGAAGCGCTCCTTAGCATGATCGGCGCTGGAACACAGGAGACTCTTGAACTGATGAGGGTTGCTTGCCCAGGGGTTGAGCCAAGGCAGCTGCTTACGAAGATGTCCCAGCTTCTTGAGATAAAGCGGGCGACAGGCGGGATAGGGGTCAAAAAGGGGCTGTTCTCGCTTCTGGAAGCGGCAAAAGCCGTTAACGCAAAAGTGGCGGTATGCACTTCCACCAGAAGAAAATCAGCAGAGGCAACCCTTAGGTCCGCTGGATTGGATGAACTGGCAAAAGTCATGGTTTGCGGGGGAGAAGCCTCACAAGGGAAGCCGTATCCAGAACCGTACCTATTGGCGGCAAAGCTCCTTGAAGTTTTGCCTGAAGCCTGCCTCGCAGTGGAAGACTCTCCTAGAGGCGCTCAATCTGCTAGAGATGCGGGAATGAAAGTGGTGTGCGTTCCAGATTTGCTTCCTGCGCCAGATTGGATAAGCGCCGAGGATGTGTTTGAAAGCTTGGAAGAAGTGGCAAGTTTGCTGAAAATGGCTTGAAGATAGGATTTTGCAAAGTGTTAGGTTTTCCGAGAAGGGCTTAAAACGCTTTTATAGGATCCGGAATCCGGTTATGGCTTTGCGCCGCAGGCGCAAAGCTTTTTATAAATACACTCTCAACAAGTCCGAAACTTGGGAGCGTCGCTTGCCATGACTCTCTCTGGATACAAGCGGTATAGCTCAATTTTGTTGTTGACCTTGCGCTGCCAGTTGATGCCCAAAAGGCTCTTGTGCCTGTCAGCTATCCATATAGCCAGCCTCTCGTTGATTTCGTCAACGCTTGGGGATTTCAGGTCGCTGAGGCATTCCCGAAACGCGCGGGCCAGCTCGCACTCCGCTATGTTCAGCCAGCTTCCGCATTCTGGCATTATGATGAAACGATAGGTGTTGTAAAGCATGGCGGCGGTTGTGATCTTCTTGACTTTCTGGAAGACTGGCGTATCTTTTGTGGTGTCCAGGTCGTTTATGACAAGCCTGATATTTTCCGAAGTTCCGAACCTTACTCTTATCTCAAGCAAGTCGCTGCCCATGTTGCTGATATCTGAGCTTTCTTTTGCGACAGCCTTGCACCACCCAGTCAGGGGCTCCGTGTACATGTAGATGGATGGATCTCCGCTTGCCGGGTTGACGTCATACTTATCAAATGTTTCCAAGGGATTTTTGCTCAGAGGAGCGGAGCGGGCGACGGAATGGCGCCTGGCCAAAAGGCTGAAGGGCTTGTCCGCCTGGCATATGATAGGGAGGTCTATATTGTAGGGCAAGCGGTAGTATCCCAACACTTCCCTTAGTTGCCGCATATTCGATTCATCACGGAAGCCGTTGCTTTGGAGGTCGGAGAACATGTGCGGCTTTACCTCGTTTGAGTTGAGGATCTGCCAAACTGTTGAAGTGGAGATGCTGTCGATAAGCTTGTCTTTGACGGTCACATCAGAAAGGGATCTAAGGGTGGCAGAGGATTCGCAAGCCAGGCACAGCAATCTGGCTTCGAAGTCTCCTGTAATGCCAGGGATGCGAGTGGCGTCTCCTCGCTCCTTCCTCTTCAAGGCCGCTTCCAGCCCATGGTTTTGAAAGGCTAGCCTAACCGCTTCTTTTGTCTCGTTAGGGATGCTTGAGATTTTCGAGATGTTTGGCGGAGGGTCAATGCTGCCCTCATCCGAGAGCAGTATCAAGGCATTATTCGCCTCTGTCCGGTTGTAGGTGTTCACCGCCGCATGATTCAATCTGGCTATTTCTTCTTCTGAAAACGCGCGAGGCCGTATGCCCATATCGACCATATCTCGAATTGCTCCTTTCTGTGTTCTTGATTCTGGCTGGGTCCATTGTAGCATTGAAAATATTGAGCTTCAACTGCCAAAATAAGCAAGGGAATGTTCAGTCCCCTAAAAAGACGCGGTAGGGAGTTTGTCTTTGATTTAATCTTTGCATTTCTGCATGTGGGTAAACAGAAAAGGGGGCGCTGGGCGCTAGCGCTTATGCAAGAGGCGCTGGCAATATAGCATGAAACGGCTCAAACATGGGATTCCTAAATTTTAAAGACGAGATTTCCATAAAGTTTCAGCTTAGGGGTTCTGCTGGAAATTTTCTTGAACTGGCAGTGGGGCGCAAATTGATAAAAAGGTTGAATTTTCAACAAAAATCGATAAATTTAGAGCAGAAAACACGAGTTTCAAGTAAATATTTGACACGCTTGCTTGTTTTATTAAATGCGGTTCCCAGACCGGAAAAAACATGCGAAAACTTGAGAAAAATGCTGGATCCATGCGATTTTTGACCGATTGAACTTCTAATTGGGTCTAATGTTGCCCAATAATCTATAACTCGCCAAACGTGAAAGTGCATGGTTGAATATTGACGATCATTATGTTACAATCTATCAGAAAAAATCAAAAAAGCGAGAAATCGCTTGAATATTATGCGTGCATGCGAAAACATCGGCAAAACCAACATGTTTTCGCCCGCTGAATTAGGGAGGAATAAAAGTGGCTACGGTTTTCTTGGAGGACACCATGCCAGAAGGCAAGAGCCGGGAGGCAAAAAGGCTGATAACAGACGGGTACGTTGGCGATTTCAAAGAGACTGATGAAAACCAGTGGGATGTCGTCATTGAAGGCTTCATGGTCAGGACTGTCCTGGACAACAAAGGAAGCCTGTTCTACGCTGAGTGCAACTGCGGCAAGGCTGTGTGCTCGCACATAACAGCGGCTCAGATTGCGCTGCAGAAGATGCTTGAAAACGAGCTCCACATGGAGAATGACGACAGGAAGCTCAAAAAGCTCATAGGGGAGTTGAGCAGGAGCGAGTTGGCTGAACTGGCGCTGGAGTACGCGCTAAGCAACAAGCGGACGGGGAAGGAAATCCTGATCCGCTACGCCCCAAAGGACAACTCGCTCAAGTATGCGAGGACTGTCGCGACTGAGATTGTAAACCTGGCGAAAGCCACCCGCACGATTACGGAGAAGGAAGCTGCCGGAAGAGACGCGGGTCTGGGGATACTGGATAAGCTGGCTGGAGAGGCCTTGTCAAGCAAGGAGATACATAAGGCTATGATGCTCCAGTCCATGAGGCTGGACTCCTTGGTTGAGATTGATGGCGTGATCCGCGCAAGTGAGCAGACGGTAAGGCTTGAGATAGCAGACAGCATCAGCAAAGTGAAGGAGCTTGCGGACTTGTGCGTGACTGACCCGATTCTGGGCTACGAGTTCTTGTCGATGCTTGAAAAGACGGTGCCCAGGTTTATAAAAGGGGAGCATAACATCCTGCTCTACGACTTCTTCCAGGCATTATCCGTTCTGGCCTTGAATGACAGGAACATCTGCAAGCTCGACCAATTGGCCGTATTGGCCGAGGCCATGTCTGTTGACCACAAGCTTAGCGTGCTGATTAACCTGGCGGATCACTTGGAAAAGAGCGACGGCTACTTTGACAGCCGCTTGAACGAAGGGTTTCGCAGGAAGATCCTCGTGGAAGCTTACATTGCCACGGCGGAATACGAAAAGGTCTTGAGCGTTTGCGAAGAGGCGGGAAACCCTGACGAGCTCTTCACGTTCCGCTGTGAGGCCTTGGAAAAGACCGGCGATATCAAGAAGCTTAAGGCAGTGTACGAAGAGCGGGCCTTCGCCGCCTCGGACCTGGACTCTTACGTAAAGCTGAAAGCCCTTTTCAGCGAGGAAGAATGGAGCAAAAAGAGGGCGCACATGATCACTCGCGCCAAGAAAGCCGGAGCGGAGTTCATGGAAGAAGTCTTCAAGCTGGAGGACGCAAAGAAGGAGCTCTTGGATATCTGCCTTGAAAACACTGCAAAGATAAAGGACATGTACCAGCACCTGCTCCCCGAGTACGCATCTGCCGCTAGCGACTTAATGGAGAACAAGATCTTGTCGCTTGCATACGCCGCCAGGGCCAGGAAGGGCTGCCTTAGCGTCTGCTCCTACCTGGAAGCTTACATCGCGGCTGGCGGCGCTGCCGAAAACTTGATCAAAACCATCTGCGGGCTCTACCCCCAGAGGAGGACCCTCCTTGAGATGCTGAAGAAGTACCTGTAAGAAACAAAAGACAAAAAAACAAAAGACAAAAAAACAAAAAACAAAAACAAAAAGCAAAAAAGACTGCAAAAAGGCCTCAGCGTGAGCTGAGGCCTTTTGTTTCTGCGGTCAACGTGCGTGTTCTGAGGGTTGTGGATTGCCGTTTAAGCGTCTAATAGTGTTTCCATGCTCCGGATGAAGACAACACAGGGCAATGCGTCTTCAAAGGGCGGCATGCCGCCTGGAACATGCTTTTGCTGGCCGCCTACCTCAAGGCTCTTGGCCTGGGAAGAGCGGCTAATGGGACTGCGAATCTTTTGCGGAATTAACCTTCCAGAGCGGTGCATACATCGAATAAAAACGCTCTGTCAGGCTTCCTCGTGTTGTACTCTGCGTAGGCGTTATCTTTAGAAGGGCAGGGAGCCATCGCCTGCCATTCAAGAGATGCGCTGGCGCTTTTGTTGCTTATGGCTGGCTCTCAATTAGGGCATCAGCCATTCTTTGGGGCATTGGTCGACTTGATCAACTTGAGTGCGTTTGTCGTCTTAGAGCATATCCCAAACCAGGAATTAATTTTGGGATATGCTCTTAGCTTGGGATGTGCGCAATCGAAAATCTGAAAGTGATTTGTTTGGCTTGCTGCCGATGCTTGCGCGATTTAGCAGTCTGAGCGTATTTTAAAAGCGAGCTTGAGCCGCGATTGGGGATCAGCCAACCGAACTTTTTCAGGCCTTGAAAAAAACAAGTTCCCGACTTCAAGCGCCGCCTATGAACAATCCAGCAAGCCTTTCTTCAGTTCATCATTTTCGCTTGTGATATAAGGCGTGATTGGCGTAAAAGTCTAGCCGCTCTCCGCACGTCAAGCTTTAGGAATTTCACTTTGCCGCGATTCGCGGCACGTTCGTCCGTTTCCTTTGCCAAGCGACAGCTATTGTTTCCAGCGCACCAAGCTGCCTCGGCAAATCTTGCGTGTTTTTGTGTGATGACCGTGACTTCTCGCTACGTAGAGCCTTAAATAACGCTTCCTTCCGGCAGGTTGCGCCATTTGAGGACATAAGTGAATATCATTGCGTTGTTGCTTCTAATTCTTTTATCGTCGAAATATAGCGGCACTTTAGTAGAAATATTTGGTAGTTTCAAAAAGATTTTGCATTTGACGGCATGATGCGTTCTCAAAAATAGGTATCAAAAATTAATCGGTTAGGCGTGTCATACAGCTTCGTTTCCTCAACAAGCGCAGAGTTTTGCTTTGTCGCTGAGATTTTGTGCCATAATTCGATTTCGAGAAAAACACATCCGCAACTGGTGATTTAGCCAAGATAAAGCCAAGAAATCCAGGCTTGAATACTTGACTGCGATCTTGAGCGCTGATCCTTTTAGATCAGCGCAAAATGTTGGAGTAAGGCTTTAGCCAGGACAAAACCCAGAAATCCGGGATTTTTAGGCGTAGGCCGAAACTTTCAGCGCCAGGCGCAGCGCTTATGCAGGGGGCAGCGCTTAACTTATACAAGGGGGTTCAGCGCTACAGGGGATTATGAAAGCGCATGATATCAAGAAAGATGCAATTCAGGGGTGCTCAGTCGGTTGGATGAACGGGCTCGGACTTGACGAGATCATGGGGTTAGTCGCTAGGCATAAGGTTGGCAGGCGCTTATTTATTGCTTCAAGCCCGCAGGCGCGTATGACTCACCAAGCGCTAAAGGCTCATGGTGTCGCGAACATGGGTACAGCCTCCAGCGCCTCTATCAGCCATAAGCGCTTATTGTAGACAAGAAGCCCGCAGACGTCCGCGAATCACCCGGCGTTGGCGCTTTTGGAGTCGCGCCTTTGGGGTGCGCCAGTCAGCGCGTATATCAACCTGGATTACGCCTCCACTGAGCCTCTGAAAGGAATGGCAGTACCCCATTTTCGTACGGCATAGCAGACGCTTTAAGTGCGCTGGCCGATGAGGCGGCGAACAGGCTGCAAGAAAACTTGGCCAGTGTGAAAAAGCAAATATTTTTTAAAAGTTTATTTGTATTGACAGCATATTGTGGCAAAGTATAATAATATTTAGCTATAACTCTTTGGATTGGCCGGATTGCGTGAGTGTGTGGTCAACTTGGATACCGTTAATTGATAGAATATTTGGGAAATAAGTCGACTATCATGAAATGAGGTTGCGCTTAGGGCAAATTGAAACAAAGAACAATGTTTTAGAGCATATCCCCAAATTATATCCGAGCACAGGAATTTGACTTGCATTTCTGGCTAAAATGGGATATGCTCAAGTGAAACACCGAAAGCGGGTGGAAATAATATGCAGAACTCCTGTATCCAGAACATTGACGGAGTTTCTCTGAAGCTCAAGGCGCCTTTTGATTTTGGCTTCATTTGCCGATACGGCCGAGTTTTCAAAGTCTTTGACGCTCAGGACAGCGGAAACATCTGCTTTGGCGTAACCGCTGATAACGGGAAACGATACTTTGTGAAATTTGCGGGAGCGCCAACTGCTGAGTACGATGGAATCGTTGCGGACGCAGTAGAGAGGCTGAAAGCAACCGTCCCCGTATATATGGACTTGGCGCATCTCATGCTGATCAGGTTTGTCAAGGCGGAGGAGGCTGGCGGCGGTTATGCCATTGTGTTTGATTGGATAGACGCCATTTGCGCTCTCGGAATGTATCCTGAGGACTATAAAGCCTTCAGGCGGTTGCCGCTTGAAACGATGCGGCATATTTTTGCGGACATATTGGAATTCCAGCGGGTGTTGCCGAGCGCGGATATGTAGCCATTGACTTTTATGACGGCAGCATCATGTATGACAGAGAAAACAAACGAACAGTTATCTGCGACATTGATTTTTATCAAAAGTCCCCTTGCTCTGGGCGGGCGGACTTGTGGGGTTCGACTCGGTTTTTATCGCCAGAAGAGCATACGGACGGCGCTGTGGTTGATGAGATCACAAACGTTTACACCATGGGCGCAACAGCGTTTTGCCTGTTTGCCGATTCAGATAGAACTCTTGAGAAGTGGCCGCTGAGCGAGGAGCTGTACGAAGTCATAAAGGGGGCAACAAGCAATGACCGAGGCATGAGGCAACAGTCGATACGGCAGCTGATCAAGGAATGGGAGGCAGGGCAGTGAGCAAAACGCGGCTATTATACGGCACGGGCAATCCTGGGAAAGTCCAGCATATGAGGAAGCTGCTCTCGTCCCTCGATGTAGAGGTAGCAGGAATAAAGGAACTCGGCCTTGCTTTGCCTGACATAGACGAGAGCGGCGACAATCCGCTTGAAAACGCGATTATCAAAGCGAAGGCGTTTTACAAGGCGCTTGGAAAGCCTGTATTTTCAGAGGACAGCAGCTTATACTTTGAGGAAGTGCCGCCAGAGCTTCAACCTGGCGTTCATGTCAGGCGAGTGAACGGCAAAAGCCTGACCGATCCTGAGATGACAGCGTATTACGCAAACTTGGCAAAGCGGTACGGAGGCAAGCTGACGGCTCAGTATCGCAACGCGGTTTGCTTCGCAGTGAGCGAAAACGTGATTTTAACCAGGTTTGCGCCGGATATCTGGAGCGAAAGATTCCTGCTGACGGATACGCCGCATGAAAAGCGCGTTGACGGCTTTCCTCTAGACTGCCTGTCAGTCCGGATTAAGAGCGGCAAATATTTTTACGATGATACATACGACGAATTTAGGCATGAGGGTTGGGTTAGGTTCTTCCGGGAAGCGCTGAAATGCAAAGAGTACGCCTCGCTGTGCTAACGAGGGCAAGATAAGGCGTTTTTTTCATCGCTAGCGAAGCGAGCCCGCATAGCTTGTTAGTCGGGCAACGAGAAGAGAATTGCACTATAACTTACAAAGGATGCGAACTCTCAAAGAGCGCGCATCCTTTTTTGCAT
>JAISWZ010000302.1 GCA_031270945.1 Clostridiales bacterium | reverse complement strand
AATTGATCACCCCTAAAATTTCGCTTTTGGTTTCGAGCGAAAACATCTGCTTAATTAATTCTATGGTACCACTATTTAAAGCCTAGCGCAACCATAATAAATATAGGGAGTGATCGATGAGTAAGGCAAAATAGATCGAAATCAAGGGTATTATGTTGGGTTTGATGTGAAATAATAAAGATATATCGAGGGATAGATACTAATAACGCTGAATTTATTTTAAAATCAGCGTAAATCGACGCATGATGCGCACAAATATTATGCGAATTCCTATCTGACGCAATCCCAAAAGGGCAAAACAAAAAGCCAGCCTCACGGCTGGCCTTTAAATCGCTGCATTTGAAGGCCTGCATTTCTCGCAAGGCCTGAGACACACGCAGCATCCGCAGACTTTTCTAATCCAGTATTCTCCTGCGCCCTCTCGCGGACAGCAACCTCAGCGCTCCAGCAGGATCCTTGGCTTTCGCCAAAAAGATCATAGCCGCAATCACATAGGGCTTAAAGCTTGCCTGCTTGTAGAGGCTTGTCCTGCTTTTGCCAAACACGTCAGCGGCTACCTCGCCGCGCTCGCAGGACACTCCCGAGATGTCAGCAGGGAGGCAGTGCAGGTACATGGCGTTTTTCGTGACAGCCATAAGGCTTGAGTCGCATTCCCAGTCAGAGTGCTGGGAGTTCTGGGCCAAGAGCTCTTTTTCAAGAGCCTTTATCCCGTCGGAGTCGCCGTCTTCATAAAGCTTTGACCTTTTCTCCATTGCCTTGAAAGGCGCCCAGCTCTTTGGGTATACGTAGTCAGCGCCTTCAAACGCCTCTTTCATGCTGGAGGTCTTGGAAAAGCTGCCGCCTGACTTTTCGGCGTTCGCCTTGGCTATGTCCTCTATCTCAGGCATAATCTCGTAGCCGTCCGGGTGGGCCAGAACGACATCCATGCCAAAGCGGGTCATAAGGGCGCAAACGCCTTGCGGGACGCTTAGCGGCTTGCCGTAGCTAGGGCTGTAAGCCCAAGTCATTGCTATCTTTTTCCCCTTGAGGTTCTCTATCCCCCCAAGCTCTGTTATCATGTGGCTTGCGTCAGCCATGGCTTGGGTTGGGTGATCCAGGTCGCACTGAAGGTTGACCAAAGTCGGGCGCTGCTCCAGGGTTCCGTCAAGGAATCCGACAGATGCCGCCTCCGCCACTTCTCTCATGTACGCGTTTCCCTTGCCTATGAACATGTCATCCCTTATGCCTATGGCTTCTGCCATGAAGGAGATCATGTTGGCGGTTTCCCGAACTGTCTCGCCATGCGCCACCTGGCTTTTCCCCTCGTCCAAGTCCTGGACGGAAAGGCCCAAGAGGTTGCAGGCGGAGGCGAAGCTGAAACGGGTTCTTGTGGAGTTGTCCCGGAAAAGGCTAATCCCAAGGCCAGAGTCGAAGATCCTGGCGGACAGGCCGGATTGGCGCAATGCCCTCAAGGCGTCCGCAACCTCAAAGACCGCTTTCAGCTCATCATCTGTCTTTTCCCAGGTCAGGAGAAAGTCGTTGTTGAAGCAGTTGGAGGTGTCCAACGCTTCCAGTCTGCTAGCGTATTTTTCCAATTGTTAGTTTCCTCCAAAGTTGAAATATAGAATAAAAAAATAAAATAAAAAAATAAAATAAAATAAAATATAAAATAAATAAAATATTAAAATAGAAAAACAAAATATAATAAAACAAAAAACAAAATAAAAGCAAAAAAGATACGCAGGCCTGGACGGCTTGGCAAACAAAAAAACCCTTAATTCGTTGCCTTAAGCCAATACGACGGCACCAGCGCGTACACTGCCGCGCACTTGACCAGATCGTCCTTCCATGTTATCTCGTTGGGGGCGTGGGCTTGCGCTTCTTTTCCAGGGCCGAAGCCTATGCAAGGGATGCCGGAGCGGCCCATGATGGACACTCCGTTAGTCGAGAAGGTCCACTTGTCAACCACTGGCTCTCCGTAAAGCTCCCTGTGGGCGCCTGTCACAGCGGAGGCAACCGGATGGCTTCTCTCCAGAACCCAAGCGGGGAAGTAGCATTCCGTGGGATAGCTAAGGCCGGTGTAGCTTGGCTTGTCGTATGAATACATGCTGACGCTGGCGCTGTGCTTGGCGCTAGAAGGCAAATTTCTTATCTCTTCCAGAGCCGACTCCCAGGTTTCTCCCGCTGTAAGGCGGCGATCTATTGAAATGGAGCAGCTGTCAGCAACCGCGCAGCGAGACGGAGAAGTAGAGAAGATTTCTGATACCGCAAGAGTGCCTTTCCCCAGGAAGGGATCATCTTTCAGTCTCTTCGCCAGATCCTGCAAGTCAGCCAGGATTTCCCCCATTTTGTAGATGGCGTTGTCGCCTCTCTCGGGAGCGCTTCCGTGGCAGGAGACCCCTTTGACGTCAACCCGTATCTCCATGCGGCCTCTTTGGCCGATGTTGACCTTTCCGTCAGTGGGCTCTGTGATCACGACAAACTCCGGCCTGATCTTCTCTTCCGCTATTATATACTGCCAGTTCAACCCGTCGCAATCCTCTTCCTGGACTGTGGCGGTTACCAGGATTTTGAGGGACTTGTCCAAGAGGCCCAAGTCTTTCATTATCTTGGCGCCGTATATGGCGCTTACGACTCCGCCAAGCTGGTCAGAGGCGCCCCGCCCGCCTATCTCGGTCTCGCTTTCGAAGCCATCAAAAGGGTCAAAGTTCCAGTTGGCCGCGTTTCCCACTCCAACTGTGTCAATGTGCCCGTCAAAGCATATCGTTTTCTCGCCTTGCCCGATCCAGCCCAGGAGGTTTCCCATGGCGTCTATCTCGACTTTGTCAAAGCCCAGGCTTTTCATTTGCTGCGCCGCTCTTTCAACTTTTCCCCGCTCCTGCGAGCTTGTCCCAGGTATTCTTATCAAATCGCGAAGAAAGCTCGACATCTCGTTTCTGTAAATTTCAGCCGCCTCTTTTGCGCTTGGCATTCACTCAACCCTCTCAATTAGGATATCCATTCTTCCTCCGCAAGCCATGCCGTCTTCCTCTGCCGAGCCGGATAGATCCAGGCTTGCCAGAACATAGCCCTCAGGCGGAAGAGACCTGGCTATGGCGATTGCTTCAGCCTCCATGCATCCTCCGCCTATGGTGCCGTGGGTTTGGCCGCTTGCGTCTACAATCATCTTAGCTCCCGCTTCTCTTGGAGCGGAGCCTATGGTTCTGGCTACGGTAAGGCAAGCGCAGCCTCCGCCTTTGCCTTCCAAAGAGGCCAGGCGCGTTATTATGTCCATGTCCGCGTAGTTGTCTATCCGGACTTTCTTGCCGCCAGTTGCGGCTCTTTTTGTTTTTATAAGTTCAGCGGCGATGGAGACCGCTATCTCTTCCGGCGTCACAGAATTTATTTCGAGCCCTATGGGAGCGTGAAGAGCGTCAAGCCTTTCCTTGGGAACGCCGGATTCAGCGAGCTCAGTCTTGACGCTAAGCACCCGCTTCTTGGATCCGACCATCCCCAGGTAAAACGGCATCTCGCCACTTAGGGCAAAACCCAAAACCTCATTGTCATGCCTGTGGCCTCGGGTCATTATGGCAACATAATCGCCAGAATTTATCTTTATGTGGCTACCGATTTTCCCAAACCCGTCGCATATGGTCTTGGCGGCGTCTGGCAGGAAAACCTTGCTTGCGAAATATGGCCTGTCATCATAAGCCCAAACGGCGAATCCTAGAAGCGACGCCACTTTGCACAGCGCGGTCGCAATGTGCCCGCAACCCAAAATGACAAGCCTGGGCTTTGGCAGGTGCGCTTCCAGCAAGTATAGCGCTTCCGGATCGTATGGCGGAAGCAGCCGCTCAATGAATTGAGCGTCATCCTGTGACAGCAAAAGGCTGGCCCTTCCTGAAAGAATCTCCTGGGCCTCGCTTGCGTCAACTGGCACGGACGCCTTTCCTGCCTTGGAATGCCTGGACAGCACGGCCGCAGGCTGGCCGTTTTCGAGATCGCTTAAAATGCGCTTGCAAGTCGGCAAGCAAGCCCCTCCTAGCAAATTTTCATGGCAATGCGCCCT
>JAISWZ010000300.1 GCA_031270945.1 Clostridiales bacterium | reverse complement strand
TAACCAAACTTACAAATGCCTTAAAATCAAGATTTGAAGCGCACCAGACCTCGGGGCACAACCCGTGCGCCAGAAAAACACTGAAAACAAGGGGTTTCGCAAACCCGGAACATATTCTGATGGCTGTCTGAGGCATGCCATGTGGGCGCCCGCAGGGCGGGCACAGCGAAAGGGGGGAGGCGGCTTAGCCGCCAAATGGAATGAGCGAGAGATTAGGATTAAGCATATTCGCGCCGCGCCAGAAAATGATTGACAAGATCGGCGAGGAAAGCGATTTCTTTTTCGCAAGGCTGGAAGACATGAAGGACAGCTTCATTAAAAACTTCTATTCGCAGGTGATATGCTGCGTTATAGGCGACGTAAACGACTTCTGTGGATCTCTTACAAGCAAGAACAACATATTCTACAACAAGCTCAAGACGATGGACAAGTCATCGGCCAGGGCGATATACAAGGCGACAGGGATGTACCACACCATTCACTACCTGGCGTCTGGAACATACAAGGGAAAAGATCCCCTTGACATGCTTGAGGGATTCAGGGAGATTTACGGGCTGACCGAGCAGGAGTGCAAGAGCTTCTCGCATTTCGCGGGATCGTACTGCCAGTGCGAGGCCAAGTTCGAGGCGGAGTTCTCCAGGTACGCGGCATTGCGGATATTCGGGCGCGAGGATGTAGGGCAGTCAGCCTTGGCGTACATCAACTACTACTTCTCAAATTCATACAGGCAGTTCATAGAGGCAAACCAAACTTACGTGGCGTGAGGGCCTAATTATGGGAATGGATTTTACCAAGGAGCAGCTTGCGGCTATAGACGCCAGGGGGAAAGACCTTCTGGTGGCGGCTGCGGCGGGCTCGGGAAAAACCGCCGTGCTCGTTGAGAGGATAATGAGGATAATCACCGACGCCGATAAGCCTGTCGATTTAGACAGGCTTTTGATCGTTACGTTCACTGAGGCGGCGGCGGCAGAGATGAGGGGCAGGATAGAGGCGGCATTGATAAAGAGGCTGGAGCTTCAGCCAGGAAACGAGCGGGCAGCGAAGCAGCTGGCTTTGGTGCCTATCGCATCCATAAGCACAATCCATGCCTTCTGCAGAAGGATAATGAAGCAATACTTCAACCTGGCGGATCTGGATCCGGACTTCCGGGTCGGAGACGACGCTGAGCTCAGGCTGATAAAGGCCCAAGTCATGGAGGACTTGTTCGAAGAGGAATACGCCATAGAGGACAACGTTGACTTCTTTGAGCTAGTCGAATGCTTCGGCGGAGGAAAGACCAAGGACATAGGGCTTGGAGAGCTGGTTGAGCGGATATACGAGTTTGTCCAGTCAAGCCCATACCCAGCTGAGACTTTGGACAGGTACGAGGCGATGTTCGGCCTGGAAGAGGGAGAGCTGGACAGCACTTCTTGGGCTGGGGTTTTGAAAGAGGAGATCTGGAGAGAGGCGCAGGGCGCGATAGACAGCGTGGACAGGCTCATAGGCATGGCGAGCGCCGAGCAAGGGCCGATAAAGTACATAGCCGCGCTGAAGTCGGACAGGCTGGCTACGGAAGGGCTGATCGGGACCCTGGAAGGGACTTTGCTGGAGAGCTACGAATATTTGAAAAGCATGAAATGGAGCAGGATATTCTCCTACACAGCAAAGACAGTGCCGCAGCCGAGCGAATTTCTTAAAGAGAAGGTCAAGAAGCTCAGGGACAAGGAAGTGAAAGAGAGAATAAACGGGATCAAGACCAAGTGCTTTTTCAAGAGCCCTGAGGCGATGGCGAAGGACATTGGCTCTTTGAGGGATCTGGTCTCAAAGCTGGCGAGGCTTACCCGGATATTTTCAAGCAGGTACCAGGCGGCGAAGAAGGAGAAAAACCTGGTTGACTTCTCTGACATGGAGCATTACAGCATTGAGATTCTGCTTGGATCTTCATCGGAAAACCAGGAGCTTACCATAGCGGCCAGGGAGCTGTCCAGGAAGTACGTCGAGGTCATGATAGACGAATACCAGGACTCAAACCTTTTGCAGGAGATGATACTGGGCGCGGTGGCAAGCGGCGGGCGGTTCATGGTTGGAGACGTGAAGCAGAGCATTTACAAGTTCAGAAGGGCAAACCCCAAGCTTTTTATTGAAAAGCACGAAACCTACTGCCTGGATCCAGACAAGGACTGGCCAAACCTGCGGGTTGACCTTTCCAAGAACTTCAGGTCAAGGGCCGAAGTGCTTAACGCCGCCAACTTCATATTCTGCCAGGTGATGGACAAGTCTGTAGGAGAGATCTCCTACGATGACAGGGCGGCGCTATACCCTGGGGCTCAGTACCCAGAAGGGGCTTTGGGGATGTACTCCTGCGAGGCCATAATAGTTGAGTACTTGAAGCCGGATGGAACCCCTGCAGACGACTCTGAGGAAGACGAGCTGGAAGAGCTGTCAAAAGCGGCTCTGGAAGCCCAGGAGATCGGAAAGAGGATCATGGACTTCGTAAACCCCGACGATCCTCTGATGGTGGCGGAAAACGGGAAACTTCGGCCATGCGCGTTCGGTGACATCGTAATACTTACCAGGTCGGTCACGAAGCTTGGGGAGTCCATATCCCAGGAGCTGAAAAAGGTCGGAATACCAGCTTACGCTGACGTTCAGTCTTCTTTTTTTGATTCTTTGGAAGTGAAAACCGCGCTCAGCTTTTTGAAGCTGGTGGACAACCCAAGGCAGGATATCCACTTGGTGGCGGCGCTGCATAGCCCCGCTTACGGGCTTACTCCTGATGAGATGATAGACATCAGGCTTCAAGAGCCGGAGCTGTCCTTATATGACTGCATAACGGCAAAATTGGCGCTGGGGGGCTGCCCCAAGCTTGAGAAATTTAAGAAGGATCTGGACAGCTGGAGGGACGAGGCGGTATTTGTGCCGGTTTCAGACCTCATATCCAAGGTCTTCATGGATACAGGCTACTACGCCATGGCTGGCGCTATGCCGGGAGGAACGCTAAGGCAAGCGAACCTCAGGACTTTGATAAAGAAGTCGGCGGAGTTTGAGAAAACTGACTTCAGAGGGCTGATGCAGTTCCTGAGATACATGGAGCGTCTTCAAGCCTCAGGGGCGGATCTCAGATCAAGCGAGGGAACAAGGCTTGGGGCTGAGGGAAGCGGCTGCGTCAGGATAATGACGATACACAAGAGCAAAGGCTTGGAATTCCCTGTAGTATTTGTTTCAATGCTAGGGCGGAAGTTTAACACCATGGACGAAGCCAACCCTATTATCCTTCACCAGGAGCTGGGGTTTGGGCCTGTCAGGTTCAACACCGACCTTCGGACCAAGACCAATACGCTGCCCCATTTCGCTTTGGCAAAGAAGACCAGGGTGGAAAATCTTTCAGAAGAGCTCAGGATTCTCTATGTAGCCGCAACCAGGGCAAAAGAGAAGCTGGTTTTCACGGGATGCGTCACGAAGATTTCCGAAAAGCGGGAAAAGTGGACTTCTGTCGCATGCTCCGATTCACTGGTTTTGCCTGAGCACTATAGAACCAAGTGCTCCTGCTTCTTGGATTTTTTGGCGCCTTGCCTTGCTAGGCACAAAAGTGGAGCGGAGCTTGTCAGCTCGTACCTGGGGGATCCGGAGCTGCCAGCGCTAAAAGGCCACCCTGCTGAGTTTGACGTGAGGATTGTAGAAGGCATAGCTCTTAGAAAGGCTGAGCACTCTTTCAGGCAAGCAGCCGCGAAAAAGCTTGAAGCCTTGAAAGGCATGGACAAAGACTCAAACCTTTCGGGCAAGCGGGAATTGATCGAGCAAGCCCTCTGGTGGAACTACCCGTTTTACAGCCATCTGGGGATACCGTCAAAGGTGTCCATATCAGAGATGAAGAGGCGCTACTACAGCGAGACGACTGAGGATAGCGAGCCCTATGACAAAACCCTGGCGATCCATTTCGGGCTTCCAGCCTTCTTGAAGGAAGGGAGGGAGGTTACTGGAATAGAAAGAGGAACTGCCATACATACAGTCATGGAGCGCCTGGACGTTTGGAAGCACAGGGATCTGAAAAGCCTTCACGAGCTTTGCAAAGAGCTTATAGCGCAGAACATCTTAACCCCGGAAGAGCGAGAGGCTGTTCCTCTGGGCAAGCTTGTCATCTTCTCGAACTCCCGTCTGGCTGACCGGATGAGAAACGCCAAGTCTCTTGTCAGAGAAGCTCCCTTTGTCATGGGGCTCCCCCATACAAAGGCAATCTACGGCGCAAAGGATGACGGAGAGCAGGAGCTTGTGCTGGTAAACGGCATAATCGACTGCTATTTCGAAGAGGATGACGGAATAGTCATTGTTGACTACAAGTCAGACGAAGCCACGGAGAAAACCAAGCGGGCCATAGCCGAAAAGCACAGGATCCAGCTTCAGGTCTACGCCTCCGCCATTGAGCGGGGAACAGGAAAGAAAGTGAAAGAGGCCATTTTGTACCTGTTCTCGCTGGATTCAGAAGTGGACGTCAGGCTCAACCCCACAGGCGAATCAATTTTTGAGGCAAGCGAGGTCTAGAGCATATAATTGCGCGAGGGAAGCACGCGTGAAGCATCGCGCTGCTTTTCTCGCGCTTTTTTGGATATTCGTGAGAGCAATATGGGGCTTGCCTTTTTTTAATGCGGGATTGACAAATCGATTTGAGAGTAATATAATTGTTAAAAGTTTAATTATCCCTTAAGCCAGCCTATTTAAAAAGAGACCCTAAAAAAATAGGCTTGCCACCACCCAATCCACTCACCCTACAGGAGGCTTTACTATGGCGCGCGTTTACAACTTCTCCCCCGGCCCGGCGGCCTTGCCGCTTCCGGTTCTTGAGAAGGCCGGCAAAGAAATGACGGAGTATGGCGATTCAGGCATGTCGGTTCTTGAGATAAGCCATCGCTCCAAGGCTTTTTTGGGCATCATCCAGGAGGCGGAGAAGAACATAAGAGGCCTCTTGGCAATACCGGACAACTATAAGGTTCTCTTTCTCCAAGGCGGCGCGTCGACCCAGTTCGCGATGGTGCCGCTTAACCTCTTCAAGAACAGGAAAGCCGATTACATCAAGACCGGGCAATGGGCGAAGAAGGCTATTGAGCAAGCCAAGAAGTACGGTGAAATCAATGTTGTCGCCTCCTCCGAAGCGGAGATCTACAGCCGCATACCAGAGATAGACAAGTCCAAGTATTCCCCGGATGCCGATTATGTCCATTTCACGATCAACAACACGATCTACGGAACAAGGTTCACAGAGCTTCCTGACACTGACAAGACCTTGGTTACTGACATGTCCTCCAGCATCCTCTCCGAGCCCGTGGACGTCTCGAAGTTCGGGCTGATCTATGCCGGAGCGCAAAAGAACATGGGGCCAGCAGGGCTCTGCGTGGTTATAATAAGGGAAGATCTCATAGGAAGCGCTGTTCCTGAGACCCCGATCATGCTCAACTACCAAACCCATGCGTCAGAAGGCTCCCTCTACAACACGCCTCCGACCTACAGCATCTACATCGCCAACCTGGTTTTCGAATGGCTCAAGGAGCAAGGCGGGGTAAGCGGGATATATGAAGTCAACAAGGAAAAGGCCGCTCTTCTGTACGACTACCTGGACAACTCCAGCCTCTTCAAGGGCACTGTCGTCAAAAAGGACAGATCCCTTATGAACATCCCGTTTGTCACGGGGAGCGACGCGCTTGACGACAAGTTTGTGAAGGAAGCCACAAAGGCTGGCTTGGTCAA
>JAISWZ010000293.1 GCA_031270945.1 Clostridiales bacterium | reverse complement strand
GACAGCAGGGCGAAGCCGGTATGCGCACCGTTAAGCACTCTCACTTTCCTCTGCTTGTACATCTTCAAGTCATCAGTGAAGATGACAGGAAGCCCAGCCTTAGCAAAGGGAAGCTCCTGATCAAGCCCAGGCTTGGCTTCAATGACCCATAACGCGAACTTCTCGCCTGTCACCAAGCAATTGTCCTCGAACCCAAGCTCTTTGAAAACAGCTTCCTTCTCAGTCGAAGGAAATCCTGTGACGATTCTGTCAACAAGAGTCGACGCAAAAACGCATGAGCTTTGAATCCACTCAAGGAAGCCTTCCTCAAGCTTCCATAATGAGGCGTAGCGCTTCACGCAATCCAGCAGAGCGCCTCCGTTGTCGTCTATAAGCTCGCAAGGGATTATGGCAAGGCCCTTGGACGGATCTCCTTTGAAGAAGAGCCATCTTTCGTGCAGGAACTTTGTCAGCTTCCCAGGAAACGACTTTGGAGGCACCAAGCTGTACAGGTCGGCTTCATCAAACGTGATCCCTGCTTCTGTAGTGTTTGAGAACACAAAGCGAAGATCAGGATTTTCAGCGAGCTTGGCATACTGCTCGTAATCCTCGTAAGCGCCGAAGCAGTCCTGGACGCTCCTGACGATCTTCACTTCAGATTCGCTTGCGCTGCGCAGCAAGACTGAATAAACATTGCCTTGGTTCCTGAGCGCGTCAAGTGAACCGTATTGAATCGGCTTTATTATCGCTATGTTTCCGTTGAAGCCTGTCTTCTCATTAAGCGTGTCTATCATGGCGTCGACGAAAGCCCGAAGAAAGTTTCCCTCTCCGTATTGCAAGACCTTGATTGGCCTGTCTATCTTAGAGTGGAGCTCTTTTATGATTGTCAAGTCCATGCCACCTTTCGTTATGCCAGCGAGCGAAATGAATTACATTTTTCGCTCAAGCAGGGATTGGTCACGGCGAAATCGAAAGCGAATTTAGAGCATATGTTTTCGCTCGTGAATAGATGTTTTTGCTGCAGCTAAAAGGGCTGCGCCTTCGCTGCGCAAATTTAAAGCATTCTCAGGACTTTTTCAGAACATTTGTCGATTTGCGCTAAGGATTGGCGAAGCTTTGCCGATATATTATCAGCAAAGCCTCGTGCCCGCAACATGTGCAGAGAGCGAGAAGAGACGCCCTATTGATTGCGGGCAGCGAAAGCCATGCCGACAGCATATCCCCGTATGCACTCACTATTGCCTGGATTCCGTAAGAGCCTGGCGCAGCGCTTTAAGATCCAGCCCGGCATGGACATAGCCTTTCGCAATCTTTTCGTAGTAGTACTGGCGAGGCTCGCAAATTGGCCTACGGTTCCCGTTTTCGTCTGGGTTCATGACGTAAAGCATGGCCTCCACCTTTTTGCCGTTGTAGATCACATATACAACCTCTTTCTTGTACAGAACGGGAAAGCCTTCGTATCTGTCAAGAGCGTCCTCGTTGGTGCTTGATATCTCCCAGATCACGACAGGCACATTGTCTCCAGGGGTTGGATCAACGGTAGCGTAAGCTGCGGAAAAAGATCCCCTGAAGTTGAGCTTCCATCCCGAAAGCTCACTCGCTCCCAGAAACTTCGCTGTCGGGCAGAGTAAAGCCATATGCTGGACATTCATGTTGGAGCCGTAGGCCAAGTAGAATTTTTTCATAGATTTCCTCCTAACTAAGGGCATATTCACATTATATGGAACTTTGCGCAAGCAAAATCCGCCGCTATAATACTGGGATATGCACCATGCGCCAAATTTGAAAAACAAGAGAAGGAGTGATGCGGCATGAGTCGCTTCAAAATTTTAGCTGCCTTGATGATAGCTTTAATGCTGGTTTCAGCCTGCTCCAACAAGAAAGACGCCGAACAAAATGAACCTGAAGCTTTGGTCGAGAGACCCGTATCGTCCAGCGACGCTCCGCCACCAGTGCCATCAGAGGGACTGAGCACAGAGCACGTGAATACTCCAGTGCCTTTGGATGACTCTGCAACCAAGCTAGAACCGACCACGCTTGACATAAACGGCTTAAGCGTTGAGATCCCGAATTTCGTTTATGACCATGACAATCCTCAGCTTGAGAGAACTGACGGCGTAAACCATGCCTTAAGCGGACTCAATCTGATGGCAAAGAACGAAATGGGAAAGATTTACACTGATCCCAATGCTATCGTGAAATCATACACCTTTGACAATGCGCCTTACCTCCAGTTCGTTGTCACGGTGAACCCAGGCCCAGGAGTCGCAGGCGACCTGATCTCAAAAAATTATGACTTAGATGTCAGCAGAGCCATGATTATCGATGAGCTCTTTATGCAGCTTGACCTTAGCCAAGAAATTGTCGCAGAAAAAGTCCAAGCGGCATCCACGGAAGAACTGCAAGACATTGAATGCCCAGGATTCTTGTGGGGGCAAGGGGATGGAACCCAAACAGCTCTTCTCATAGAAGCGTCAACTGCTGGCGAAAAAGGTTTCTTCCAGTATATACTGGAGAGCGGTGAATTGTCAAAGCTCGATCCAGACACGTTATTCTAGGCAAAAGGGCAGGCGCTTGCGCCTGCCCTTTTT
>JAISWZ010000270.1 GCA_031270945.1 Clostridiales bacterium | reverse complement strand
TCTCAAAGAAGGTCGGGTTTCCGGACACAAAGTACTTTTCAAGGGTGTTCAAGCGCTCGACTGGGCTCACGCCCACGGAGTTCACCCAGAACTGCCGCAAGAAGGAGTAGGCAAGAAGGAGTAGGCAAGAAGGCTGGCATAAAGGCATGTATTCGGGCAGTTAGCGATGGGTGCGAAAAGCGCGGCCCTTTTAATCAAAGGCGGAACCCGATTGACGGTTCCGCCTTTGCGTTGCTTTGGCGCTTGATTTGGGGATAGATTGGAGAGCAGGGATTGGAGGGTGGAGAGCGGGGATTGGAGAGATGAGAGCGGGGATTGGAGAGCGGGGATTGGGGAGAGGAGATCAGGGATTGGAGAGCGGGGACTAGAGATTGGAGAACGGAGAGAAGAGATTGGAGAGCTGGATCGAAGATCAGAGATTAGACCCTAATAAGCAAAACTTTATAGCATACTGTAAGTCAAATTGACGGTGGATATATTTATGTGAAGAGCAAGCGACAAGCCCGCCTGGCAAAGGCGGGGGTTTTGGCTTTTTCGGCCAATACAGGCAGTGAATTGCCTCTGGAAAAGCTGGAAACTGAAATTTTTTTATCTTTTCTCCTTGCAGCTGAGCCAATCAAAGATAAGTCCACCAGATTGCCTCAAGAAAATCCACTTGATTTTGTGTATAATGACCTTGCTGAGCTATCGCGAGCCAAAAGACGCGCGATACGAGCGATTTGCGATACGAGCGATTCGTTGGCGATTCGCATAAAGAAGGTGAAATGGTGAAAAGGCCTGGGTTTCGCCTGTTTCTGATTAGCGCGCCATTCCTGGCTTTGCTCTTCCTGTTTTCGTATTTGCCTTTGACGGGCTGGGTCTATGCCTTTTTCGACTATCGGGCCGGAATGAAGCTTAGCCAAACGCCTTTCGCGGGGTTGAAGCATTTCGCCATGATATGGGGAAACGCCGCGACGCAAAGGGACATAGCCAGGGTCATGGTCAACACTCTCGCAATGAGCTTGCTGAGTCTGCTCGCGTCTCCGCTGCCCATGATCTTCGCCGTGACATTAAACGAGGTGAGGAGCTCCGTTTTCAGAAAGGTTGCTCAAACACTTACAACGCTTCCGTACTTCATAAGCTGGGTTTTGGTGTATTCGCTGGCTTGGGCGATGTTCTCCATAGGAGACGGGTTTGTCAACCGGATACTGGTTGCGACTGGAGCTTCTTCAAGCGGGATCAACTTTTTGGCGAGCAAGGATCATGTATGGCTTACCCAATGGGCATACACGACATGGAAGTCCCTTGGCTGGAACGCAGTCATTTATTTCGCCGCGATCTCCGGCATAAGCGGGGAGCTCTACGAGGCGGCCCGCGTGGATGGAGCGGGCAGATGGCGAATCATTTGGAGCATAACCCTGCCTGGCTTGACAAGCACTTTCTTTGTCCTTCTGCTTCTGCAGGTGGCGAACTTCATCAACAACGGCATGGAGCAGTACTATGTCTTCCAGAACGCCATGAACAAGCAGCACATCGAGGTCTTGGATCTCTATGTGTACAATCGCGGCATCGTGGGAAACATGATACCGTTCGCCACCGCCGTCAGCATGCTTAAGTCGGTTGTAAGCGTGGTCCTGCTCTTTGTGGCCAACAGGCTGAGCAAGGCTGTCAGAGGCGAGTCGATTGTCTGAGACGGGCTATCATCGGCATAAAGCGGGAAGGGTGATGCAACATGCTTAAAAACAAGAACGGAGAATCGCTCATTGTTGACGCCATTATGTACTTTGTGTTCACCCTGCTGATTCTGCTGTGCGTCTTTCCGTTTTACTACATTCTGATCAACACTTTGTCTTCGAATGAACTGGTCTCCCAGGGAAAGATTCTTCTGGTTCCAAAGGAGATCCATTTCCAGAATTACGTAGAGATCTTCAAGCTTCGCGGGCTCCCGCTAGCCGCGCTGATATCAATTGGCAGGACTGTCCTTGGAACAGTCGCCACGATCATAGCCTCCTGCTTCCTTGGATACGCCATGAGCAGGCGCGAGTTCTGGGGGAGAAGCTTCTGGTACAAATTCATAGTTGTGACCATGTACTTTAACGCAGGCATTATCCCTTGGTTCATGAACATGAAGAACCTCGGAATGCTGGATAATTTTTGGGCATACGTCATACCTACCGCTGTTTCGCCTTTTTACATCATGCTTTTTAAGACCTACTGCGAAAGCTTGTCACCCTCCTTGGAGGAAAGCGCGGAAATGGACGGGGCAGGATACCTGGTTCGGTTCACCAGGATCATATTTCCGCTATCAGCCCCAATAGCGGCGACAGTTGCCGTTTTTGCCGCAGTGGGCCAATGGAACTCATTCACGGACACCTTGTTTCTGGTAAAAAGCTCAAAGCTCTACACTCTCCAGTTCCTGCTATACCAGTACCTGAACGAGGCGAACGCGCTGGCCAAGGCTCTTCGCAGCAATTCGGCCATGCTTGGATCAATCAACATGTCCAGGACGCTTACGCCAGTCTCGGTTCGCATGACGATAACTGTAGTTGTTGTGTTTCCAATTTTGCTTATCTATCCCTTCTTTCAGCGCTTCTTTGTCAAAGGAATCATGGTGGGCGCTGTTAAAGGGTAAGATATAGGGCCTGGATCTCCAATTCGTTTGCATATTGATTATTCTCTCCAGGCTTGCAATGCATAATGCGCTCTCACGCGCACACTTCTCAAGATACATATTGCAAAAGGAGGAGAAATTATGAAGAAACTTGCGCTACTCATGTGTTTTTGCTTGGTGTTAAGCATGTTTTCCGGTTGCGCAGCAAAAGACGCTGCAAGCCAGCAGCCAGCTGCCCCAGCGGCAACTGACGCCCCGGCGGCAGCGCCTGAGGTGAAGCCAGCTGAGACAAAGGCGCCAGAAGCAGCACCCGCGCCCGCGCCTGAAAAGACAGTAACTATCCAGGTCATGAGCCTTACTGGAAACGGATCCGGATTCATCACCGGATGGTATGCCGATCTTCTCAAAGAGAACTTGGGCATTGAGATCGAGCTCATCGCTTCTGGCGATCAAGGCGAGCAGAAGCTGCAAGCTTACATGTCAGCTGGAGAGCTTCCAGACATGGTGGTCTTCAAGGAGTGGAAGCAGGTACAGGACGCTCAAAGGGCAGGCTTGCTTGAGCCTTTTGACGCGCACAAGGATGAGCTTTCTAACGTGTTTTCAAACTATGGAACCGCGCTTTCTTATGCGGCGGAGAACGTAACGACCGATGGAAAGCCGTATGTCCTGCCTTCAGGCATTGGCGCGGCGTCTGTTGGAACAGAGCTTAACTGGGGCCCGCTTTTCAGATGGGATCTCTACAAGAAGCTTGGATACCCGGAAGTTCCCAACTTCTACGGCTATCTTGACCTTCTGAAGAAGATGCAGGAGCTTGAGCCGGAAACTCCGTCAGGGCAGAAAGTCTACGGGTTTGGCCTTTGGTCTGACTGGGACGCTGTCTCGATGCAGCAAGCCGCTTCAATCATCGCTGTAAACGGCAGCGACAGCGACCAGATAATATCCAGCCTCCCCTTTGTCACAATCGACTACAAGACCGACTCCTTCACCGGCATCCTTGATGACGGCGGCGCGTACCTGAGCGCTTTGAAGTTCTTCTATGACGCCAACCAGATGGGCCTCTTGGATCCTGACAGCCTTACGCAGCGCTTCGACACGGCAAAGAGCAAGACCGACGAAGGCCGCTACCTGTTCGGCTTGTGGCCTTGGATGGTAGAAGGCTACAACACGCCTGAGCGCACTGACGCGGACAGCTTCACCGGATTTGCGACCATTCCTCATGGAGAGTACCGCCCGCTTATGTTCGCAGAGAATCCAGTAGGAAACTCATGGGCATGGGGCATCTCCAGCAAGAGCGAAAACATCGAGAAGTGCTTGGCTTACCTCAACTTCATCTCTGATCCGGCAAACCTTACCACTATCGTCAACGGGCCTCAAGGCATTCTTTGGGACTTGGGATCAGACGGGCTCCCTTACGTAACAGATCAAGGGTACGACATTCTCCAGGACGCCGCCAACTACCAGTTCCCGCAAGGCGGAAAACTCGATGACGGCAGGGCAGAGCCCATCAACGGACTTCCAGGCACAATGTACAACGTTTCTCCTTATGGCGTTCCTTACCTTGCAGCCAAGTGGCCCAGCTACGATCCTCCTGTAACAAAGCTCAACGAGGATTGGCAGGATCACATGGGCTACAAGAGCGCAAGCGAAATGGATGTTGACAAGGGCACATTCACTCTAATCAACAACGCGATTAAGTACATCCCGCCAATTTCTGACGAAATCCAGATGATTGTCCAGCAGATCGGGGATTCAGTCAAGACTTTCTCATGGCAGGCTGTATTTGCGAAAGATCAGGCCGAGTTTGACTCCTTGGTAGGCCAGATGAGATCCCAAGCCGAAGAATTGGGCTTGGAGCAAGTAATGGAAGCGAACCGCGCGAATTGGGCGGCCGCGAAGCAGATATCAGAGAAATATAAATAAATAAATAAATAAATAAATAAATTAATAAACAAGAATACGCTCGTGAGTAAAGCTTTTGCTCACAGGCTTAGCACAAGGCGTTTTGGGCGGAATCCCAGCGCATCTGGGGTTCCGCCTCCCTTGCGGCCACGCTTGGCCTTGCTGGGAGGCTTTTGCGTTGCTTTCAAGGCAGGCGGTCCGGCAATGATTTGCTATGCGGGTTTTAAAGCCCTGCGGCTTCGAAGAGCAAGACCAGGACCAGGACCTGCAAGAAAACATATGAGAAGTGAAAAAGGCGTTGGGCGGAATCCCAGCAAACGGGGGATCCGCCTCCCTGCGGCCGCGCTCGGCCCAGCTGGGAGGTTTGTATGCTTAAAAAAATAATGTCATTCACGCTGTCTCTAATATTGGCAGCAAGCTGCTTTACATTTTCAGTCTCAGCTGCACCTGGTGACAGTGCATCAGACCCGTTCATCTACACAGAAAACTTTGATGTAGTGGACAATGATGACTTGTACAGCAAGTTCAAGCCCGTTTCAAACGGGGGAATAGGCGATTACTCGGTAAGCCAGGAAACAAGCGTTGTAGAAGATGAAGTCGATTTCAGTACGCATGGAAAAGTCTGGCTAATGAAAAGCAATGTGACCGCTGGAGGAAATAACGGGCAGAAGGCTTATTATCGACGATATGAAGAGACGCCTCGCCGAGACGTTGAAATCGAGTTTGACATGCGCACCAACGCTCCAAACAATGAAAGGCCAATGGTATTTCTACGCACTGACGCAAGGCCTGACAGCGGGTATGCTGTGAGGCTTGGAAATGAGACGGTAGCGCTGCAGTCAGAAGACTCTGGCGGAGGCGAATTCGTTATAGCCACAGTTGAAACTCGCGGAGAAAGCTGGCATCACTACAAGATAACGGCTATTGGAAAAGAAATCAAGGTTTACCGCGACGATAAATTAGTCCTTGAATATAACGAAGCCAAGGAGATGGCAGGCGGCATTGCCTTCGGAGGATGGTATCATTCAGTGTGGATCGACAACCTGTCGGTCAAGCTGTATGGACCGAGCACACCTCTTTATGCAAACAATTTTGAAGAGGCAAAGTTTCCATTGCGCGGGTTCACGACCCCAAGCAATGGAACCGGGAGTAACCAATACGCACAAAACCAAGTTTCACAAGTTGTGCAAAGCGATGACACAACATATGGCAATGTATGGAAGCTCAACAATGGATCATCCCAGGCATATTACAAGCGTTATGAATTAAATCTCACAGATCTTGTAATGGATTTTGACCTAAAGACAAACGCCAATGGAACCACAGCATCAGGGCAGAGGCCCGTTGCGTATGTGAGGTCAAACGGCAATACCAACAGTGGCTATGCAGCGCAGCTTTTTGAAGACGGGATCAGGATTATTTCTATAGACAGCAATGAAACTGCAGTTGCCACTGGTCTTTACAGCGCATTTTCTGGCGCTACAAGTAGAGGCACTGACTGGCGCCATTACCGCATAACAGCGATTGGCAATGTAATAAGCGCCTATCGGACTGACATAAGCGAAGATGTGCCTATCGTGAGCTATACAATAAAAGAGGCTGACAGCCCGAAATATCTAGGGGCTGGAGCTATAGCCTTCGCTGGTTGGAATCACGAATCTTTCATTGACAACCTTGTTGTCGCCTCGCCTTCAGTTGCTAACAACACAACAGTCTTTGACAGCGATTTCTCAGACGATGCGGTCATTAACCAATTCACGGGCGCTACTAATGGGATAGGCGTGTATAGCGGAAACCAAATCTCTGCGATTGTGGATGGTGGCGCAGGACATGAAGCGGCGTGGAAGCTGTCAAGCGCTCTTACGACCAAAGGCAATACTGCTCAAGCAAACCAGGCCTACTACAAGAAATTTGAGCCGTCCCCGTTATTAAGAGATGTAGAGGTTGAGTTTGACCTTAAGACGGGAATAGCAGGGACAGCGACAAGCCTGACGTCGCAAACTGGCGAAAGGCCTTCGGTGTACGTAAGGACAAATAATAATGGCGACAGCGGCTACTCGGTTCAACTTTACGACAATGGCATTCGCATAGTGGCTGAGGGTGGATCGCCGGTCGCTATAGGATTCTATGATGCTAACAACAACAGGGGAACCGACTGGAGGCATTACAAAGTAACCGCCATCGGAGACACCATAAGCGCCTACAGGACTGACATAAGCGCTACTGATCCCGTAGTCTTCTACACGATAAAAGATTCTGACCCAGTAAAGTTCACTGAGGCTGGAGGCATAGCCTTTGGCGGATGGTGGCACGAGGCTTTTATTGACAACCTAAAGATTACGGGTGTTAGCGCCGCTGTTGTAGACGAGGTTGAGTTTTTCGATAACTTTGACGCATACAAGGATCCGCTGGCAGTGTTCGAAAACGCTAGCGGCGGCATTGAAGACTATGCGCAAGGCGAGGTTTCAGAGCTTGCAAGCGAGACTCAAGGCAAGTCGTACTACTTGGGCAGCGAATCGCGCAATGCGTCGGGGAATCGCCAGGCTTACTACAGACGGTATGTATCCGAGTATCTGAACCTTGATCTTAAGTTTGACTTGAAAACCAACGCTGATCCAAGCGCCACAGAGCAAACCCCATTTGTTTACATCCGTCCTCCCATTGGCTCAAGCGGTGACGCGGGATATGTGGTGATGCTCTTTGAGAGCAAGGTTGAGATCTGGCTTGGCTCTACGGTTTTGCAAACCGCAGAGTTGTCACCAAGTCGAGGGAATGACTGGAGAGAATACAGGATTACGGCAGTAGACAAGGTCTTGTCAGTTTACAGGCTGGACATAAGCGAAGATGATCCTATTATCACTTATGACGGGCTTAATGTTGTCGAAGGCGGAGGGTTCGGGTTCGGAGGATGGCGCCACTCGGTTTGGATAGACAATATAGAAGCCAAGCTTTGGGGAACGCCGCCGCCTGCTGAATTTGAGCTTAACCGCACAGAAGCCAGGCTTTCCATTGGAGATGCCATCACTCTGTCGCCGCTTTACGATGACGTGCGCAGCAAGCCGTCTAGCTTCACATTTGTTTCAGCCGACGAAACTGTTGCCACTGTAGACAGCGCGGGCGTCGTGTATGCGAAATCGGAAGGGACAGCGGTCATCACAGCGACCGATCGAAACACCATTTCTAGGACTTGCAAAATAACTGTAAACGCTCCCTGCAACACATTCATATATGTATCGACTACCGGAGATGACCTGTTGGGGGATGGGACAGAAGATAACCCATTCGCGACCATCCAGCGGGCTCAGACGGAAGTAAGAAATCTGTCATCTCTTCCCGATGGCGGCGTGACTGTCTACCTTAAAGGCGGATGGTACTATGTTGATGAGCCTCTTCAGTTTGCCAAAGAGGATTCCGGCGAGGCGGGAAAGCCTGTTGTGTACGCGTCGGCGCCTGGAGGAGAGAAGGCTGCAATTCATAGCGGCAGGACAATTTCCGGCTTTAGGTCTTTGGAAGAGAACGACAAGCCCGTTGGCTTGAAGGATAGCGTCAGGAGCAACGTATACGTAGCTGACGTGGATCCAGGCTGGAGGTTCCATGATCTTTACGCGAACGGGGTGCGCCAGCAGGTCGCGCGGCAAATTAACAGCAGCGACTACTTGACTTGGAACAAGTTCGTTCGGCCAATAGATAAGCCGTTTGACCAACGGACAACTAATGACGGCGCCGCAAAGGGCATGGAGCTGAAATTTGTGACTGGCGATCTGAATGATCTGCCTAACAATGGGGATTTGGAAGTCAATTACCTCCCTGAGGTGTATTGGAACAGCTTGGCTGTGCTTGGAGATATCAACGCAGCAAATGGAACCGCCAGGCTTCGCTCTTTGAACCCAGCCATCGAAACGGGATACTGGGGAAATAACGTTTTCTCAAAATTTGATGGCGGCGGAGCATACAACATAATGAACGCGCCAAGGGATCTGGACGCAGCAGGTGAGTGGTGCATTGACTCCAAAGCGGGGAAGGTGTACTGGTGGCCTCTTAATGCTTCTGATCTAGAAAGCGCTGTCGCGCCTCGCGCCTTTGAGCTTTTGCGGATCCAGGGCAGTGACAAGAGCAGAGTGGAATACCTTGAGTTCAGGAACCTGAACTTCATGTACACTGATCGCTTGCCCGAAGACCAATGGGCAGAAGACCCATCTGATCCTAAAGGGCTTGTTGTGCGAAACGCAGAAAATCCAGACGCGGCCATATTCATGCAAGGCGTGTCAAACTGCGTCATCGCTGACTCGGCAGTGATCCATACGGGTTCATACGCCATAGCGCTTGATCACTATGCGCAGAACAACTTGATCTTAAGGAACAACCTGGAGGATCTTGGTTGCGGAGGCGTCCAGATATACGGCTACGGGCCGGGGATAACGCATCCTAACAACCACAATGTTGTGCTTGGCAACTACATCAAGGATGTCGGCTTGGCGCCGTATCAGCATTCAGCTGCTGTCACTGTGTACGCGGCCGGCTATAACGACATAAAGTTCAACAAGTTCGAGAATATGCCATATGTTGCCATATCCATAGTGGGAGCGGCGCCTGACGCGCTGGGGGCAGGACCCTCAGACACGCCGGTTGCTGGAGTATCCAGCTTCACTGACACATTTGGCAACCTGGGAACACAGTACGGAGTGCAGTGGGACGAGATTAAAGCCACTGACGCGTACACGAGCGGCGCGTTGAAGAGCAGAAACCTCAAAGCGGCGCAGCCGCTGCAAGGCAGCTCAAACAATGTCGCTGAATACAACATCGCATTGGAATACGCCTTGCTCATGAACGACACAGGGGCGTATTACTCCTGGAGCCCGGGCAAAGGCGGAGAATACAACTACAGCATCGCCAGGAAGACGGGTAAGAGCAAAGACATGTGCTGGCCATTCTACCTGGATGACATGTCAGAGGACATGAAGGTTGAGGGCAACGCAGTGTGGGCACCCCAATCGAATCCTCATACAAAGAACCAAAGTACTTCTGTATGGAAGAATAATACTTGGAGCAATAGCGAAACTCCTGCATATACAGACCTCTTGGCCAAGATCGTGGCAGGGGCGTCTAGCTTAGGCAAGTCTTTTACGAAATATGGCGGAGACCAGCTTCCTTCGTATGCATTGCTGGTTGAAGGCGGAGCCGCAAGCGCAACCTCATCGCCTGACAGCGCTCAAATCACTGTAACAGCAGACAACGCAAGCTTTTCCAAGTGGGAATTGGTGGACTTTATTGAGGGCGATTCCAACTTAAAATATGGAACCGATTCTGCTGATGCTGTTGACGGACTTTCCCTGGATGACGTCAAAGAGAAAATAACAACGTTTTTGATGCCTCGTCACGCAGTGAAGTTAAAAGCTGTAGCGAAGTCAATTCCCACGAAAGCTGACCTGGATTATGACATAGCGGAAGTGGTTACGGACGGCAAAGATATCCTGGCTAGAACTATCTTTGACGGTTCCGCAAAGAGCGTTCCAGTGGAAGCCAAGAGCGCTGGGCTGGGAGAGATCACAGTCAAGTACTATGAACTTGGTGGAAGCGATCCAGTAGAGCCTGTAGATGCTGGAGAGTACTTGGTGAAGGTCGCCACAGTTGAAACCACCGATTTCTATGCGGCAGGAAGCAAATCTTCAGATGGCACAGAGGTGCCAGAGATTGAGATTGGCCTCCTGGTTATTGAAAAAGCTACAGTTTTGGATATAAGCAAAGAGGTGTTCGCCCGCGAGCAGCTGGCAAAAGAATATCAGCAAGACTTGGCCTCACTCATTCCGGTAGATGTGGCTTCCAAAGGGCTCGAAATTGCTTATGCGATGAGTTTTAGTGACACCCCAGGCTTCCTGTCAAACCCGAGCCTGGATGGCAGCGTGTTGAGTCTGCCTGTGGAAGCTACGGCGTATGCTGATGGCATTAAAGAGACTGTAGAAGTCATTGTGACAATCAAGAATTACAAAGATTTTACAATAAGCGTCATTGTGAAATTAAGTGAGAAAATTGCTGTGACAGTCGATGCGGACGCGCCGGATAGAGATTACAATACGCAACCATATGACGGTATTGGCGAACCAACCTTCACTGATTCTGCGGGAAATGCTGTCAACCTTGAATTGCCTTACACCATCGATTACTATGATTCAGATGGTGCAAAGCTTTCTTCAGCGCCGACCGACGCGGGCTCATACAAAGCGGTAATCACGGTCAATCATGTAGATTACTGCGGAAGTGTTGAGAAACCATTTAAGATTAAGCCCGCGCCGGTCATAATAACAGCGGCTGTTGTTGGAGGAACGTATGACGGGACTCCAAGGACAGTCTCCCCAACATTTGCGGATCAAAGCGGAGATGCAGTAAATCCAAATTTCAAAGTCACTTATTACCAAGTAATTGGCGAAGCTGAAACCGCTCTGGGTAGCGCTCCATCAGACGCAGGCGAATACAAAGCTGTAGTGCTTGTTGAGGATGACAACTACGACGGAACGCGTACAGTGACATTCACCATCGCCAAGGCGAAGCTTACCGTGACGGCCAATAATGTTACTATTCGCGTAGGCGAAACAGTCCCTGCAACTTTCGATTATGTTGTCGACGGATTTTTAGACAGCGAGTCGCTTGTTGTTGCGCCTGTTCTCACATGCGCAATCGCCAATAGCAACAAACCCGGAAGTTACCTGATTATAGTGTCTGGAGGAACAGCGCCAGCCAACTATGAAATAGGGTCTCGAGTAAACGGGACACTGCTGGTCACCGGCAAGGAGACCGTCTCAATAACAGCGGCTGTTGTTGGAGGAACGTATGACGGGACTCCAAGGACAGTCTCCCCAACATTTGCGGATCAAAGCGGAGATGCAGTAAAT
>JAISWZ010000233.1 GCA_031270945.1 Clostridiales bacterium | reverse complement strand
CCAGCGAGAAGCGGTGCGGACATACTCATGTCGTTTAGGGTTCGTAAGCGGAAGGTTAAGCCGAGCAAAAGGCTTGCCGCAAAATCTGCCAAAGCAAATCGGGTTTCCGCCTTTCAATGCTGGAAGAGATATCTTCCAGCGAGAAGCGGTGCGGACGTACTCATGTCGATTAGGGTTCGTAAGAGAAGGTTAAGCCAAGTAAAAAGGCTTGCCGCTAAATCAACCAAAGCAAATCGGGTTTCCGCTTTTCAATGCTGGAAGAGATATCTTCCAGCGAGAAGCGGTGCGGACATACTCATGTCGTTTAGGGTTCGTAAGCGGAAGGTTAAGCCGAGCAAAAGGCTTGCCGCTAAATCAGTGGCGGTGAAATCGCAAAAGCAAGGCGCGAGTTGCTCATGAATAACATTGAATGTTAAGCATACAGAGATTTAAATCGAGCGCTGCTTTTGTGCCAACGCGGTTTGCCAGGCGACTTGCGGTTCTTCCTTGCCCAGCCACCAGTAGCATTAAAATATAAAAAAGCAGGATCATCTGAGATGACCCTGCCCTGAAAGCAAACAAAAAGCAAAGCAGAAAAATCTGGCCGAAAATCTGCTTTGCCTTGGAAACTAAGGTGAGACACCCAAGCTCCAAGTATATCATGTCCGAAAAGAAAAGCCTTTATGCATGGAAAATTAAAAAAATAATAGGGAATATATGGCGCTGACGCAAACGGGCATGAATGAGCGGTTTTACAGAAAAACGGCGCGTACTCATTTTTACTCTCTCTTGCACACCTCACTCAGCCCGTTCCGGCCTGGCCCGGCAATATCGTCAGGCAACCTTGTATTATTTATGTATAAATATCCAGCATTCAAAGGCATAAGCTGATGCTTACATCCCCCATTTTCTGGTTCAGATCGAAGCTTTCCCAGAGGGCGCGGCTTTCAAGCTCTTTCTGAGCGGCATGGTCAGGATGGTTAGGATCAACAATAGCCTTCAAGAAAAGCGCGAACTCTTCAGGCTTTGACATCTCGTCTGTTGGGGCGTCGCCTTTCCCGCCTGCAAGAGAGGGAAAGCATAACTCATAGCTGTTAAAGGTGTCGACGAGCTTGATGTAATGAAGCCAATGGGATCCGTACGTGTAAAGGATCTTTTTGTACTTGGGCAAATACTCGGAGAGCGGGGCGTAAAAAGCCAAGCTCTCTCTTGCCGTTGTTTCGCTGCTTGCTGCGGTCAGGAGAATAGCCGTGCTGTCGCTCCATCTAGTGTGCAGGCAAAACTTGTACAGGCTTGTGTTTCGCCAGTTGTAAGCTTTCTGTATCACTCGGTGAAGCTGCTCGAAAGTGATTGACGATGGCACCCTCACTTTCCTTACAGCGTCAGCGCCGTCAAGCACCAGCTTTATGTCCAGCTCAAACACAGTGCCCCTGAAGACAGGAAGGCTGTACTTCCCGAGAGCGCTGTAAAACTTGCTCGCAGGGCATTGAAGCTCTTTTGACGGCATTGTCATCGACATCTCGTGAGACGCCGCGACGCTTAGCGCCGTGTCCCCGACAAACCGGTTTTTGAGCCAGCTTACGTTTCTTGTTGCGTTGTTCATGCAACCGATCTCTTTTTGCCCATGATTTCGGACAAACTCAGGATTTCCGCACTCAGCGATGTATTTTTCTATGACTTGCGGGTTGATGCTATCCGCCAGCATTGTGTCGCTCAAAGTTTCAAAGAAAGCGGCGGTTATGTCTGAAGGATCGCAGTGGCGAGGGTTGTTCAGGGCTATGGTATAGCGGGTCTCGTCGTGCATAAACACAATGAAGCGGTCTGCGCCTTTCGAAGCAAAGTTGGCTCTCCAAGAGGCATGAGGATCATACGTCTGGGGCGATTTAGGCAGGGGCTTGTCGAACAGCATCCTCGCAAGGTTTTGGGTTGTGTGCACCAGCATTAGCCTTTTCTCCAATCGTTTTTCTTTGCAAGCCAGAAGCGGCTTGGTGCATATCCCAAAATTCCAAATGGCGCTTGCCCGATTCAAAGTCCTGGCGAATGCTTAAACAGTGTCTGTCTCAGGCTTCTGCGAGCAAGCACTCGGACTTTTCTGGCGCCTCTTATATATTTTTGGGATACGCTCTTGATGCCCATTCGGACATGATATCAGTATACCACATTATCGTGGCTAATCCAAACACGGAAAAGGCCGTTTCAAGCTCTCAGGGAGATCTCAAACGCTAGCGGGCAATGCCGGGGCAAGGGGTTTCATGTTGGCTATCAATGTGATATAATAAATGCTGGCGTATCATGCGAGCGTTTCAAGGCGAGAGATAAAGCCATGGCGCGTATGCTGGCAGTGTTCTGGTGATATCCCGCAAAAAATTATTTTTCGGGAAGGCTGGGCATAGCAAACTTATCTATGGAAATACAAGGATAATATTTTGCCAGCTCTCGTCCTGGATATAAGAAAATCAAGATATGCGGGCTTTAAAACGGCTTTTGGCAAAAGTTTTCGCTTGCAAGCTTAAGCCGATATTATACACAGCAGGATCTTCTAGAAAGTTCGCGCCGGGGGCTTGCCAAAGGCGCTGAAGAGCCCTGCGATTCGTCAGGAACTCGCGCTAGGCAAACAAAGGCGAAGCTTTTTTCAAAGCAAGCGCCCAGCGCAATATAAACTTTTGGCTGGCGCTGACGGCTATTGTCGAAAAACGAAAAACTCACGATTGCAATTTTGCGCCATTTTGGATATAATATCAGAACCGCAATGCTCTTTGGGGCGGGGTTTCCCGCCCCTTGTTTTCTTGAAACAGCATAAAGGCGCAACGCTAGTTCAAGCAAAGGCTTGTGAAAACATCGCGCTTCGCGGAATCAAGCTCGAATGGCATCCAATATCCAACGTTGGCTGCGCTTTGGACATACTCGTAGCTAGGGTGGCGCGGATCTGACCGCGCCTTCAGGAAATCGTCGTACTCAGCAGGATAAAGCATGGAATATGTTGGAGCGTCGCCATCGCCGCTTGCAAGAGTCGGGCATGAATAACTCGCGTTTTCAAGAGTTCTAAGATGCTTGACAAAAATGCGCCACCCGACGCCATAGTGGCAGGTTATGGACTTGCATTCCGGGATGCGCGTGGAAAGCGTGGCAGAGCAAACGGCTTCCCTTTCCAGCAAATACGAGGGGCCGCTTTGAGGGAATATCTCAAAAATGTACGTCTTGGCGCCGCGCCATCCGTAGGCGGCAGAGATAATGGCAATGAGCTGCTCGAACGTGAGCGCGGCAGACACTTTCACCACCCTTGTCGCGTATCCGTCCGCAAGTTCGAGCTTCAGCTCCAGCTCGAAAAACGTCCCGTTGTACAAGCTTAGCCCGCAGTTGTCCAGCCTGGCAAAAAAGTCAAGGGCGGAGGAGCTGATCTTGCGCTCATCCTCATCAAGGTACAGCGAGCCCGACGCGCCCAAGCTTAAGCCGATGGCGCCATAAAACCAGTGCTGCTTTTGCTTGACGTCCTTGGCTTTGCTGTTCATTAGGCCTGTCGCTTTTCGGTCCTTGTTTTGAGCAAGCTCAAACTTCCCGCACTGGGAGATGTAGTTGTCTATCACTAAAGGATTTATGCTGTTTGACAGCAAAGTGTCGCGCAGCGTATCAAAGAAGGCGGCTTCCAAGTTGCCAAACTCTTTCTGTCCAGGATTGTTTATTGCAAGCACAAAGCGTGTTTCATCGTTCATGAAGAATAGGAATGGATGCCGGCCTCCGTACATGTAGTAATTGGCTCTCCAGGAAAACAGGCCTTCAACTGTTGGCGGAGATGCCAGGAGGCGCTTTGAGCCTGTCGCTTTAGCCAGGTTCATAGTGATATGGACTATCATGGGCGTTTCTCCTTTGCAAGGCGATTTCAAGCGGCGCTTGCGCCGCCAAGAGCGTGTCCCTAAAAGCGAACCCTCCAGGTGCATGCGCTGCGAGCGGCAAGATTCGAAGCGCGTTTTGCGCTCGCTAGTACAGTATATCACATGTTTTCATCAAAATCGAAAAGCTTTCAAGAATACCCGCAATGCGAGAAAAATGCCAGATCCAGGGATCAGGCGTTGAGACTGCGAGGCTCTCTTAGTGCATATCCCAAAATTCCGAAATGGCACCGGATAGCGTTTGCCCAATGTTCAAGGGCAAATCGCCAAAATCCTGGCGAACGCTTCAACTAGTTTGCTCGGGCTTCTGCGAGCAAACACCCGGACTTTTACGGCGCCTCGGATATAATTTTGGGATACGCTCTTTGGGAGCAAATATACTGATGATCTTAGAGCGTATCCTGAAATTGATTTTATTATCTATCAAATTTTATTACCTATCAAGTTTTATTACCTATCATCAGTATGAAAAAACGCAAAAAACTTCACGAGGAAGGTGCGAAGAATGAAGGCAAGGCAAATCATCACGTACTCAGTAAACGGAAAGACCTATCAAGAAAGGTTCTTCTACCCGCTTAACGACGAGGAGGACGAGCCCTCTCAATTGGAATCTGGCGTCTTAAACGTTTACCCTGACGTAACTTTCCAGGAGATAGACGGTTTTGGATGCGCAATCACGGAGTCTGTGGCGTACCTGCTTCAGATAATGAGCCCTGAGACAAGCAGCACTCTCATATCAGAGTGCTTTGGCCCCGCAGGGAACAAGTACAAGCTCTTGAGGATGCACCTGGACAGCTGCGACTACTCTTTGGAGGAGTACCAGGCAGTGGAGGATCCGATAGCGGATCCGGAACTGTCGACCTTCAACATCGAGAGGGACAGGAAGCGAGCGATCCCATTCATCAAAAAGGCGATGGAGGTTTCAGGAGAGCCCTTGTCCATCCTTGTGAGCCCATGGTCTCCGCCAGCCGCGTGGAAGACGCCCCCGCTGAAGCCCAAGAATGAGATGTCCGTTTACGGCGGCTTTCTCATGCCAAAGGTCGACTACAACACTCCGTCCAGGTGCAACGGCGGAAGCCTCAAGCCTGAGTTTTACCCCGATTGGGCCAAGTACTTGGTCAAGTATGTTGAGGCGTACAGGGAAGAGGGGCTGCCGGTCAGCATGCTCTCGATCCAGAACGAGTCAATAGCCGCTACCAGCTGGGACAGCTGCGTCTGGACCGCCCAGGAGCAGAAGGACTTCCTCAAAGATCACCTGTATCCGGCTTTCAAGGAGGCGGGGCTTGACGACAAGGTTGGCATATACATCTGGGATCACAACAAGGAGCGCGTCTTGGAGTTCTCTCAATTGGTTCTTGATGAAGAGACACTCCCGATGGTTGAGGGCATAGCTTTCCACTGGTACTCCGGCGACCACTTCGAGGCTGTCAGCATGGCCGGTCAGGCTTTCCCAGGAAAGACGCTCATGGCCAGCGAGTGCTGCTGCCTCCACGCGCCAGGGCAAAGCGCCATGTGGATGTCAATGACAGGCGACAAGACATTGCCCGAGACGGTGGAGTACCGCGACGCCGTGGCGTATGCCCACGACATCATAGGCAACTTGAACGCTGGAATGAACCGCTGGATTGACTGGAACCTTTGCGTAGACGAGCAAGGGGGGCCGCGCCACACTCCAGGAGGCTTCACGGCGCCAGTGACAGCGCAGACTGATGGCACATACAGGAAGACCATCACTTTCGACTACATTGGGCACTTCTCCAAGCACATACTCCCTGGCGCCTACAGGGTGGGGATAAGCAAGTGCGACTCCAAAGTGGAAGTGACAGCCGCCAAGAACCCAGATGGCACTGTAGCCGTAGTTGTCCTGAATTCTGGATACGAGGATCAAGGGTATGCGATCAGGGTTCAAGGCCGCGTAGCCCGCGTGAAGATCCCGGCGCAGACCATAAGCACTTTCATTCTGGATCTGGCATAAGTCAAGCTAAAACAGCGGACGGCCTATGGCCGCCCGCTTTGCTTGCAGAAAAAGAAAAAACAAAATAAATAAAAGAATAAAAAGACAAAATATAAAAACGAAAAGACAAAATATAAAAACAAAACAAAATAAAAAAAACAAAACAAAAAAACAAAATAAAAAAGCAGGCGGAAAGCAAGCTTTCCGCCCTCAAATCTATTTCGCTGCCGCAAGCACAATGCCATATGCCCAGTGCTTGGAACTGATGTCACTGAACGGGTTTGTTGCATTGGGCTTAGGCTCGATGCCAAGCACCCGGTTTACGATAGAGAACGCTTCAGCGCGGGTGATTGGGTCATTTGGCTTGTATAAACCGTTTCCGTAGCCGGAGATATAGCCTTTGCTTCTTGCCGCGCCGATCCAGGGAGCTGCCCAAGAGCTTGCGGGTACATCCAGGAATCCTGACTCGGCCACTGGCTCAAGCCCTTCGACTTGGGCTATAATAGCGGCGAATTCTGCTCTTGTTATCTGGAGGGAACCTCTGAATTCCCCGTTTTCATAGCCATGCAATACGCCAAGGGATGTCAAGGCCGCAACCGGGCTGGTATACCATTGCCCATCGGGCACGTCGCGGAAGCTGGCAGATCCTTGGCCTTTTTTTGCAGCGTCAATAAGCTGGAAGATCAAGGACGCTGTTTCATAGCGAGTTATCGGGGAATCAGGCCTGACAGTGCTGTCTGGGTAGCCGCTGGCATACCCTGTTGTTATTGTCTTGTCCAGCAGGCTGGCTTGAGGCGCTGTTTCAATAACTTCGACTGCAACAGGAGCTGGCGTGGCAGAAGGAGCTGGCGCTGCTGAAGGAGAATAGTAGTATGGCGGATAGTACACGCTAGGCGGAGCTGGAACTGCAGGAACTTCGGGCTCTGCAGGAACAGTTGGAACTGCAGGAACTTCAGGAACTTCGGGTTCTACAGGAACAGTGGGATCTTCAGGTTCTGCAGGAACTTCAGGCTCTGCAGGAACAGTTGGATCTTCTGGCTCTGCAGGATCTTCTGGTTCTGCCGCTTCTTCTACCTCAACCTCAAACGACAGGTTGACGCCTTCATAAATGAAGCTGACATTCTGAGTTCCAGCCGCGTCAAAGGTCTTTGAGACCAGATCTGCGTCTGCAACTACGGTTTCAGTCGTGCCGTCAGAATAGGTCACTTCAAGGGTGAGCCCAGCAACATCAAGGCTTTCGCCAACGAAGTAAGATACTTTGCTTGGAGGGGTCAGTACAGTAACTAAAGTGACAGTTACTTCTTTTACCTCAACCGCAAACGATACATCGATGCCTTCATAAGTGAACTCAACATCCTGTTTTCCAGCCGCATCAAAGGTCTTTGAGACCAGATCTGCGTCTGCTGTTACGGTTTTAGTAGAGTTGTCAGAATAGGTCACTTCAAGAGTGAGCCCAGCAACATCAAGGCTTTCGCCAACGAAGTAAGATAC
>JAISWZ010000179.1 GCA_031270945.1 Clostridiales bacterium | reverse complement strand
CAATGATGTTCCTGGCTCCTGGTTTTCTTTGGTCGCGCCGCAATGAGCGTCATCCCTAACATGCTCATCGAAGCATTAGCTTGCCATCGCCATCGTATTAAATTCAATTCAGTCAGTTAACATTACCCATGTAGGATACGACCTTTGCATCTGTTTACGCTTTACATTTAATCCCTAATGTGATATCCTGATGTTTGGGATGAATCTGCGAAAAACCAAAGTATATGTCTTTGAGCCAAGGCCGTGATTTTGGTAGTGTTTATTAAAGACAACAACATGATCCTCAGTGACCAACTATATCGGCGGCAGGTTTTCCAAAACGATTTCTTGAACTGATGAGGCTATCCGTAGTATATTGGGATCCGGAAAACTGGATTTCCTCCAGTCATTCTCTATCCACGAAAGCTAGTTGATTTCGCGGCGCTACTTCTGGAGTGACTTTGCTTGAAGAAAGCCTTGGTGTTTTTCATACTCCATCATCCATATGATAGGATCCTTTTGCGGAGCTCTTTTATCAGTTCTTCGCGATACTTGATTTTGTGAAATAAAAGGACGCTGCAATCAAGCGCCATGAGACGCGACTATTTGTTTCGAATCATTTCGTCAGCGAAAGAGAAGCTACGTATGTAACATCCAATGATTTTTGAACCAGGTTGAGCTAAAGGGGGTGATATCATGAGTGACGAAAAGAGCAAACATGGCGCTATTGACCACGCTAAATATTTTCTCAAGAATGTTCCAGATACGCGCAACAACACTTTCGACGGGAATATGAAGCTGCATAAGCTCTTGCTTTTCGCAAACTTAATCCATATGGCCGAGCAGGGCGTTCCGCTTTTTGACGATCCAATTTATGCATTTGCCCAGGGATGTGAGGTTGAGGGAGTAAGGCAAAGACTCAGGTTTGACCATTGCTCGTTTATCGACGACTGCAATAGCAATCCGGCAACCTATTCGCAGAGTGAATCGCATACGCTTAGCCTTGCGTGTGAGATTTTTGGAGACGCAAGCGCCAGGGAGCTTTCTGATATCAATCGCGACTTTGAATTTTGGCAAACGGCCTACAAAGCTTCGGAAACGCAAGAAGGGTACAGGGATAAAGAGAAAAGTATTGTGACAACAGAAAGCATGCTTAATGAGTGTGATCGCATAGGCAGGTTAGTGATCACATCTGAACAAGCAAAGGATTTAGACGATCTTGTAGAGGTAGTAAACGATATAGAATTTTGCTATGATAGAGACAAGATATCTATAACCGACGAGCTGTTGGATAGGCTTTATAAATTTTCCCTCACTGCAGAGGACGAGTCGTACTCCATATCCTATTTCGGTGATCGTTTGGTTATTTACTAATGCTTGCGCCAGGAAAGGCTATGATAGTCTTGCGGCTTCCATGTCAGCGTTCGCGTCGTCCGACGCTATCACCATAGAGGCTAGCCCTAGTAATGTTTTAGTCAACCGCACCTTTTCGAACAACCCAATGCTTGTGTTCTCGTACAGCTGAACAACATACGCGCCACTCCGGGCTTTGACCGAAGCCCACGGCCTGGAGGTCGGGTATGATATAGCGAAAAATTTGGCTGCTGTGGGGGAAACCATCAACGCATGGGGCTGTCCCAAATTGAGGGTGGCCTTTTTACCTCCCCAAAACCAACTGCAACAGCTCTTCAATTATTGCCTGATATTGCGAAAACATGCTTCCTGCATTAACCTGAGCATCACCGCTACATCTTCGGATGTCAGTGACATTCGCGCTATAGACGTTCAGGCATGTATTAGGCTTAAGCTACTCAATTGGCATCCTTCTCAGCTTACCCGCACCGCTTTCAACAAGAGCGGTTATCATCCTTAAATCCGTATTCAACTCATTTAGGCTTAACCTCTCACTGGTCATCCTTCTGCGCTTACCTGCATCGCTTTCAGCATGAGAGGTTATCTTTGCTCTTTAGATACACGGCGATGGCCCTTTGCGTTTCTCTGGACATCCTCAGCTTACCCGCACCGCTTTCAACACGAGAGATATCTATGCCTCTTTAGTTGCACGGCGAGGGATTGCTTATCTGTTCCTCGGTCAATAGCAACCTGAAAAAGATTCTTAAGGACGTCTTCCTTAACTCGTCAGCACCGCTTCAAAAAGAAAGAATCTCATCCAACTTTAAAACGCGCAACGAATGGCTTTTCGTTTTTCTTTTGAGGGTACATAAGCTCCTGCAAATTTTGACCGCTTAATTTGACCGCTTATGAGCCTCCTTCTCAACTCCTTTGCACCTCTTTCTGCAGGAATGATTGCTAAGCCAGCCTATAAATGCGCAGAAAATAACTCTCTTGTTTCTTCTTGAGGACATTAGCATCTTGAAACGCACTGTGAGGGGCTTTGTTTTTGTCCCCTGGCTACAGCCTTCCTGTAATGAGCAGACCATTTGAGAAAGATGTCTTTAATCGGTATAGGCTAGCGTAGAAAGCAGTGCAGGAGGATGCCTTTAACTGGCTTAGGCTGACTGGGTTTGCTATTGCCCAAGAGACAAGCACAGGATAATCCATATCTGCAGATCAAAAAGTTGGCCCATGAGACAAGCACAGGGGAATCCATTTCTGCGCATCAAAAATTGCTGCAATAAGAACCCAGCAGAAAGCGGTGCGGGTAATTTGCGGAAGTTGACTTCAACTGGTTTAGGCTAACTGGGGTTGCTATTGCCCCTCAGTGCAATCCATCGTTGTCATCAAATGGTTTCCAAGATTGAATTTCTGTAGCAAGCGGTCGGGCTTTGAGGAAGATGACTTTACTTGGTTTAGGCTAACTGAAGTCGCATTTCCCTTAGTGCGGATGATTTGAGACGGAAACCTGATTTGAGAAGGATTTAACTGGCTTAGGCTAACCGGGTTCGCTATTACCCAAGAGACAAGCAGGGCAATCCATCTCTGTCATCAAAAAGAAGCCAAGACAAAAATCCTGTAGCAAGCAGTGCGGATGATTTGAGGAGGATACCTTTAACTGGCTTAGATTAACTGGGTTTGCTCCTGCACAAGAGGCAAGGACATGGCAATCCATCTCTAACAAAAACTTGCCAATACAAAAATCCTGTAGCAAGCGGTTCAGACGATTTGAGGCAAATCGGGGTACCGCATTTCAAGACTGGAAGAGAAAATCTTCCAGCGAAAAGCGGTGCGGCAAATTCAGGTCGCTTCGATTTTGAAAGATGAAGGCTAGGCAGGGTAGGCTGACTGGGCTTGCCTTTACCCAAGAGACAAGCACGTGACGATGGATGTTAGTCCGGATAAGAGACCCAAAAGTAAATCTCGGTTTTAGCAAATCGGGCTTCCGCATTTCAATACTGGAAGAGAAAATCTTCCAGTGAAAAGCGGTGCGGGCTAATTCAGGTCGCTTAGGTTTTGAAAGGTGAAGGCTAGGCGGGCAAGGAACTGGCTTAGGCTGGCTTGGTTTGCTATTACCCAAGAGACAAGCAGGGCAATCCATCTCTGTCATCAAAATGTTGCTTAGACTGGCTGGGCTTGCTATTGCCCAAGAGACAAGCACATGACAATTCATCGCTGTCATCTTTCGGGTTTGAAGGATGGATGTTAGCCCGGATAAGAGACCCAAAAGTAAATCTCGGTTTTAGCAAATCGGGGTTCCGCATTTCAATACTGGAAGAGAAAATCTTCCAGTGAAAAGCGGTGCGGGCAAACTCAGGTCGCTTAGGTTTCGAAAGATGAAGGCTTGGAAGGGTAAGCGGCTGGCTGAGCTTGCTTTTACCCAAGAGACAAGCAGGGCAATCTATCTCTATCATCAAAAAGAAGCCAAGACAAAAATCCTGTACTGTCATCTTTCGGGTTTGAAGGATGGATGTTAGCCCGGATAAGAGACCCAAAAGTAAATCTTGGTTTAAGCAAATCGGGGTTCCGCATTTCAATACTGGAAGAGAAAATCTTCCAGTGAAAAGCGGTGCGGGCAAACTCAAGCCATTTAGGTTTTGAAAGATGAAGGCTAGGCAGGGTAAGGGACTGGCTTAGGCTGACTTGGCTTGCTATTACCCAAGAGCCAAGCACATGGCAATTCATCGCTGTCATCTTTCGGGTTTGAAGGATGGATGTTAGCTCGTATAAGAGACCCAGAAGCTAAATCTGATTTAAGCAAATCGGGGTTCCGCATTTCAATACTGGAAGAGAAAATCTTCCAGTAAAAAGCAGTGCGGGCAAACTCAAGTCATTTAGATTTTGAAAGATGAAGGCTAGGCAGGGTAGGCAGGCCAGGCTTGCTATTACCCAAGAGACAAGCACGTGACAATTCATCACTGTCATCTCAGGGCAATCCATCTCTGTCATCAAAAAGAAGCCAGGACCAAAATCCTGTAGCAAGCGGTGCGGATGATTTGAGGGGGATACCTTTAACGGGTTTCGACTAACTTGGCTTGCTCCTGCATAAGAGATAAGGACAGGGCAATCCATCTCTGTCAACAAAAACTTACCAATGCAAAAATCCTGTAGCAAGCGGTTCAGACAATTTGAGGCTAATCGGGGTTCCGCATTTCAATACTGGAAGAGAAAATCTTCCAGTGAAAAGCGGTGCGGCAAACTCGGGTCGCTTAGGTTTCGAAAGATGAAGGCTAGGCAGGGTAAGCTGGCTTAGGCTGGCTTGGTTTGCTATTACCCAAGAAACAAGCAGGGCAATCCATCTCTGTAATCAAAAAGTTGCTTAGGCTGACTTGGCTTGCTTTTTCCCAAGAGACAAGTACATGACAATTCGTCGCTGTCATCTTTCGGGTTTGGAGGATGGATGTTAGCTCGTATAAGAGGCTGTTTAAGGGATTCCGCATTTCAATACTGGAAGATAAAATCTTCCAGTAAAAAGCGGTGCGAGCAAACTAAAGTCGCTTAGATTTTGAAAGATGAAGGCTAGGCAGTAGGCTGGCTTAGGCTAGCTTGGTTTGCTATTACCCAAGCGTCAAGCAGGGCAATCCATCTCTGTAATCAAAACGTTGCTTAGGCTGACTGGGCTTGCTTTTACCCAAGAGACAAGCACATGACAATTCATCGCTGTCATCTTTCGGGTTTGAAGGATGGATGTTTGCCCGGATAAAAGACCCCAAAGTAAATCTCGTTTAAGCAAATCGGGTTCCGCATTTCAATACTGGAAGAGAAAATCTTCCAGTGAAAAGCGGTGCGAGCAAACTCAGCTCGCTTAGGGTTTTGAAAGATGAAAACTAGGCAGGGCAAGGGACTGGCTTAGGCTGACTTGGTTTGCTATTACCCAAGGGACAGGCACATGACAATTCATCGTTGTCATCTTTCGGTTTGAAGTATTGGATGTTAGCCGGATAAGAGGCCCAGAAGCTACGGTTTAAGCAAATAGGGTAGGCTGACTGGGCTTGCTTTTACCCAAGAGAAGCACGTGACAAATCATCGCTGTCATCTTTCGAGTCTGAAGGATGGATGTTAGCCCGGATAAGAGACCCATACCCGGAAGTTAAATCTCGGTTTAAGCAAATCGGGGTTCCGCATTTCAATACTGGAAGAGAAAATCTTCCAGTGAAAAGCGGTGCGGGCAAACTCAGGTCATTTAGGTTTCGAAAGATGAAGGCTAGGCAGGGCAAGGGACTTGCTTAAGCTGGCTTGGTTTGCTATTACCCAAGAGACAGGCACATGACAATTCATCGCTGTCATCTTTCGGGTTTGAAGGATGGATGTTAGCTCGTATAAGAGACCCAGAAGCTAAATCTCGGTTTAAGCAAACAGGGTAGGCTGACTGGGCTTGCTTTTACCCAAGAGACAAGCAAATGACAATTCATCGCTGTCATCTTTCAGGTTTGAAGCATTGGATGTTAGCCAGAGAAAAGACCGAGAAGAAGAAATCGGGGTTCCGCATTTCAATACTGGAAGAGAAAATCTTCCAGTGAAAAGCGGTGCGGGCAAATTCAGGTCGTTTAGGTTTTGAAAGATGAAGGCTAGGCAGGGTAAGCGACTGGCTTAGGCTGCCTAGGTTTGCTTAGGCTGGCTTGGTTTGCTATTACCCAAGAGTCAAGCAGGGCAATCTATTTCTGTAATCAAAAAGTTTCTTAGGCTGACTGGGCTTGCTTTTACCCAAGAGACAAGCACATGACAATTCATCGCTGTCATCTTTCGGGTTTGAAGGATGGATGTTAGCCCGGATAAGAGACCCAGAAGTTAAATCTCGGTTTAAGCAAATCGGGTTCCGCATTCCAATAAGAAAATCTTCCAGTGAAAAGCGGTGCGGGCAAACTCAGGTCGCTTAGGTCTCGAAAGATGCAGGCTAGGCAGGGTAGGCTGGCTTGGTTTGCTATTACTCAAGAGACAAGCAGGGCAATCTATTTCTGTAATCAAAAAGTTGCTTAGGCTGGCTGGGCTTGCTATTACCTAAGAGACAAGTACATGACAATTCATCGCTGTCATCTTTCAGGTTTGAAGGATGGATGTTAACCCGGATAAGAGACCCAGAAGTTAAATCTCGTTTAATTAAATCGGGGTTCCGCATTTCAATACTGGAAGAGAAAATCTTCCAGTGAAAAGCGGTGCGGCAAACTCAGGTCATTTAGGTTTTGAAAGATGAAGGTAAGGCAGGTAAGGGACTGGTTTAGGCTGGCTTGGTTTGCTATTGCCCAAGAGACAAGCACGTGACAATTCATCGCTGTCATCTTTCGGGTTTGAAGGATGGATGTTAGCCCGGATAAGAGACCCAAAAGTAAATTCGGTTTAAGCAAATCGGGCTTCCGCATTTCAATACTGGAAGAGAAAATCTTCCAGTGAAAAGCGGTGCGGGCAAATTCAGGTCACTAGGTTTTGAAAGATGAAGGCTAGGCAGGGTAAGGGACTGGCTTAAATTGAGGCTGTTGTGTCGCTGGAGGGCTTCCGCCGCGCCCCCAGCCCTCGTTGACTTGGTTTGCTATTGCCCAAGAGTCAAGCACATGACAATTCATCACTCTCATCATTCGGGCTTGAAGGATGGATGTTAGCCGGATTAGAGACCCAGAAGTTAAATCTCGGTTTAAGCAAATCGGGGTTCCGCATTTCAACACTGGAAGAGACAATCTTCCAGTGAAAAGCGGTGCGGGCAAATTTTCAGGTCGCTTACGTTTTGAAAGATGCAAGCTAGGCGGGGTAGGCTGGCTGGGCTTGCTTTTACCCAAGAGACAAGCACGTGACAATTCATCGCTGTCATCTTTCGGGTTTGAGGGATGGATGTTAGCCGGATAAGAGACCCAGAAGTTAAATCTCGGTTTAAGCAAATCGGGCTTCCGCATTTCAATACTGGAAGAGAAAATCTTCCAGTGAAAAGCGGTGCGGGCAAATTCAGGTCATTTAGGTTTTGAAAGATAAAGGCTAGGCAAGCGACTGGCTTAGGCTGACTAAGTTTGCTATTGCCCAAGAGACAAGCACGTGACAATTCATCGCTGTCATCTTTCGGGTTTGAAGGATGGATGTTAGCCCGGATAAGTTAGACCCAAAAGTAAATCTCGATTAAGCAAATCGGGGTTCCGCATTTCAATACTGGAAGAGAAAATCTTCCAGTGAAAAGCGGTGCGGGCAAACTCACGCGCTTAGGTTTAGAAAGATGAATGGTAGGCAGGGTACGGGACTGGCTTAGGCTATACGATGACGCTTGCATGTGGAACTTTCTTAATCGTTTCCCGCCTCAGAAGCCAGTCGGGCCGCTCCCGTTGCCCATAGTGTTCTCAAGAAAGGCTTCCCGTAAGCATCAGAATATTGACCAGAAGCCTGGCTGGACTATATCAGAACAAGCCGAACGGTTCGCCTAATCAAAATCGCAATCGTGATTTCGCTCCTCTATAACATAGTTTGTTAAGCATACTGCAATTGAAATCGAGTACTGCTCTTGGCGGGGACGCACTTCTATGACTCTGCCTCTCGTTCTATGACTCCGCCTCTCGTTCCAGTGACAATCAGCGAAAACAAAAGATGTACGGTTTGCCCTATCGCAAAGGCGGGCTTTCATCAAAAATGCTGCCCTACCCTACCCTGTTTCGCAGTTCATGCCTCAGGCGTTTGCCAAGAGCGTCACGCCAAAATCCATAAGCCAAACCTCTCATCCGTCACTCTGCGACAATCAACCCTCCGCTAAAGCTTGCCTCTTCATTCTGCCGCTTCACTCTGCCTCTTCCTTGGCAAGGGCTCAATGCGTTTCCGAGGACAACAAGAGCGATCCACCTGCTCATTGCTTCACTCCCCCCATATCTAACCGACTGCTTTCGACTTCAATCGCGCCCTTGCTATTCTAACTTTTCAGTAGTACTATGTATGAGTATGTTTCCACCGCCCGCATAATCAAGGATCTGGCCTTGGCCAAGGCAATGGCTGAACTCTGTGATCAAGCCGCTTGCGCTTTCTTGGCCAATTTTTCTTGGCGGCAGAATCATGAGCACACAAGGACGAGGGGGCAACAAGAATGAAGGCATGCATATTCGACTTGGATGGAACACTGCTTGACACGTTAGGCATGTGGGGGAAGATAGACGATGTGTTTCTAAAAAGCAGAGGGTTGGTTGCTCCTGATTACAGGGAATGCATCCGCAAGCTCAGCTTTTATGAAACAGCGGAGTACACTGTGCGAAGGTTTGAGCTGGACGAGACCCCTGAGGATCTGATGACTCTCTGGACTAACATGGCGCTCCACTTTTACACAGAAGACGCTCAGCTTAAGCCATACGCCAAAGACTATCTGTTTGCCCTCAAAAAAGCCGGATACCTTTTGGGCATAGCAACAAGCAACGATACTCCGTTGTTCCTTCCCGCCTTGTCCCGGAATGGGGTTTTTGAACTTTTTGACGCTTTCGCGACCACCTTTGAGGTGCCCTATGGCAAGACAAGGCCTGACGTGTTTCTGCTAACGGCAGAGAGGCTCGGAGTCGCACCCTCCGATTGCGTAGTGTTCGAGGACACGCCTGAGGGGATCAAGAGCGCCAAAATGGCTGGGATGACTGTATATGGCATCTACGACGCAACATGGGACTATCTGCGCGATCACATAGCAAGCCTCTGCGATGCGTTCCTTTTAAGCTTCAAAGACGCGCCGCTGTCTTTCTAAGATTTTTCGATCACCAACTCAGCTGGGCCTTCGATGTTTGCGAAGGCCCAGTTTCAAGCTTGGGTTAAGTTGGGGAGGGACCAGCCAAAGGATATCCGCTTGTTGCGAGCGAAAACATCAGGAAATTCAATCATTGTTTTCACTCATGAGCAACCACCCATCCGAGTTAAAAGTGCAGTTCTTTTCACTCGCTTGTATAGCTTGGACGCTTTTGGCGCATAATGCATATATTGATACTGACGATCAGTACGGTTTAGAATTTTCTTAATTAATTCGGAAGACGGGCAACGAGTGATCGTCAGTAGAATTATGGCGTTTGCGCCTAGCGAGGAGACAGCGATGTTCATAGGAGAGAACTCAAGCATAGACAGCGGTTTTATTGATCAGGCAACAGGTTTGGCCAATGAGGCTTATGGAGATGGCTTCTTTAGCCCTGACGCAATGTCACGGCTGCTTTCAAGCGGCATTGTCTTCACCGCTTGCGAGGGAGAAGCTTTAAGCGGCTTCTCTTGCGTCCAAACAGTTTCATTCTTGGAAGCGGCAGAAGACATGGGGCTTCCCGAAAGTTTCTATGAAGATGACGATGACAGGTACCGGGTTGTTGGCTACATCAAGGCCCTTGTTGCCAGCCCGAGCGAGCACGGAAAGATCGCAACCCTGCTGCTGGAGTGGATAGACAAGCGGTACTCGGAAAAGGGCCTAGACGAGCTTTGGATCTGCGACTGGAAGCGCGGCGGCTTATCCCACAAGTCAGCGCTCAAAGGGCTTGGCTTTGAGAAGGTGTGCGAGTCCAGCTTATCAGGCGTCTTATACAGAAAGATTGACAAAGAGGCAATGAAGCGGGAGAGCGTCGAGGAAGCAACGCTTAGCTTAGGATTTGCGCAGGCATTCGCTTAGAATTCTCAAGTGGCGCAGGATAGCATTTGCCAAGGGCAAACGCCAAAGGCATGCGATGCATTAACACGTGCTTTTCCGAGTTTAAAAATAAATTTTGGGATATGCTCTTAGGCTGGGAACATCCATTGGCATATTATGGCTTATGAAAATTTGAAATTTGCTCTTTACTTTTTCGAAGCGTTATTATATAATGACTTCTCGTGGGAAACAGCTTGGCGATCTTAAGCAACCCAAGGGCAATCCAGCGCTGGCACCCGCTAGCAAGCCGTCAGGAAGCGTATCGAAGTGGTTATAACGGCCCTGACTCGAAATCAGGTGTACCTCCGGGTACCGTGGGTTCGAATCCCACCGCTTCCGTAAGAAGCCCGCAAGCCTTTGGGTTTGCGGGCTTCTTTTATTAAAATGGCGCACCCATAAGGCCGAAAGCGCAGGTTGGGGCAATCTGAAAGTGGCTGCTCGTTCTTCAGATTGCGCTCAAGCCTAGGCCTAACCTGAAGCAAGAGCTTTTCGCCCTGTTTTTATTCCCGCGCCTATTTCACATACCGCTTCATCCACAAAACTCCTATCGCCAGGCACAGCGCCCCTGATCCCAGGAGCGCGGCCAGCATAAGCGGGGACGGCACCCGCGTCTGCCCGAACATGTATATGATCCCGTTTTCGGCGGCGTAAATGTCCCTGATCTCGTTTCCGGTCATGAAGCTTCCTTTGACCATCTGGTCGCCAACATTGCTGAAAACCGCTTTCATTGGCTCTCTTGCCATAACCTCGCGCATCAATGCAGCGCCATGGTGCGCCGGGAGAAACGCGAACGCCTTCTGCAAGCCCTCAGGGAAGGATCCGACTGGAAGAAACGCGCCTGTGACAAGCCCTACCACAGCTGACAGTATGCCCATAATCGTGCTGTAAGTGCTTGCGTTTTTCATGAGCATGGCTACGATAAAGAAAACGCTGGTGGATGAGAAAACGCAGGACGCGATCAGGCCTATCAATTGCAGGGCGTCTTTGGCGCTTAGCCATTCGCCGCCTGATGCCACGATAAAACCCTGGATCACAAAAAGGCTTATGGCATTAAGAAGAGTTGCGATCAAAAACGGGGCAAGCCAGTATCCCATCACCAGCTTGCTGCGAGAAACCGCAGAAACCAAGAAACTGTCGAACCTGTTCCCGCTTTTGTCTTCCACCATAACGCTTAGCACATTGAGAGGGGCCAGTATGCACCCAATCATTAGGGTGCCAGACATAGATGTGGCGTCAACCAGCCATCTGAAGCGCTCTATGTTGACTCCCTGCACTTCCGCGTAAATCCCTGCCATGGCGTTTGCCATATAGTCTCCCAGGAACAAGGCGAACAAAAAGACGAACAGAAGCAAATAGACAAAAGAGAACAGGAGAGCCAGCGGGTTCTTCAAGTAAAGCTTAGCGGTTCTCTCCGCCATAACCAAAACCTCTCTCATTGCGGCACCTCCGCGTGGCCTGTCACGGCCAAAAACACGTCATCCATATTTCCCTTGACGAGCTCGAAGTCAAGGAAGCCGCCGATCTGGTTCAAGATTGACATCGCCTCATGGCTATCGGCAACGGACAGCTTCAAGCAATCCGCTTGGCGCTCCGGGGCGTATCCGAGCTTTTTTAAAGCCTCCTGCCCAGCGCTCATGTTTTCAAACCTCAACCGCAAAGTGTCTTTCCCGTACATAGTCTTAAGGCTGTCCGGCGTGCCTCTGGCGCATATCCTGCCTTTTTCCAGAATGACTACATCATCCGATGTAGCCGCCTCTTCCATGTAGTGAGTTGTCAGAAAGACCGTAACCCCTTGCTTTTTCTGCAGCTCTCTGACCAGGGTCCAAATGCTTTTTCGCGTTTGGGGATCAAGCCCTGTTGTCGGCTCATCCAATATGAGAAGAGCAGGTTTTCCCAAAAGTGCCCTCGCAATCTCGCACTTGCGCTTTTGCCCTCCGGAAAGCTTGCCATATGGCCGCTTCCAGATTTCCTTCAAATCCAAAAGCCTGCTCAGCTCAGATATCTGGCTGCTCCCTTTCAGGCCTGCAAAGCGAGCCCGAAGGCTCAAGTTGTCCTCTACCGTAAGCAGGTCATCAAGGACATTGCCTTGAAAAACGACGCCTATGCGCTTGCGGGCATCCGCCGCGCTCTTGTCGATGTCAAGCCCGTCCACCACGACCCTGCCCGACGTCTTTGAAAGCAGGGTGCAAATCATGTTAATGGTGGTGGATTTTCCCGCTCCATTGGTTCCAAGGAACGCGAACAAGTCCCCTTTCCTCACCGAGAAGCTTATGTGGTCCACAGCAAGCGTCTCTTGGAAGCGCTTTGACAAGTCTTCGATTTCTATGATGTTGCCCAATGTCTCACTCCCCTTGTGGCCTGACGAAAGTGTTGCCAGCGCGGTTTAGCGCTAACGAACGGCATGCTCAGGAATTTATTGAGCGCTCGCCAGTTTCATGATAAATCATTACGCCACGTCATGAGCAAGCAAAAATTAATAAAAGCAAATAAAAAAATTCGGGGCGGAGGCCCCGAAATCTGGAGTTGATAAAGGAAGAGCAATTTATTCAAGCGACAAGCGCTAGGCATTGCTTGTTTCAAGGCATTTCTTGCCGCCAAGAATACCTATCATTTCAATCACCCAGCGCCTCGTACGCCTCAATCAGTTCATTGATGTAAGGATCAGCCCTTTCAATCAGCGCCCTCTCTGCAGGGCTCCACATTTCGCGCTGCCTGTCAACCGCAAGGTACGCTTCCCTATGCTCAGCGTTGCCTCCTGTAGCTTTCTGAACCATCGCTATCCAATCATGCGCGAGCTTTTGGGCTATGGATTCGCTTATCCCGACTCCTGCCTCATGAAAAGCGGCCGCTTTGACGGAAAGCCTTTTCCACGTGTTGTAAAAGTCCAAGGCGTCTTCCCAGGTAGGGAGATGCAGCGCGAACACGTCCAGCTGCTCTTTTGAGAATCCGTAGCTTGCCCACTCCACGAGATCGACCGTTCCCAGGGACTGCATGAACGTCGCCAGCGTCATCCAAGGCGGAGTGGCCCCTGCCGCTATAATCTCCTGGCTGGCCTCAATGGCGGCGACACTGTTCTGGATGCTGGATATGTGGGTGTACAAGGCCAGCTTTTGGTTTTCCAGCAACTCAATCACATTTCCGCTCAGAGACTCGTCCATTAGACGCGTTTTGATCTGCTCCAGGGAAAAGCCCAGCCCTCGGCAGAACACCACGTGCTCCAGCTTAACCATGTCCTTCTCTGTATAGTAGCGGCGTCCGCCCTCAGTTCGGCCAGACGCTGGCAATACCCCGATGTTGTCATAGTGCTGGAGGGTGCGGATAGTCAGGCCTGAGATTTTGGCCGCTTCCCCAGTGCTGTATTGTTTTTCGCTCATAAGATCACCATCCAACGGCATTATATCACATTGGGGATGGCATGGCGCTGCCGAGCGCTTCGAATGCGCCGAGCGCTTCGAATTCACTAGGCACGCTAGCGCTTGAAAGAAAATTGGGCTCAGTGCTTCTTTGAGCGCCTCGTATATCTTTTAGCGCCTCGTTTAGCGCCCCGTTTATCGTTGAGCGCCTCTTTTAATTTATAAAAATCGCAAAATGATTTTAAGAGTTTTTTCTGCTGGTTAGTATAGCAACTTTTTGTAAAATCGGCCCATATCTCGCCAATGCCGCAAATGTTCTCACAAAACAATCTCAGATACGCCATAAAGCCGAAGAGCTTCGTCAGTTTAAGCGATATTCGGATGCAACATTAACGGATCGAGCATTCAGATGTGGATAATAATTATCGTTGCCTCCCTATGAATCCGACCGTCCAGCGACGCTTGCAAATAAATATTTTTAAATTTCTTGCTCAAAGGGCTAGCCAACCATTGCAGCGCGTGGTATAATCATTCGAGCGAGTTCTTCATAAATCGACAGGCGCTCCGATAATTCGAGCGCCTCGCGAGCGCCTGAAACGTAGCCAGCGCCTCCTTGATTTCATGAGAAATCGCAAAATGATTTTAGGGGTTCTTTTCGCTAGTTAGTGTAGCAACTTCTTGTAAAATCGGCCCAAATCTCGTCAATGCCGCAAATGTTCATACAACACTATTGTTGTATACGCCACAGAGCCGAAGAGCTTCGCCATCTTAGGCGATATTCGCGCGCAACATTAACGGGTCGAGCATTCAAATGTGGAGCAAATTTATCATTGCCCGCCTTGAATCCGGGCATCTAGCTCCGGGGGCAAATAAATATTTTAAATTTCTTGCTCAAAGGACTAGTCAGCCATTGCAACCCGTGGTATAATTTATTCGAGGAACTTCCTCATGTTTCGACAAGCGCTAAGAAATTTCGATCATCAGACTATGCTAGCAAGCGCTTTAAAATTTATTTAATAACGCATCACGCTTTGGTTTTTGGTAGCAACAGCGATAGCGCTGTGCGTAACAATGTCTTTGTTGCCAGCAAAATTTGTTCTTATCTTTCTGATTATGCAAATGTTCGTCTAGCAACATCATTAAGCACGCGAGAAAGCCGAAGAGCTTCGGCCAAATATACAGGTTAATCCCGATTGGGAATGCCAAAGAGCTTCGGCCAAATATACAGGCTATCCCGATTGGGAATGCCGAATGGAGGCTTAGATTTATGGAAGAAAACAAGCTGAAAATCAACCAGCCCGCGCTTGCGCGGTACATTGCGCTGTATAAGGAGTCTTTCGTGGAGCGCAGGGCTTGCGAAATGTTCAAGTGGAAAGCGGTGCATTGCTTCCAGGAAAACTGGGATCTCTCAGCTCCAGACTTGCAATCAATGATTGTAAACTCCCTGGCGGAAACCAGAAACCTGCTTTCAAGCTCCAACAGCTTCCCGGGCGGGATGCTGCGCGAATTCGCCTCGCTCTACCCTGACGAGCTCAGGGAG